>JAPLUF010000363.1 GCA_026397755.1 Verrucomicrobiota bacterium
GCTAAAAAATACCCGGCTGAGGCTAGAGCAATAGGGACGAAGGTAGCACCGATTCGAGCGGGAAGTCCGGACTGTCCGATCCAGCGGTTCCAAACCCCAAAGGATGCTAGGGCTATGGCAGCGGCCACCACGCCGGCCAGACTCATTCGGAGTACGGGTGCGAACAGGGTCGGTAGGTCGAACTTCGGCTGTTTCCGCTTGAGCGCGTAAAAGAGGAGGAAGCATTGCAGCGTCGCGCTCGTTGAGTTGGCGATGGCTAGGCCCGCCTTCGGCATGAGGCTAATAGAGATAAAGGCGGCGATAAAATTTGCTGCGATCGCCGCCAGGCTAATGCGCATCGGGGTCTTCGTATCTCCGAGGGCATAAAAAGCTCGAGCTAACACATTGTTGAGGGAAAACGCCATGAGGCTGGGGCTGAGGCAGAGCATCATTAGCGTCACCTGCGTGGTGGATGCGGCCTGAAACTGACCCCGCTCGAAGAGCAGTCGTACGATCGGCTCGGAGAGGGTCAACAGGAGCACGAGCGGCAACAGGGTGAGGAAGATGAGTTGCTGCAGCCCCTCGGTCAGGGTGCTTCGGAACTCAGGAAATTTCTTATCCACCGCGAGCGTGCTGAGTTCGGTCAGCAGCACCGTCGCTAGGGAAATACCCACGACTCCCTGGGGCAATTCCATCAGGCGCACGGCATAATTGTAGGATGAGACGATTTCTCTGCCGTGCGTGTAGGCGAAGCTTTGACACAGAACCGTGTTAATCTGAAACGCGGCGACACCGATCACCGAGGGACCCATTCGCCGGGCCACTTCGCGGACGGCCGGGTTTTTCCACGGGCTCAGCCATCGAAATTGGAACCCTTCCGAGACCAAAGAAGGCACCTGGAACGCCGCTTGGGCAACACCCGCTACTACCACCCCGATGGCCAGGGCGAAGACCTGCTGGTGCAATTCGGCTCCGAAGCGAGGGGCTAGCCACCAGATGGACGCCAGCATCGCCACATTCAACATGGTGGCCCCGAGGGCTGGCAGAAAGAAGTGGTTGCGGGCGTTGAGCATACCGATGAAACCGGCTGCCACGCAGACCAAGGGGAGATAAGGCAGCATCCATCGCATGAGCCGGAACATCAGCTCGGTGTGGATGTCGATGTTGGAGAACTGGATGAGGACAGTTACTCCGATCAAGAGCACTGCGCAGATAGCTGTGCAGGCCAGGAACACGGCCCAAGTGCAAGCCAACCCCACTCGCCAAGCCGCAGCGACGCCTTCCTTGCGCTCGGTTTCCTTGAAGACCGGGATGAACGCCGAGGACAGGGCCCCTTCTCCAAGAAGTCTGCGGAACAGGTTGGGGATCTGGAAGGCCAGGAAAAAGGCGTCGGCCACGGGGCCGGTGCCCATGAAGGCCGCGTAGGCGGATTCACGGACGAACCCGAGAATTCGACTCAGCAGCGTTGCGGCACCGGCGGCACCTGACGAGGACAGCCAACGAGACATGTTTCGGACAGCATCCCGCAGGCGGCGGAACGACCCAAGGGAAATTCAGAAACCTGGGGCCCATCGGGGCGATTTCCAGAACCACTGGCCAAGGCTGCATGGAACGGGGTCAATCAGGTTTTGTTATTTCGGAATGGTTGCGCTCATCGAATGCAGTGCCGACCGCCTTGCCTTCGGGGCCCAGATTGGTTCACCATCAACGTCCATGCCAACTGTTCAGGTTCCGCTGGGGAACCGTTCCTATGAGATTCAAGTCGGGACCCGCCTCATTGCGACGCTGGGTGAGCGTTGCCGTCGTCTCAAGATTGGGACGAGGTGCGCGGTGATTACCGACACCAACGCGGGCAAGCTCTATGGAGAGGCGGCCATTAAATCCCTCAAGGTGGCCGGCTTCACCCCAACTCTAATCACGGTCGAGGCCGGTGAGTCGTCTAAGAGCCTGTCCACGGTGCAGAAGTGCTACGATCAATTGGCTGCGCATCGGATTGAGCGGAAGAGTTTTCTGGTGGCCCTTGGAGGCGGAGTCGTGGGAGATCTGGCGGGTTTTGTCGCGGCGACCTACTTGCGCGGCATCGCCTTTGTGCAAGTGCCTACGACGCTCTTGGCTCAAGTTGACAGTTCCGTTGGTGGCAAGGTTGGGGTAAACCTGAAGGCCGGCAAAAATCTGGTGGGGGCCTTCCATCAGCCGCGTTTGGTGCTTTGTGACTTGGACACCTTGTCCACGCTTCCAGACCGGGAATTGCGTTCCGGCATCGCTGAGATCGTGAAGTACGGGGTGATCTATGATGCCCCCCTGTTCCAGCGGTTGGAGAAACAGTTGGACGGGCTTCTCGAGAAGCAGTCGCCGATATTGTCGGCCATCATCGCCCGATGCTGCACCATCAAGGCAGAGATCGTGTCGCAAGACGAGACCGAGACAGGCTTACGGGCAGCGCTGAATTTCGGGCACACCATTGGCCACGCGATCGAGAACTCCTCCGGCTACGGCAAATTGCTGCACGGTGAGGCGATTAGCATTGGCCAGGTGGCTGCGGCTCATTTATCGGCCCGTCGGACAGGTCTTCCGGCGGCCGATGTCCTGCGCATTCAGAACTTGTTCGAGCGCCTCGGGTTGCCCACATCGATCAAGCTGTCGGGAGACAAGCGCGACAAATTGTTTTCAGCGATGCGCCTCGACAAGAAGGTGAGTGCCGGTGAGATCCACTTCGTCTTGGCTGAGCGAATCGGCAAGGCAGTTTGGGGTCAGCGCGTTCCGGATGCTGAGGTCAATTGGGCCCTGGATCAGGTGAAGGGCTGACGGACTGAACGACTGACGGCTCTGGTGCCATGGATGGGGCACCGGAGCCTTGGTTTTGTAATACCCCCTTGGGTTTTGTCTCCTACGCGGTCAGGACCGATGAATATCGATCGGCCTTCGGTGAGCGATGGGCTTCTGTTGCTGGATCATGTTGCTGGATCATGTTGCTGGATCAGAGTTCAGCAATGCGCTCCATGATGGTGTCGGCGATTTCTTGGTAAATAGCCTTCAGCCGATCCTTGTCGCAGGTTTTGGCCTCGGCCCGTAACGATTCGAAGTAGAGCGGTTTACCTACCACCACTTGGAAGCGTCCCCGACCTGGAAACCGTTTGTGCCGCCCCCAAGCCTCGAAGGTGCCGTGAAGGCGGATAGGGACAACTGGGGCCCCTGATTTGATGACTGTGAGACCGATGCCCGATCGCGCAGGCTTCAAACGACCATCGTGGGTTCGGGTACCTTCGGGAAACAGGAGGATGGCGGCCCCATTGTGGAGTCGGTCCAAGATTGCTTTCAATCCCGCACCACCACCGCCATCGCGGTTGACCGGAACTGCGTTCAATTTGCGGATGTACCAGCCCAGGATGGGAATCTGGAAGAGGGTGTCCCGGGCCAGGAAATTGACGGCCCGTGGAACCGAGCCACCAATGAGCGGGGGGTCCGCTAGACTCGCATGGTTGGAGGCCAAAATCACCGGACCGACCAGTGGGATATGCTCCACGTTTTTGACTTGGGTGCGGTAAATACCACGGGAGGCGAGGCGTGAGAGCCACTGAGCAATCCGGTAAGTCCATGTCATCGGTGCGGCACGGACCTGATCTTCGGGTAACCTTTTTGAAGGCGCTGGGGAGGATTCCATGATGCTCAGTCGAGCCGGACCCTCAGTCCATCCCAGGCCAACGAGACTCCCGGAGGCAATTCCGCCTGATCTCGATCGTGGTCGTAGTGATGGGTTAGGTGGGTCAGGTAGGTGATGTCAGCCCCGATGCGCCGGGCTGTAGTGAGAGCCTCGTCCAGACACATGTGGGTAGGGTGAGGTTCGGGCCGTAGCGCGTCGAGAACTGCCACCTGGATACCCTGGGCGAAGGCCAACGCAGGGGGTATTACTTCCTTGCAGTCGCTGAAATAGGCCAGTCGCTTGACTCCTCCTTGTTCGAAGACCATGCCTGTTGTGGTCATGCGACCGTGGGGTAGTTGAAAAGGGGTCACGCGCAAGTCCCCGATCTCGAAGGGGCCTTCTATGACCTTGGGCTGCGGGTGGAAATAACTGAAAGGAATAGGAAATAACTGAAGTGAATAGGATGGTCGCCAAAGGCGTAGTCGTACACCCGGCGGAGCGATCGGAAGGTCTCCTCCGTGGCATAGACCGGCAGCGGGCCTTCACGGAGGTCGCAGACGCGGCGACAGTCATCCATTCCCATCATGTGGTCGGCATGGGCATGTGTGATGAGGACGGCATCCAGATAGCCGAGTTTTTCGCGGAGCATTTGGGTCCGGAAATCTGGAGTGGTGTCGATGACCAATCGAACAGACGGCGTCTCGATGTAAATCGAGGCGCGCAGTCGATGATTCCGAGGGTTGGCCAGAAAGGCCTCCGGATACTCCTTTCCGATAATGGGAACCCCCTGCGAGGTGCCTGTGCCCAAGAAGCGGAACGCGAACGACATTAGCGGAGACTGCGAGTGGTCAGCCTCCGATGTCAAAGCCCGGCCTCAGGACTTTGATCGGGACTTAGAATTGGGGGAGGTTTTGCCGCGCTTGATGGGTTTTTCGGCGGTCCTGCGGCGGAAGTTCTGCAATTCGATGCTCCAAGTCCTGCTGCGGACCGGAACCACCGTTGGTTCTGCTGAGGGGAAGCTTTCCATGGCAGAAAGGACACCGGGTGAACCTACCATCAGCAAAGCGGAGGCGCGAGGAGGGTGGATGGCTGCCTCAGGAGCTCTTTCGCACTGAGCAGTATCAAGTCGCGGAGCGGGTGGAGCGGGAGCGGGAGCAGGCGGAGGAATCGGGACTTGCATGGCTTTGTCCAGATGGACTCGCAGGTCGGAATTCTCGGCTTCGAGCAGCGCCTTCTGAAGATTCAAATCGGTGTGGTTCTGTTTTGCGGATTCGAACCGAATCCGCAACTGGTCACACTCTTCATGGGCTTTGCCTAGCGCCACTTCTAGGTGCATGCGCAATGCGGTTTCTCGGGCTACCTGCGCGCCTTGTTCGGACATTTTCCCTCGCAAATCCAACAACTCCTGCTGGAGAACCCAATGGCTGCTTTCAAGGATCTGGTTGCGCCCTTCAAGTCGGCTCTGTTCCGGAGATGGGGGCAGTGGGAGGGCAGGGGTGTCTTTGGGATCGGGCTTTTGGGTTGTCGCTCTGTTGGCGAAGAAGCCGTGAACCATGAGCGACCGCACGGCGATCCCGACACCCAGAAAACCAACACCGCCACCGAGAGAGGTCAGTAACCAAAACAGTTGAGGTGTTCCTTCCATACAAAACCTACATCGCGAGGATGGTTTGGAACAGTTCGTTGATAGTTGAGATGAGCTTGGCGGACCCCTGATAAGCCCGTTGGTACTGGATCATGGAAGTCATTTCTTCGTCGAGTGATACACCTGAGACCCCGGCCCGCTGCTGTGTCAGCATATGAGTAATGACTTCCTGGTCGGCCAAGCGGTTGTTGATGTTGGCCATCTCCTGACCGTAGGTAGCTACGGCCTGGTTGTAATGCTGGGCTACAGTCATTTTTCCGAGACCCTGCTGAGGAGCCTCGAGCCACTTCAGAAGGTTGACCGCGACCGTGTTGTCTCCTGTATCGGTGTTGGCACTCAGTTGAAGTTTTCGGACATCCGCGACCAGATCCTTGTTGACGGCGATGTTCGATGCGTCGGTTCCCGTGAAGAAATCCAAACCGGTGGAACCATCCAAACTGACCCCGAGCTTGTGCGCGGAGTTCATCCCCTCAATCAGGTTGGTGGCCATGAGGTTGATGTCTTGGCGCAAATCCTGAAGGACCGTGTCCCGGGCCTTGACTAGCCCCTGAATGGAACCTTGGCCGGTGAGCTTGGCCGTGTTGTTCGAATCGGAGTTTAGCACGGAGACCTGTATGCCGCCATCGGCATCCTCGGCTCCTTCTAGCTTGCCTACCGTTAAATTGTTTTTGATGACCTCTATGCCATCGATGGATACCGAGATCTGGTTTTGATCGTTGAATTGGGTTTTGATGGACGAGTAGCCGGCCAACTCCTCCAGACGCATTTGTAAAGTATCTTGGGCAAGGCCTCCACTAGTGGTGCTGGCCAGGGAGTTGTCCATGGCGGCACGCGCGGTGAAGCCGATCAGTTCGTTGGCCTGTTTGATCCGATTGTTCAGGTCCGTGTTCAGGTCTGACTTGAGGCTGGTAAAGCGGGTTTCGACCGAATTGAACTTGTCGGTCAGCTGATTGGCCTTGAGAAGGAGCACCTGACGATCCGCCACCGAAGTCGGTGACACGGAGACCGACTGGAGGGCGTTGTAGAATTCTGAGAGACCGCTGGCGATGGCCATCTGACCGCCGAGACTTCGGGCGGCACTGTCCGCCTCAGGTGTTGCACTTTGACGGTCGATTTGTTGGCCCAACATCGACTGACCGATTTGCAGCGTGCGTTGAAAATTCTCTAGGTAGCTCTTGTTGCTCGCCTCCCGGATAAGCTGCTCGTCCAGAATGGAATCGCGCAGCGATTTGGTTCCGAGGACCGCGACCCCAGAACCGGACCGCGGTTCGACGAGGAGCCGCTGGCGTGCGTAACTAGGGTTGTTGACATTCGAAATATTGACGCCTGCCGTCTCGATCCCGGCCCGTGCGGCCAAGAGAGAGGATGACGCAATTTCGAGAGAGCCGAGGAGTCCGCTCATGGTTTTGTCTTATACGACCGCTTGCCATCGAGAGACCGGGTTGGCATTGGC
The DNA here is from genome assembly GCA_026397755.1 of Verrucomicrobiota bacterium. Taxonomy (GTDB): domain Bacteria; phylum Verrucomicrobiota; class Verrucomicrobiia; order Limisphaerales; family UBA9464; genus SXXZ01. Next base: position 6,718 of record JAPLUF010000363.1, read on the forward strand.
GAAGGCTCGCTCTTTGCCCCGGGCTCCGTAGGTGCGGCCGGTTGAAACCACACCCGATCGTTGCAGCACCTGTTGGGCCAACTCGATGGAACGACCTAAAAGGAGTTGGTTTTGGCGGAAGGCCCTCTGACAGGAATCCACCACGGACTGCAAATGCAGAACCATTCGCTCGATCTCTTCGACCTTGAGCGCCGGTAAATGGGTATAGATTTCTAAGCGGCGGCCCGGCGGTGCAATCTGGTGTTGTTGTGCGAGTTGTTGCTGGGTGTCCGAGCGGCGCCGGGTCAGGACAAACAATTGCTCAACTGCCTGTTGCTGGGCGGCTAAATTGCTGGTGAGTTCAACAAATTTCCGGTGAATCAGGAGTGTCTGCTGCTGATCGGTGATGCTGAGTAATCGCTCCGCACACGAGGCCTCCGCAGCGAGTGAATCTTGCCAATCCTGTGGATCGAAGATCACGGCTGCTGAAGTTGAAGCGCCTTTTCAGGGTGCGATTCAGTCCCGATTTGGAGAGCCAACTGTCGGGAGAGGGCTGCTTTCATGCCCAACTGCCCGGATTGGCTAATCTGGTTGGCCACCATGTCGTGAGCCATGTCGCCATAGACCTCACCGATTAATTTGGCCTCGCCACTCTTGGCGGGCAGAATACTGGGTGGTTTAGCTGATTTGAGGATTTCTCGGACCAACATCCCCTCGAATTGTCCGACGACTTGCTCGGCTCGGTGCTGTGGGGTTCCCGTCTTGGCAAGTCGCGACAATGCATTCGGGTCTACATTGCTCAAGAGGGTGGTGGTCATAGTCTTGAAAAACTTATCGAACCTGAAGCTCTGCCTGCAGTGCTCCTGCCTGCTTGAGTGACTGGAAAATGGCAACGATGTCGCGCGGACTGGCACCGATAGAATTGAGGGCTGCGGCCACCTTTTCCACGGTGGGCATCTCCGCGAAGGGAATGAGTCCTCCTTTGGCTTCGGTCACATTCACATCGGTGTTTGGAACAACGACGGTTTGTCCGTTGGGGGCCAGTGGGTTGGGTTGGGAAACCGTGCCGGACTGGGCGATGGAGACGATCAGACTGCCGTGAGCAATGGCGCAACTCGACACGCGTACCCGAGATGTGGCGACAATGGTTCCGGTCCGCTCATTCAGGATGACACGGGCCGGGACGTCCATCGTGACTTCCAGAGCCTGCACTTGAGCGATGAATTCGATGGGTAGCGACTGATACTGGTCGGGCAACTCAATCATGAGAGTGCCGCCATCTACGGCCCGTGATGAATCTGGGAACTTCCGATTGATGGCCTCAGCCGTCCGAGCTGCCATGGTGAAATCAGGATCGTTGAGAACTAGTTGCATGGTGTTTTCCTGGAGCAGGGTCACCGGGATCATTTTTTCAACCATGCCGCCTCCGATAATTTGTCCGCTAGTGGGGTGGTTCTTGGTGACCGAGCTGCCGCCACCGCCGGCTGAGAATCCGCCAATGCTAATGGCCCCTTGAGCCACGGCATAGACCTTGCCGTCGGAGCCAATCAGAGGGGTTTGCAACAGCACGCCGCCTTGAAGGGTCTTTGCATCACCCATCGCACTGATCAGAACATCGATTTTCGAACCCGACTTCGAGAAGGGCGGGATTTCTGCGGTGACAATGACGGCGGCCACATTCTTCGAGGTCACTCGGGGGGGAGGGACCACTAGGCCGAAGCGCTGCATCAAGTTGGCGATGGCCTGCTGGGTGTAGTTGGGGTTCTTGTCGCCGTCGCCGTTGATACCGGAAACCAGACCGTAGCCCATGAGTTGGTTGCCTCGAGCTCCATGGAGGAATGCGATGTCCCGAATGCGGACACCCCCGTTAGGTTGGGCGGACACTGGAATGATGGCCATCCACAGAGCCACGGCCCAAGGAGTGCCGAGTCGGATCAAGTTTTTCAAAATGGAGTAATTGGGGTTAGGCATCGATCACATCGGGTTGACCTTGTCCCACACCTTGCCGAACCAACCGCGCTTTTGGCTGTCGTTGACCGAACCAGATCCGTCGAAGCGCAGGGTGAGATCGGCCAATTGGTAGCTCAGGACGGTGTTGTCATGGGTGACATCCACCCGGCGGACTGTTCCGCGCAGTACGATGGTCTGGCTTTCCCCTGAGAAGGAGGTGGATCTACGTCCCTCGATCAGTAGGTTGCCATTGGGCAGAGCGTCCACCACGCGGACGGTGAACCGCGAATTAATGGAATCGGAATTTTGAACCTGCCCGCCTCCGTTGAAATCGGTTTTGGAGGAAGCGTTCATCCCTGGAAACATTCCGCCCTTGGTCATGAACTTCATGTTCTGGGGCTTGAAGAGGAATTGGTTAACGCTCGCATCAATGCTCGATTCTTTCTGGGTCTTCTTGGTCTGGTTCTTGGTGGCTGAGTTGTTTTCCTGAACGATGACCGAAAGCAAGTCACCCACAGCCAAAGCTCTCCGATCGGCCAACGGCGAGATCGAGGTTTCCGTCCACAGAGAATCGGCCGGTAGCCCACCGGTGCAGAACAGGAGACTAACGAACAACAACAACAATCGTTTCATTGATGACCTTTCCTTTGAGTTCTACCGGTTTTAGGGCGCTTCGAAGCTTCATCATCCCACCTTTGAAGCCATCCTCGAGGGCAATGGCCTGAAATTCGACCGAAAGAGCCCCATCTTCGAGGCGAGCGGAGATGGTATCACCTCGACGGATCGCGGGTCGGCGGCGCAGGGACCGTTCCATAAGAACTCCTCCAGCGGGAATCGGGGAGGACGTCATCCAATCATCAGCAATCGGATCACCGGACCATGCCGATCCGGGGAGGCTCAAAACATCGAGCGACTGCTTCTGGAGAGAGTTGGCCGAAAGGACAACCTGGCTGAGTATGGGGCTATCGGTCACCCAGACTTCCCGGATCCATTTGACTCGAATGGGAATTGCCAGAGATGCGGCCACCTGACCATCGACCCGGATTTCAAATTGGGGGTAAATGCGACGATTCGGCTGCTGGATTTGTGTCGTCCACCGCAAGGAGGGTTCTCCGGGAGGTAGGGAAATTGGAGGGAGGTTCCGCTCAAATTCGACAGTCAGCGTGCCATCTTGGATCTTCCAAAGGTTTCGCAAGGAGTTCTCCAGCAGTCCTGCCAGTTCCTCCCCACTCATCGGATGCTGAGTACTGATAGAGGCGTTATCGGCCGCCAAGGCCAATGATACAGCGCTCAGCAGGCAGCCGATTAGGAGGAGGGTTCGTTGCATGGTGATGGGCATCAACGCTTGAGGTTGTTGCTCTGCTGCATCATCTCATCCGCGGCGGAGATGGCTTTGGTGTTCACCTCGTAGGCCCGCTGGGCGATGATCATGTTCACCATTTCCTCGACGACTTTGACGTTCGAAAGCTCGAGGCTCCCTTGGTTCACCTCGCCGAATCCATTTTCGCCCGGTTGCCCGGTTTCGGGGGCGCCGGAGGCAACGCTTTCGCGGTAGACGTTCCGGCCGATGGCGGTCAGGCCCGAGGGGTTAGGAAAGCGGGTGAGCTGCAATCGGCTGGTTTGCGTTCCACCGGCCGTTGCGATGGTCACCTGACCATTGTTGGCGATGGTGACTCCAGTGGTTCCGGACGGGACGGCTGGAAAACCGGTCACGTTGTAACCGTCACTGGTGACCACGGTGCCGGCTGAGGAGGTCTTGAACCCACCATCGCGGGTGTAGCCGCGGGTTCCGTCGGGCAATGAGACCTCGAAGAAACCATCACCCATGATTGCTAAGTCTAATTTCTCACCGGTCTGGCTCATTTCGCCATTTGTGAAGACCCGGGCCGTGGCTACGGTTCGCGTTCCGTGTCCGACTTCGACACCGGCCGGCAGAGCGTTGCCCGCACCTTGCTCCGAGCCAGCCATACGGGTGGCCTGATAGAGAAGATCTTGGAACTCGATCTTGCTCTTCTTGAAACCGGTGGTGTTCACGTTCGCCAAGTTGTTGGCGATCACATCCAGGTTGTTCTGCTGTGCTTGCAGACCGGAAGCGGAACTGTAGAGGGCTCGGATCATGGGAGTTTCAGAAAGTCAGTTGCGGTGAGATCAGTGGCTATTGGGGCGGCGTTCCGAGTTCCTGGATGGATCGGCCCATCCGCTCATCGGCCACCTGGAGGGCGCGCTGGTTGGCTTCGAAATGACGCATAGCCAAAAGCATGTTGCCCATTTCTTGAACTGAAGAGGTGTTGGCTCCCTCCAAGAATCCCGTTTGCACGGTGGTTCCGGTTGCCGGAGTTGTTTTCAAATTCGCGGGAAGACGGTAGTAGCTCCCGCTGAGATGCTGGAGTTGGGCTGGGTCCGCCACTTCAACCAGTTGAACTTGTCCCCGAACGACTCCGCCTTGGGAAATTTCACCGCGGGGCCCAAACGACACCGCTCCCGCTTGAGGATCGACTTGAACGGGGCCGGTGTCTCCGAGGACCGGATAACCTTCCTTCGTCATGAGGGCTCCTTGTCGGTCGACATGGAACTGACCATCTCGAGTGAAGGCGCGCCCGCCGCCAGGAGCCTGAACCGCGAAGAACCCAGGTCCCTCCAAGCCAAGGTCCGTCAAGGAGCCTGTGGGTTGAAGAGCTCCTTGGTTTCGATTCAGCCCGGCCCGCAACATGGGATAGGCGCTGCCCACTTGAGAGTTGGAGGGCGTGGGATTGGGTGAACCGGGGATGCGGAACTCTTCAAAGCCACCCACCTGAGCGCGATATCCCGGAGAGGATTGCCCAGAAAGGTTTTGCGCCACCAAATCATGCCACTGCATGTTGGCCGTCATGGCCGCTGCTGCTTGATGGAGCGCGATGTTCATCCCAAGCTATCGCAGCACTCAGTGTGCCATTAATACGCTGCTGACTGGCATATAAGGTGCTGCGTTTTGCCGGGGCAGAATTTAGATTCGTCTAAAGTTGGTGCTCTTACTAAGCATGTCTTACTAACCATGATTACCAATCCTCAGGAAATGGGTCGGCAGATGCTGGCTGAAGATCCAGGCGCTGTGCCGCCGGGTGCCACTGAACCTACGGGGGCTCAGTCCAAGCGTTGGGTCGACCAAGCCGAGGCTAAGGCGGCTTCTGGGGATCGTTTAGGCGCAATCCAAGATTTGGAGCAGGCGTTGACCGTGGAACCCAACTCCTTGTTCGTGCTGCGAACTCTGGGAAGCCTTCTCATGGATGAAGGAAAACATTGGGAAGCCAAACAGCGGTTCCAGCAATTACTGGATCAGCAGCCGGAATACCTAGAGGGGCGAATTCTTTCGGCCATCGCCAGTCTGAAGATGGGTCGACTGGATGAATTTCAGTCAGAAACCGAGAAGGCGTTGGCAATCGATCCTCAGCAACCGGATGCACTGCGCTGGCGGGCCCGGGTGGCCTTTGACAACCAACTCTACGCCGAGGCTGGACAGTTCTACGTGCGGCTGGTGGACGCAGGTCACGCGGATGCGGATGTGCTGACCGCTCTGGGGGTTTGTTTGGCACAAGGTGGGCAATGGAACATGGCGGCAGAGACATTTGCCCAAGTCCAGGTGGCGTACGGAGGCGGAGAAGTGGCGCGTGAAAATCTCGGTGTCGCCCGTCAACGCATGAGCCGCCGCGGAGGAGTCGATGATTTGTCGGCACTGCTCGCCGAGGCGGATGCGGATTATAAATCAGGCCATCCGAGTCTGGCCTGTTGGGCTTGGACTGAGGTGCTCCGTATTCGTCCGCGGGACGATTCACTCAGGCGTTCTTTGGTTTCGGTCCTATTGGAACAGCGGTGGACCAAAATGGCTCGGCCTCATTTGGAGGAACTCTTCCGATCCAACCCTTGGGACCCGTCTATCGGGACTTGGTTGGCGTTAGTTCTCTTCGAATCCGGGGACAAGCGGGGCGCGGCCAGTGCACTAGAAGGGGTTTTTGCACTAGATCCGGCCTTCGACGAAGCACGTCGTTTGGAGGCTGATTTTTCGTTGAGGGATGGACGGTATGAGGAGGGGCGTTGGTTGATCCAGCGCTTGCTCGACCGCAACCCGGGCGACTTCAGCCTGCTGCTTTCCCGGGGCATTTGTGCCTTCCATCTGGGTCGTTGGGATGATGCCGTGACCAGCTTGGAAGCGGCTGCAGTGATGCAACCCGACAATGCCCAATTGAAGCAGAATTTATCTGTGGCCCGAGAGCAGCAACGGTCGGCTGCCATGGCTCAGGTGGATTCGCATGTCCGTTCTGAGCTGGACCGCGCCGGTGAACTTCAGGCGCGTGGGCAGATCCGCGAGGCATTGGGTCGCTTAGAGGCTTTGGCGGCACTGCGGCCAGAATGGTCGGAGATCTGGGATTCGATCGGTTCTCTCCGGTATCTCAGCGGCGATGCTCTGGGTTGCACTCGTGACCTGTCCCATGCGGTCCGTTTGGCCCCTGGATTGCCCGATACCCAGGTGCGATTGGCGATGGCTTATCGTGATTGTCAGCGGGAATCCGAGGCATTGGCCGTGCTGGAGCAGGTGGTTGCAGAGCATCCAGAACATGCAGCCGGATGGCGTTTGAAGGGGGACTTGCAGCTGGAATCCTCGCCCGAGCAGGCATGCATCAGCTATGCGGCCTCGCTGCGAAGCAATGGCTGGCTTCCTGACGACCTCATTCGGTTGGGTTTGGCCAGTTTGCAGAGCGGAAAGCCCAATGAAGCCCGTTCAATCTTTCAAACGGTTCTGGCCATCCAACCGGGTCATCCGACGGCGCTCAAAGGTCTCGAACGGACCCCAGTTTCCTGATCATGGCGTCACCCTCCGAAGAAATTAACCCCTTGGACCAGCTTCGGGCCTTGCGCACCGAGGTGATTGACCGAGAGAGGACCCGCATGCGCGGGCTGTTGGATGAGGTGCCGACTTTGGAGCAGGAGAGCGCTGGGGAAAACGCGATTGCCGAAGCCAATGTTCCCACGGCGGAGGACTCGGACGCCGCTTCTGAGCGGAAACCCCGAAAAGGTAAAGCAGTGCGGCGTTCGGCTTCGCTCGAGGGCGAAGAGCTCAAGATTCGTCTGGGCACTGAGCTTCGGCGGCTGGTTGCTCAACAATGCCACACCGATGGCTGGTCGGTGAATGACTTGGTTTCATCGGTGCTTCGGTCGGCGTTGTCGGCTCGTTCACCGTCCATCTGGCATGGCGGCTCTGCCTTAGCAACGGCCAACGTTTGCCGCTTTTGGCATCGTCACCCCATGGACACAGCCTTGAGGCTCACCTCCGATAAAGGTGTGTTCCTGATCACCACCAATCCGGCGAGCCCATTGTTCAAGCACTGGAAGGAGCACTACACTCTTTTAGGAATGCCGGATTGTGACCGGATGGCTCGCCAAATGCGCCTGATCCAACTTCAGGAGTGGGTTCAATCGGTGGATGATTTTGATGTAGATGACTGGCGCAAGACTCTCACAGAAGAGGATTATATGGTCACTCGGGCGGTGGTGTCTCAGCACGATGTTCCAGCCGATGCAGCCTCGCGTGATGACGAAACCAGCCTCTCTTCAAGCACCCCATGAAGACTCCGACTTCCCCCCATCCAATGGCCACTTTTACAAAAGCCCTCACTCTTCCTGTCGCACTCGCAGCCGTCGTCGTGCTTCTGGCCCTGAGTGTGGAGGGTGCTGAACCCGCAGGTTACCTGAGTCGAGTGGAGCGAGATCTTGGAAAGATTCGAGTGGAGACTCCACCCAAGCCGCCCGTACCGCCATTGGCACCGCTACCGCAGACCTATATTCCTGAGCCTCAGTTCACGGCGGAGTTTTTGTCTGAATTGAAGACAAGTTCAGCCATGCATCGGACCAATTTCATCGTTCGAGCGGATACCAGTGAATCGTTCAATTCCCAGATGGCCCCCCCCGTCTCGCATCCTTTAGATCCTGTCCCGTCCGGCGTTGGTGACGACCCGGAAAAATCGCGGCAATTACTCCGGTATTTTTTCACTCAACTAAATTTGACTAATGCAGCGGCCGGAATGGTAGGCACTTCAGGAGTGCCCGTGAATATCGTCCTGCCGTTGCGGATGTCTTCCGGAGAATCCCCGGCGCGGGGCACAGGAAGGGCTACCTATGAATTGCGTTAAACGATTTCTGGCGGCAACGCTCCTCGGAGTGGTGGCCTTAGCGGACTCCCCAACTCCAGCCGGAGAGGTCGACCCTCCGAAAGCGCCAGCGGTAGCCGTGGAGTACGGACTGGATCCCCGCTTGGGGGCCTTGCCTACCGAAAATCTGCAGTTTAAGACCAACACAAACTACTTGTTGGATCAAAACAAGGCAGCGGAGGCGCGCTTTCAAAAACTGCGCGGGATGGGCTCACGGACCAACTATTTAGAGGAATTTAGTCGGACGGTCGAAGCGGTGCTGAATTCCGATGCCTCGGAACGTATCAAGGAGGACACCCGGAAACTCACTCTTCTGGAGTTGGCCCATCAACGCGAGTTGGCGGCTGAAAAGGACCAAGCTGGCGGGCATCTGGAACGGGCTCTGCAACTGTTGGCTGAATACGTCGAGCGCTATTCCCGAGACCCGGCGATTCCAGAGGTCTTGTTGCGACAAGGGTACTTGCTGCGACGGCTCGACTTGAAGGATGAGGCGATTGAGAAATTTTACCTCGTGTTGCGGTCGGTACCGAGGATTGAAGGTCGGAACATCGCCTACTCGCGGCGTCTGGTAATGATGGCGCAATCGGCTATCGCTGACACCTGTTCCGATCTCGGGCGCCATGCCGAAGCGGCTGAGCTCTACGGGCGTATGCTTCAAACCAAATCGGAAGAACTCGAGGTCGAGACCGTTCGGATCAAGCAATTGCGCTCGCTGCGAGAATCGGCCCCCAACGGCATCTTGGAGCGGCAGGCTATGGGGTTTCTCGAGGATTTCCCTGACTCCGATTACATTCCCGAGGCTCGATATTTTTTGGCCCATTCCTTGAAACAGCAAAAGAAGCGTGACGCAGCTTTGGAGCAGTTTCAGCTGTTGCTCGAGGCGGTCGAGTTGGCGCCACCCGATCGGTTGACGCGATGGATGCCGTGGAAACTCCGTGTCGGAAACGAGTTGGCCAATCAGTTCTACTTGGAGGGCGATTACCTTTCTTCGGTGTCGCTTTACCGCGCATTGGCGAAGTCCAACGCAGAGGGTCAAACCCGGCAGGCCTTCCAGTACCAAGTGGGTTTGTGCGAAGAGCGTTTGGGCCAAGTTGAGGATGCGATCAAGACCTACCAGCAGATCGTAGAAGCACCGACCACTTCGTCTGGCGGTTCCAACACCAACGCCAACGCTGTTCCAGTTCAAATCTTGCGGAACATGGCTACGCTGCGGATCTCGGTGTTGAAGACTGCCTCTCGGAGGGACCCGGCTCCTCGGCTCCCTGGAGCTCAGCCTTGAAACCAACCATGTCTGCCGCCTTTGAGACCTCGTTGGCTGCCTATCATCAGGTATGCCTCCAACTGGCTGACCTGTCCGAGGAGGAAGGGCGCGCTCTGGAATCCGGAGTCAAGCCGCCGATGGTGGAGATCACACGCCGCCGCCGTGATTTGCTCCGAGAACTGGCCAGAACTCAGTCCGCCGTCAAGGCGGCCTCACCGGTGCCTTTTCCGGATAGACTGCGTCCGGCTCTGCAGGCCACCCTTGATTTAATCCAGCGTTCAGTGCGACTCGATCGACAGAATGAACAGTGGATGCTCCGTCACCAAATGATACCCGGCGATCTCGTCCCCAGTAGCGCAAGTCGGAGCCCGCAGCGGATTCGGTCTACCTACGGACTGAGAGCCGGAGGGATCGGGCCGTGAAGCTCATTGAACGGGTTCTGGTGGTGGATCGCTCCGACTTGATCCGTCAGACTGTTGGTCGCGTCCTCCGGCCCAGAGGAGTGGCCGTGGCGGAGGCTGATTCCTTATCGGCTGCCTGGGAGTATCTGGAGGCGGATCGATTCCAATTGCTCCTCGTCGGTGAAACCCTTCCGGACGGTTTATCCACCACGCTCATCCGAGAGCTGGCCGCCCGGATGGAGACTCCCTATATCGTTAGCATTCTGGACAAAGAGAGCAGCGAATCGAGTCAGCAGCACCGCCGTGCTGGGGCCCACGAGATCGTGGTCCGTCCATTTGCCGAGAGGGATTTGCGGGACTTCTTCGACCGGGCCCGCAAGTTCCTCGCTGCGCCGACCGTTTTTCATGGGGCTCCGGCCGCGCAGTCGGCTCCCACCATCCCCCCTCGCACCTCCACTCGAGGCTCCGTGAGCGGTGTCCAGGCAGGAGTCCAAATTTTGGGACGATCGCCCGCAACCCAATACCTGAGGGAGTATATCCGTCGGATCGCTCCCACCCAGACAACGGTGCTCATTCAGGGCGAAAGCGGTACAGGCAAAGAATTGGTCGCACGGGCCCTCCACCAGCAGAGTCCTCGGGCGGGCGGTCCATTTGTGAAGCTTAATTGTGCGGCTTTGCCCGAGTCTCTGGTGGAGAGCGAACTCTTTGGTCACGAGCGCGGCGCATTCACCGGTGCCATCATTCGTCGTGAGGGACGATTCGGTATGGCCAATGGTGGCACGCTGCTTCTGGATGAGGTGAGCGAGGTATCTCTGGCTGTCCAATCTAAGCTCTTGCGGGTGATCCAAGAGCGGGAGTACGAGCGAGTCGGCGGCAACGAAACGCTGTCGGTCGATGTTCGGATCGTCGCCACCACCAATCGCAATTTGGAGGAATCGGTCGAACGGGGGGAATTCCGAGAGGATCTATTCTTTCGCCTGAATGTGGTTCCGGTCTACATGCCTCCGCTTCGAGATCGGCTATCCGATGTCCCGATTCTTGCCGAGTATTTCCTCGAGGAGTTTTGCCGCAAGCACAGCAAACCGATCTTGGGCTTTACGAAGGAGGCGATGGATTGGCTCAAGCAGCATTCTTGGCCTGGGAACATCCGGGAGCTTCAGAACATGATCGAACGAGGTGTTGTTGCCAGTGGTGATGGCCCCGTGGATTTGATCAGTTTGAGCGCCTATCGCAGCCAGTTTTCAGAAAAGCCTCCGGTCCGAAGGTTGTCGCCGCCGACTCGGATGAACGGGAGTGAAGCGAAGTCAGTTTCTACGCTCGGTGAATTGCCCTTGGCACCATCTCAGCGTTCGGGGCCGACGTCCGGTCGGTTTTCACAAGCCAACGGTACTGGTGGTGAGCGCAGCGGATTGGAGTCATCGGGTTCGAGCCTGCTCCGATCACTGGCCGAGGTGGAGACCGATCACATCCAGCGGGTTCTCGACCACTGCAAGCAGGACTTGATGGCTGCAGCCCGGATTTTGAGGATCACGGTTCCATCCCTCCAGAAGCGATTGCCGCAGCGGGAGGGTCAGTAGCGGCCTCTGTTTTCGTCCTGGGACGGAACGTGAGACGGAAAGAAGGTTAAATGCAACCGATTCAAAAGCATGCAGGACGTTAATACACTTCTGAGCGACATTGGCAGGATTGCCCATGGTTCGGTGCGCCGGAGAGTGTTCTGGTACAACTACGCCAAGTTGACCGTAGGAATGTTGCTCCTCGCGGTGTTGATTTTCTGGCCCTCAATCCAGCGGGCCCGCAAGGCGGACCGTATCCAACTGACTCGGATCTTCGATGATCGGCGGCAGGTGATGGAGAATCATTTCGGCCGAGTGCCCCGTCTCTTTGAGTTGGTGGGTCTCGCGTCGACGGTGGAACTACGAAAATCCACCATGCAGTTAATCCGTGAACTGGATCGGTACCCCGGAATCGTGGCCGTCGGAATTGCTGATTTTGACGATGGAGTCTCCCGAGTAAATCCCGCCGGCTTGGTGCTTACGATGGATGACTTGGTATTCGCGACGATCTTTAAGGACCCGGCGTTTCAAGAGACGCTGTCGGAAACCGCGCAAATGGGTTCCAACCGCATATCAAAGATCTTCTGGCACGGTCCGCCCGCCGATGATGCCAGTCGGGCATACTTTGTGTTTGCAACTCCAAGGCCGCGTCTATTGAAGGGTGAATCGGTTACCTCCTCCGGGGTGTTGTTTGCAGTCATCAATCTAAAGCGGTTGATCCTCCATACGGGTCGGCCTTCGAGCCTCAACATGATTGATATTCATTTTTCCAACAAAGCTTCCTCTGAACCCTCTATTAAGATGGAGCGGGTGGTGGAGTTGAAGAAGGCACCCCGAAAACATTTGATTGAAGTGCGCGCTGAGGATCCCGCCGATACCCGAAACTATTTTGAAGGGCAACGACTGCTGGAGTTGGACAATTTGGAGAACGACCTGATCGACGATGGATATTTGGGAACCGGGAAGATCGGCTATTTGTGGTTAGTCGATTTCCCCAATCGGGAATTTCAGATCAAAATAACGTTGAAGAAGTCATTTCTGAAGGCCAGTGCGGTCCGGGCGCTGATGGTAGCCATGCCTTACTATCTGCTCCAAATTCTTATCACCAGTTTTCTGATGATCCTGATGTGGACCGTTTTTTCTGCGAGCCGGAGTCAGATGCGGGAGTTAGCCGAGGCGCAAGGTACGATTGCCCGATTGAATCTCCATCGGACCTTGGTGCAGCAGGAGTTGCACGATCACATTATACAGAATCTCACCCTTTTGGGAGTCCAAGTGGCCACGAGCCGCATCGATGATGTGGATGGTTTTAAGCGGACTCGTGACACAATTCTTCAGCAGTTGGATTACTTGCGGAGGGAATTGCGGCGACTGCTGGTCGAGGGCACGGAGCGTCTGCAGTCCTTCGAGGAGATGTCTGTGCAGCTCCAGAGCATTTGTAGCCACATGGAGAAGCAATTCAATGTCCGATGCCAGTTGACGACGTTGAACACCGATGGCCTGAGCTTGCATCCGGAAGTTCTGTTCCGCACCTGCCGGTTCGCGGAAGAATTGCTAGGCAATGCCATCCGACATGGGCGTGCCCGCAACATTAGCATTAGGGTCGAATGCATTTCATCGCCGCCATCTTTGTTTCTGCGGGTTATAGACGACGGGTGCGGCTTTGATCCCGCCAATTATTCGGCCGGGTTCGGTCTCCAGAGCATGAGTGCCTTCGCACGCCGTTCCCGCGGTCAAATTCGCATCGAGCGACAGGATTTGAAGGGCATGTTCATCGAACTAAAGATTCCTGTGAAGTCGTTGCCTCTCCTGAGCTGAAATATTCCAAAGATTTCTCAAATCATGAAAATTGCCTTCCTGGATGACCATCCCCAACTCGCCGAAGCCATCGCCGGGGCCGTCGCCTCGGCCATTCCGGGCACTCAGGTGGCTTGCTACAGCCACTGGTCCGAGTTGGAGCCGACCTTGGTGCTTGAGCAATATGACCTTCTGTTCTTGGACATGCGACTCGAGGACTGCCTTGGCGCTGAATTAATTAGCCCTATTCAAGAATTGAGTCCCAAGACCCGTATCGTCTTGCTCTCGTCCTTCGCTCAAAACGATCTCCTTATTAAATGCCTTAACTTAGGCATCGCGGGCTATATATCCAAGACCAGCCCTATCGAAACCCTGCTAAAGGCAGTCACTACCGTCGCCGAGGGCGGAACCTTTTTTGATGCGAACATCAATCTCGATCAAGAGTCCCGCTGAGTTGAACTGTTAGATAACCACCTTTCCCAATATGAGTGACAATTCGACATTCCGAATCCTTCTGATCGCCGAGGACCCTTTGATTGGGTCGATTCTCCGCGACCAACTCCAGAGTCTCTCCCATTCGGTGAGTCTCCATGCCTCAGCCGGCGAGGGGCTGGCCGACGCGCAGCAGCAGAGTTTCCCGTTGGTGATCGTCGATGACCAGATCGCCGGAAACGACAGTATGAAATTGCTCCAGGAATTGGCCAAAGCGCGGCCTGGAATGAACCGTATCCTGCTCACCTCCGGACGCGACATGAACGGCGTGATGGAGGCTCGGCGATCGGGACTAATCTTCCGTTATCTGACCAAACCGTGGATGCGAGACGAGGTTGCCATGGCGGTGGACAATGCCTTGGCAAGTTCGGCCCAGCGGTCCGAGATCGACGCCCTGCGCGCTCGGAATCTGGTGCTCAATCAGCAATTGAGTGATGCCGTGAGAGGCGGAGGCACACCGGACGGGGGGAGTGTCGCTTCGCTACCCGGCGAACCTGCATCTGCACCGGTGACGGGAGGAGCTTCCGTGGACATGGCCATCGAAATGTCCATCCAGATGCTGAGCGTGTTTCATCCTAATTTGGGCAACGCCAGCCTTCGGGCGGTGGCCATCTGCCGGACCATTGGTGAATTGATGGAGCTTCCGCCCACCGAATTGCCCCGCCTGCTGTGGGCGGCGGCCTTGTATGATATCGGCATGCTCAGCGTAGATCGCAGCATCGTGCGACGCTGGTTGCGGGATACGGCCAAATGCACCGACGAGGAGTTGGCGATGATTCGCCACCACCCAGAGATCGCCGAGGGGGTCCTCAAGAATTTTCCCGCGTTGGCGAGCGCAGCGGAGATTGTCCGTCATCATCACGAAGCCTTCGACGGCACGGGATATCCCGATGGACTCAAGGGTGAGACCATTCCCCAGTTGGCTAGGGTCCTCGCCCCGGTGATTCACTTCTGCCATCGCAACGGATCCACGACCCAAATTCTCAACGAGTTGGAGAGTCTTTCGGACAAGCAATTTGATCCCATGGCGGTGCGGCTCTTGGCCAAGGCGTTACCAATGACTCAGATCCCGCGAGGTGAGCGGGAGTTGCTCTTGATTGAACTGAAGGCTGGTATGGTCTTGGGACGCGATTTGTTCAACGCCGGGGGACATTTGTTATTGCCCAAGGGTCGTGAACTCAAGGATTCGGACATCAACCGGATCATTTCCATCAATCGCGTCACACCGCTCACACCGTTTGTGTTGGTTTATTGCTAAACCTCAACGATGGCGTTGGATCGGTTGCGCGCACTGAAACTTCTTCCGCAAGAGCTGTGTTCTGGTTTGCTCACACCTCGTATTGCGAAAGAATTTGCCCACGCATCACTTTCGTCCGAACCAAGTCGTTCCGCTCGGCGCGTGTCTTTTGTAGGATGTCTTCGGATTTAGTTTCGAAGTGAATCCTCCGACGAGATCGGCGTATTCGATCCTTTTGGAGTGATGGGATTCAGAAGTGTGGGCTGTGTGCCTGTTTAATGTTTGGGACCTTCGTGATAGAGGCCCAGACTCGCAACCGGTCCTTGGTGGCTTGGGGTGAGAACCTGCTGGGGCTCAATCGCCCTCCCGAACTGCCCGCGGGGATCGTGGCCAGCGATGTCAAGGCGGTGACGGCCGGGGAGTTGGTCAGTGGACTGACGCTCCGCCCCGGGATTCTTGTGGGTGGCGCGGTGGGACGATGTGTTGGGCTGGACGGATGCGAGCGCTTCATTCCCGGTAGTGGTCCCGGCATTGCCCGCAGCGTGGGGTATCGGTGGGGACAGCAAGTCTGAGTTCGACGCCGTATGGACTGTGCTCCCAAGGCCAGTTCCGGGGATTGGTTCATCAACTTGGCGGACCTTGTTTAGGTGGCTCGCTTCGTGGCGAAACTCGATCCCCTTCAGCCAGCTGAAGACCCGATGACCGGCGGGCCGGGTTATTCGCTCAACCGCAGCCAGCAACCCAGCCTCTCCAAGTCGTTAACACGGCCGACGCGGTCGGAAGCCCTCCGATCCATTAGGTTTGGTTGGAGTGACTTGGTGACAGGTCAGGAAGCGTGGGTGCCCGTGATACTCGACGGGGTCGGTAATGAAAACGCCTTCGCCTTCAATGTTGAATTCGATGCTCAGGCTCTTGAGTTCACAGGTCTCAAGACGCCTACCGGAACCTCATATATCGAGAACCGATCTGCCGCCGCGCTAGGATGCATCGGGGCTGTGTTATGGAAACCCGCCGGTCAGTCGGCTCCGGTCGGTCTATCGACGCTCGTTGAGGTGGGATTCCGTGTGCGGGCTCCCGGCGGAACCACAGAATTGCGATTCGGGGCGAAGCCTGTCGATTCGCTCATTGCCACGGTCGATGCCCAACCCGTTCAGCGAGTTCAGTACGCGTCGAGTCAATTGAGCATTGGTCAGCGTCGTCGCGTCCTCGGTGGTCGGGTGGTGGGTCAGACGCTGTCCGGTTCGGAGTGGCGCATCGAACTGCAGGCCTTGGATTCTGGCGGTCAGGCGGTGTCCGCTCGTGATCGTCGGCTTCGCGTGCGGACCTCAGATCGATTGGAGTCTCCCTCGGCTCAGTGGCTGGACTCAGGCCTGAAGACCGAGGTGCCCCCCGCTGGGACTGTTCGGATCCCGGTATCTCTGGATCCGGCTCGCGCCACGGGGTTTTTCCGCCTGGTTGAAGAGTGACGCTGGGGCTCCGAGTGAGCGTGAGCCCTTCGCCTGCAGTGGGGTACTGTGTAGGCTTTGGAATTGGGTGCGTTATTGGCAGAGAGGGGCAGGGCTAACAGATTCACGAACGTGACTTGCTGGGGGGGCACCCCGCAGGGCAGGTTTGTGGAATGATGACGAGAGCGTTGCCGCGTTTCTGGGGCTGGAGCCGATTCCAACACCCTCTGGCCTGCTGGGTCCTCCTGGGTTTTCTGGGGAGCCTCGGACTGCTGGGTGAAAGTCAGCAACAGCGGCTCAGTCGAGTCTATGATCAGGCGCGCAGTGAGTATTTGAAGTCGTCTGGTCGCCCGGCTTTGGCGTGGCCTTTGGCGCGGGCCTGTTTCGATCGGGCCGAGGGACTCACATCGAGGCCGGTCCGCAGTGCCTTGGCCAAGGAGGGAGCCGAAGCCTGTCGCCTTGCCTTGAAGGAATCCCCGGTAGACGCGGCCTGCCACTACTATCTGGGTCTAAATTTGGGAGTCCTCGCCCAGACACAACCGCTTCGAGCTCTGGGATTTGTCCGGGAGATGGAAAGCCAGTGGCAGGCTTGTCAGCTTCTTGATCCCGGTTTCGACCACGCCGGTGCAGACCGTTCTCTGGGAATGCTGTATGAGGAGTGTCCGTCAGCACCGTTGGGTGTTGGGAGTCGCAGCAAGGCTCGATTCCATTTGGCCCGGGCCGTCCAGTTGGCTCCGGACCATCCGGAAAATCGCATTCTGTGGATTGAATTTCTCGTCCAACGCCATGAGAAAGCGGCCGCGGTCGAAGAGTTCAAAAGCCTCAAAAGGATCCTACCCGAGGCTCGGGTTCGTCTCAGTGGCGATGATTGGCAAGCGACCTGGAAACTCTGGGAGGCCCGCATGGAAACTCTCCAGGCGCGTTTGGGGGTTCAGCCGTGAGTCCCTTTGTGAATTTTGTGGGATGGAACCGGATAATGAAGAAGAACCTTACCCGCCGAATCGCTCAGCAGGATTTTGCGACAGTTTTGAAATTCCCAGCAGCCCACTTAGTCGGAATGATTCAGGCGGCTTCGTCGTGCTGGCTTGGTCTTTTTTCGCAAGAACTTCGTTGTTCGCTCGTTACGGGCCTCCAACCGGCTCGATCCTCGCTCACGCCTCGTCTTATGAAAGAATCTGCCCTGCTAACACTTTTTTCCCAACAGAAGCGTTCCGGTCTAGGCCGGTGGGCACGGTGGCTATGGTTGCTGGGCGTTTCGGTGTCTGCCTTGGCTCAAAACCCCCACCGGCCGTTCACTCGTTTGCCGTATCTTCAGGGAAGTAGTCCGACGCAAATCCACGTGCTGTGGCGCACAGAAGGCCCCATCCAACCGGTGGTCCGGTGGGGTACGCGTCCGGATCGGCTCGACCAGACGGTGCCCCTCGCCGCCATTGTCACCCGGGCCAGTCTTGGGACCAATGGACAACCAATGCTCCCCCAGTGGCAGAGCCTGCGGACTCCTGAGAATCTCTCCCTGCCCAAGCTCCATAGCGCTCCTATCGGAACCTTTCAGTACGAAGCCGCTATCGAGGGGCTCTCCCCGGACACGGTTTATTACTATGGAGTCTTCAATGGTTCGGAGCGACTCACCGCAGAATCGCCCGAGCAGCGGTTTCAGACCCAACCCAAGCCGGGAACAGTGCGTCCCTACCGCTTCTGGGTCTTGGGCGACAGCGGGACCGGGAGGGAAGCCCAGCGAGCGGTCCATGAGGGTATGCAGGCGTGGGTGAAACAGGATGGGCGGCCGTTGGATTTCTGGATCCATGTGGGTGACATGGCCTATGGAACCGGCCGTGATGTTGAATTCCAGAGCCGTTTCTTCGAGTCGTATCAAACCACACTTCGCAATTCGGTTTGCTGGCCGGCCATGGGGAATCACGAGGGGCATACTTCCAAGGGAAGCACGGGTATCGGGCCTTATTACGATGCTTATTGGGTGCCGACTCGGGCGGAATCTGGCGGGTTGGCCTCCGGGACTGAAGCTTACTATTCTTTTGATCACGGCAATATTCACTTCATCTGCCTAGATTCCCACGATCTGGACCGCAAACCCAGCGGCGCCATGGCCAAGTGGCTCAAGGCTGATTTAGAAAAAGCCAAGGCCGAGTGGTTGATCGCTTTCTGGCATCATCCTCCGTACACCAAGGGGAGTCACGACAGCGACAAAGAGGCTGACCTGATTGAGGTGCGTCATCACCTCCTTCCCATCCTGGAATCGGGGGGCGTAGACCTAGTGCTCACTGGGCATTCCCATGTCTATGAGCGGTCGATGCTCTTGGATGGCGCGTATTCCACCAATGCGACCGTGGCTGAGAATTTTATTTTGGACGATGGCGATGGGGATCCGCGAGGCGATGGTGCGTATCTGAAGGGGGCAGGATTGCGCCCTCATGAGGGTGCCGTTCAGGTGGTGGCCGGACATTCGGGCGCCAGCCTGGGCCGGGTAGGAACCTCACCGGTGATGCGTCGCACCCTGGTCGAGCACGGATCGCTTTTGGTGGATGTGGAAGGGGATACTCTGGTGGGAAGAATGATTAATCGGGAAGGGGTTGAGCGCGATCGTTTCAGTCTGGTCAAGCGGGGGGCTCCGTTGGTTCGTCGGTTGTCGTTGCCTTGGCAGCCACCCGAATACAAGGCCCCCGAAAAGGCCACCAAGTCGCCCTACCCGCCGCCGCTCGACCATGCGGTGCTCATCCCTGCGGGGGGCGAATGGAGGGTTTTGTCCGGAGCTCACCCGCAGGGCTCCCTATGGACTCAACCCGGATTCGACGACTCCTCTTGGTTGCTGGCCAAGGCTCCCTTCAACTCGGGGCGGGGGCGCCTTCTGGGGGAGGGCCGGGCGTCCAAGGAGGGTCGACCCTCACTGTATGTGCGTCGCAATTTCACCGTGACCCAAGCCGACACGGTCACGGAGTTGGGCCTCTGGGTGGATTATGCGGACGGCATCATCGTGTACCTCAATGGGCAGGAGGTGACGCGAGTGAACGTAGGACGCAGTTCTGGGCGCAACGCACAAGGTATCAAACTGCGCGAGGATTCGGGCGCTGTGTACGTGCCGCTCGGTTCCATTGCGCGTTTCTTGGTGGATGGCGTCAACGTCCTGGCCATCGAATGCCACGCCCACAGTGAAGGCTCCATCGACTTTGGGTTAAATCCCGCGCTGTGGATGGAGGATTGATGGCGTCGATAGGCACGCGAATTGGCTGGAGCCTCCTGTGTGCATTTCTCTGCCTGGGAGTCGCCCGCGCGCATGACAGCCCTGAGCACCAAATCGAGGCTCTGTCGGAGCGGTTGATTCGAGAAGGGGCCAGTGCGGACGTGCTTTTGGAGCGGGCCATTGAATACCGGGTTCTGGGGAAACTTAAGGAGGCTGCCCGAGACCTCCAGCGGGCGGTTCGGCTTGCACCTAGTGATTCACTGGTGCTTCTCGAATTGGCTCAAATTGAACTCCAGCGGGGACGGGTGTCTGAGGCCCTGCTTTGGGCTCGGCGGGCGCTTCAGGTGCCGGGATTGGCCACTGGAGAGCGGGCGGCAATTCTGATGATCCGCAGTCACTGTCGAGCGGCTCAGGGCTCCAAGCTGGAAGCCTTGGACGATTGTTCCGAGGCCCTGAGGTGGAATCCGCAGCTCATTTCGGCGTACCTGGAGCGCAGTGCTTGGCAGCAGCGTCTCCACCGGCCTCATGAACGAATCCTCGGCCTCGAAGAAGGAATCCGGCGAACCGGGGCGGGCCTTCTGGTGGCAGAGCGGATTGAGGCGTTGCTCGATGAGGGACAATGGCAGCAGGCGCTGGAGGCGATTGAGCCAGAATTGACGGCGTCGCGCCTCCAAGGGACGTGGAAGATTCGTCGAGCCCGGGCGCTCAAGGGGTTGAGTCGACGGACTGAAGCGGAGCGCGATCTTCAGAGTGCCCTCGAAGAGATCGAGCTGCGGATGCCGCGCGTGGTGAAGGATTCTTCGCTGCTCATGGATCGGGCTCTCGCTCGGGAGTTGCTGGGCCAGACGGAGGCGGCCATCCAAGATTACAAATTGGCCGCAGGTTGCGGAGGAGGGGAGGAAGCGATCGAAGCGGGACGGCGTTTGCGGAGAACTCGTTCAGGTCGACCTCTGTGGCCATGGCGTACTCAAAGGACCACCCAGCACTGAAGGGCCATGGGCGGCAATCCTCGGCTCGGGTGTTTCTTATCAGTCGCCCGATCCTCTGAGCGCTGACGGGGCGGCGAGCTGGGTCTACTTGAGAATTCGTAGTCTCGGCAGTGAGGTTGCTGGCAATTTCGGTTTCCATGTTTTTTGTTCAGGTGGTTGGCGCCTGCGAGGTTCGTGCGGACTTTGTTTCAATACCGACGGGCCGCATGCCGTCGGCTTTGAAGCATGCCGAAGCGTTTATCCATCCTGCTGTTGCTTGCCGTCGTCCTTTCAGTAGGACTCGGTGCGGCCAAGCCACCGGCCTCTCCAAGTCTGCGAGTGGATCGCAAGGTGGCTGAAGTCCCACGGAGACAGCGAGGCCAAGGGCGGTGTGAATTTCGACGCACACACGAATTTGATGGCGGTCTTGCGCGATCGAGGAACTTGGGAACGTGTCATCCAAACGGTGCGTTCCGGAGAAATGCCTCCCAAGAAGAAGAAATCCCAGCCCAACACGGAGGTGCGAACCCATCTGGTCGGTTGGATTGAGCGAACACTTTTTCCGATCGATCCCTCCCGTCCGGACCCCGGCCGTGTGACGTTGCGGAGATTGAATCGGGTGGAATACAACAACACGGTTCGCGACCTGTTCGGGGTCGATTTTCAACCCGCTGACGACTTTCCTCAGGACGATGTGGGGTACGGTTTTGACAACATTGGGGACGTCCTGTCCATGCCGCCAATCCTGCTCGAGAAGTACCTCAACGCAGCCGAGGCGATTTTGGATCGATCGATTGTTACCGGCCCCCTGACCCCGAAGGCTCGACGGTTTTCTCCGTCGCAAATCCAGGGACACGTTGGCAGTGGCGCCTTGGCGACACTTTCCTCCCAAGGTGAAATGTTCGTTGAGTATGAAGCCCCAGTGCCGGGCGACTACGTGTTCAAGGTCCAAGCCTACGGAGATCAGGCGGGGGATCAAAAGGTGCAGATGGCCTTGCGGGCCGACGGGCATGATCTCGAGACCATTGAGGTCCGCCGAGGTCGCGGAAACCCCAAGTTGCACGAGCATCGGCTGGCTTTGAAGCCCGGCAAACACCGGCTGTCGGCAGCCTTCCTCAATGACTTTTATCGCCAGACTGAGCTGCTGAAGACCAATGCTCAGGGCAAGACCTACACAGAAAAGAAAATCGAAGATCGCAACCTGCAGGTGGAATTCATCGAAGTGACCGGGCCGTTCTCGGAGGCCGTTCCGCCGTTGCATGCCTTGCACCGTAAAGTTTTCTTCAAGGCCCCGGGACCTCAGACGACCAATCAGGTGGCCCGAGAGATTCTACAACGGGTGACGGATAGGGCCTACCGGCGTTCGGCGACACCGGCTGAGTTGGATGGATTGATGCGCCTTTTTGGCCAGGCTCGTGAGTCGGGCGATGGTTTCGAGGCGGCCGTGAAGCACGGGTTGATGGCCGTTTTGGTCTCGCCTCATTTTCTCTTTCGCGGAGAGATTCAGAGCAATCCCGATAACCCGCATGAATCTCATCGGGTTTCCGAGTACGCGCTGGCCTCGCGGTTGTCCTACTTTCTGTGGAGCACCATGCCGGATGACGAGCTGTTCCGTTTGGCGAGCCAGGGTCGGTTGCGTCGCAATTTGGCGGGGCAGGTGAAACGAATGCTCGTCGATCCCAAGTCACGCGCCTTGGTAGATAACTTCGCCGGACAGTGGATGCAGCTGCGCACCCTCGACATCGTTTCCCCAGATGAAAAACTCTTTCCGGGCTTTGATGCGCCCCTACGGACTGCTTTCCGCCGGGAGACCGAGTCGCTCTTTGAGCATGTGCTACAGAAGGATCGCCCCATCACGGAATTCCTTACGGCCGACTACACCTTCGTTAACGAACCGCTGGCTCGGCATTACGGGATTTCCGGTGTTCACGGCCCCGACTTTGTTCGGGTGTCTCTCAAGGGAACCGGGCGAAGCGGTGTGCTGACCCATGCCAGCGTTCTGACCCTCACCTCGAACCCTAATCGAACCTCTCCGGTCAAGCGTGGCAAATGGATCCTTGAGAACATCCTCGCATCGCCCCCGCCGCCGCCGCCCCCTGGGGTCCCTGCGCTGGAATCTAAAGAGACTCATGGCACCCTGCGGCAGCGGATGGATGCCCATCGCGACAATGCCATGTGTGCGTCCTGCCATGCCAAGATGGATCCTCTGGGGTTCGCCTTTGAACACTTTGACGCCGTTGGTCGGTTCCGGGAAAAAGACGGTGATGAGGTGGTGGACACACGGGGTGAACTGGTTTCCGGTGAACGATTTGCTGATCATGTGGAGTTGAGCCGTGTGTTGTCAGACTCCCGGCAGGCAGACTTCGTTCGCTGTGTCAGCGAGAAGATGCTGACCTATGCCCTGGGACGAGGTTTGGAATATTATGATCGTCCCGCGCTGGTTGCGATGGACACCCAACTCAGGAAGAAGAACCTCCGATTTTCGGCCCTAATCCAAGCGGTGGTGGAAAGTGTTCCTTTCCAATACCGACGGGGTGATGGCGATCCGTTGTTAGTCGAGAAACCATGACTCCAGCCCTGAGATGAAGTGTCTGACTTTTCGAGGGAGCCGTTGGTTGTAGCGCAAAGTTTGTAGCAGTTTAAGTTATCTCTCGAAAGCCGATTGATTGGCATTGGGAATGCTAACCCAACAACTTCAGTGCACCTATTTCCGAGTCAATCAGGGGGCCTGAAACACTCCTAAGTGACAATTTCAAAACGAACTGGCAACATTTTGAAGAATCGCCGCGTGGCGTGAATTGAAAAACTACGAGGCGATGGCTCAGGACAACATGCAGTTGCAGCGGTGGGAATTAAAGTACCTCATTCCCGAAGAAGTCGCGCTGGCTCTTCGTGAGTTCGTTTCCGCATATCTGGAGATCGACGAGTACGGTGCCCATCGGCCTAACTTGTCCTACTCGATTCATAATCTTTACCTCGATTCGGAAGACCTTCGGATTTATTGGGGCACGATCAATGGCAACAAGAATCGCTTCAAACTCCGTTTGAGGTTCTACGCCGACAGCCCTGATCCTCAGGCTCCCGTCTTCTTCGAGATTAAGCGCCGGATGAATGATGCCATCCTCAAACAGCGCTGCGGCGTCCAGCGATCGGTGGTGGAGGCGGTCTTGGGAGGGCAATTGCCCGAGGTGGTAGGGTTGGTGAGTCAAGATGCCCGTCAATTGGCGGCCATCCAGCGGTTCATCGAATTGTCCTGTGAACTGAGGGCCTACCCGGTCGCCCATGTCGCCTATGATCGGGAGGCTTGGATCAGCCCCCATGACAATTCAGTCCGCGTGACATTTGATCGGAATGTACTGATCTCCCCGGAGTTCAGCGCTCGCTTCACCTCCGAGATGGACGATCCCTCACCAGTCTTTGGCAACGGGGTGATCTTGGAGCTCAAGTTTACCGGTCGATTTCCGGATTGGTTTGGTGAGATGGTTCGGGTCTTTGGTCTCAGACAGGGATCCGCTTCCAAGTATGCGGATGGTATCGCAGTGAAAGGGGAGCACCACTTCCTGCGAAACCTGAGTATGGGTGGCAAAAACTTCGAGGTTGGGCTGGCAGCCGAGCGCAAACAGGCGCGACTATCCCGCCTCGCGCGATTGCTGGATGGAACCAGCATTTCACGAAAATGAATCTTTCCTACCTGATCCTTAGAGGTGATTTTGGATCCGCTCAGGATGACCTGAGTGGCATTCTCTTGGGCCTATTGATTGCCTTCCTCTGTGGGCATGTCGTGGCCTGGGTGTACATGGCCTGCCACTCGGGGCTCAGTTATTCCCGGTCCTTCGTTAATTCGTTGATCGTTCTTTGCGTGATCG
>JAPLUF010000049.1 GCA_026397755.1 Verrucomicrobiota bacterium
ATTCCGCGATAAGCGCCAGGGTCTCTGTCGTGGAGGCCTAGACCATCAACGCTATCCCAATGCGTTCTTCGAGAAGCTCGGGCTAATCTCTCTATACGCCTTAGCCTTAGCCAAACGTACCAGTCCCGCCGCAAGCGGGTGCCTCACCAACTGGAGAGCCGGATGCGGGAAATCCGCCAGTCCGGTTCGGAGGGAGGGGTGGTCGGCAACGGCCATCCCTACCCCTATAAGGGGCGTCGTGGGTTGGGTGGTGCCTTGTACACCCGTGGCCCTCACGGGGCGACCTGTACACCCGTGGCCCTCACGGGGCGACCTGTACACCCGTGGCCCTCACGGGGCGACCTGTAGGCCCGGTACCCTCACCGGGCGGTCTGCAATTTCGGGTGTTTCCAGCGTAACCCGTTGAAGTTGAAAGTGGTGCCAGCGGGAAGAATCGAACTTCCGACCAAGGGCTTATGAGTCCCCTGCTCTACCGCTGAGCTACGCTGGCACAGTCTCCGTTCGGAGCGGGCGAATTGGATAGGCCATAGCCCCCAGTCCGCACAAGCCTGATTTCGATTAAATAGCGAGAAACCTCACTGCAATCGGGTTTGCCCCCAAGATCAGGCCAAGACCGGGTTCAGTTCTGGGAAACAGAATGAACCAATCTCAGGATCTCAAGATCACCATGGCCCGACTACACCTTAGTTACCCACTTGAAATCTTCGGCCACCGCCTTGATGGAAGTCAGGTTGCGCCGGTCGAACACGTGACGGGCCGCCTTGATGAACTGACCCTTTTTAAGAGCCTTCCAAGTGTCCATCGCACTGACTGCCACAAACTGCAACACGCTGGGATCGCGGTAACAATCGATCATGCAGCGAGTGCAACCATCACGAACCAGCTTGGACTCGTCCCACTCGTACACATTGCACATCGGGGTTTCCCAGAAGTGGCAGCGGTACAAGTTGAGATGCCAGTCGAGGTAGAAGTACTTGAAGCCTCCCAGGCATCCAAATTGCTCGGTCTCACCACGCAAGTGGCGCTGCATCTCATCCAGCGACTCGGTCGGATTGACCACCGGATAGCCGCTGCGGTGCTTCATCCGCTTGATCTTCTCAAAGACCTCGTAGAGTTCATCTTTGGTGAAGCTAACGAGTCCACCTTCGCTGAAACTCAAGTAGCTGCTCTTTAGGTCGGTGAGCGGATAGCTGAAGGTGCAGCTCTCAAAACCGAGGGATTCCAAGAATTCGGGCAGCTTGTCGTAATCTTCGATGAGCTTGCTGGCCGTGATGCTGGCGGTGGTCTGAACTCCCAAACTCAGGAAAAACTCATTGGCACGACGAATCTTGGCGCAGACATCCTTGAGCCCACGGTTCTTCTCATGGGCCACGATGTCATGGGCGTCGATCGACATGATGACGCTGCTCAGGCCGTCACTGGCCAAGGCTCGCATGTTCTCCTCGGTCCACAATCCGCCGTTGGTGCAGATCATGGGCTTAATCCCCTTGCGGGCCGCATAGCGGACCATGGCGCGGAGATCGCGGTGAATCATCGGCTCCCCGCCCACGAACAGCAGGTAGCCGATGTGGTTCCGAACGGCGATGTCGATGACGTCCTTGGCCTCTTTCAAGGTCACCGAACGGCGCTTCTTGGGGTCAAACTGACTGCGCGCGAACCCGCAGAAACCGCAGTCGGCATTGCAAATATTGGTGATCGCGAACTGGAGGTAGCCGGGTCCGCCATGGTCGAGCACCTGGCCAACCAATTTAAGAACCGAGATCTTCGGTCTCGGCACCGGCACCGAAAAATCATCCTCGGCCCCCAACCCGTTGGCGACCGCGGTCGCTGAGGGATTTACGGACACACTGTCAAAAGCGGCATCACTCATTCAGTTCGTTGTCACCTTCAGGGGGAAGAGGCCTCTGGGGCAATCCTTTGTTCGCAATGGATCACCTGTGAAAGCCCCTTAAGCGTTTTTCGATCGTTCGATCAGAAACACGCCTTCTTCTCCCGATCCCGCGATCCACGATTGCGCGAGACGCAGCCCTTGGCTCCGCAATCCGAACTCGATGGAACTGGGCGTGTGGCGGATGGAAAAGAACAGGCGGACTCGTTCACCGGGTTCCAAGCAGAAGGTCTCGCCTTCAAGAACCCATTCCGAACTCCGTGACACCACCCAGTCGGCCGCGATTCGCGCACAACCCGGCAATCCTAGATCCCCCTCGACGTGAAACTCCACCGAACCGGCCTCCGCCGGAACCCCGTGGTCTTCGAGCAACGTCCGTAGCCAGGCCTTGGTCTCGGGATTGTTGTATTGAGGCAGAACCGTGCGAACTCCTGTTTCCAAATCAGGACCCGGGGCCAGATTGGCGCTGAAAAGTATCCGATCTCCGGGACGCAGCCACGAGGCCATGCGCTCGAAAATGAACTCCGGCTCAAAGTTCGGAAGCATCCCGAAGAGCGTCAAGAAACGGCGCGCGCCGCTGGGTAACAACGGATCGATGGCAGCGGAGAGGTCGTCGACGTCGGTGAGATCGGCGGCGATTGGATGCACCGTGAGGCCCGGGCTCTGAGCCAACGCTTCATCCCGTGAAATCAACACCAACGGCACACTCACGTCCAGCGGCAGGTAGGTCACCGAAGAGGCCCGGACCACTAAGGCTGCGACGACGCGCGCCTCTTTGTGACCACTTCCGCAACCCAATCCGATGCAGCCCCAAGGGCCAGCCACCAAACCCACCACCGACTCACGGGCGGCCTGATCGTAAATGGATCGGGAATCTTGGGCCGTGACGGCTGGGGAATGGGCCGCATGCACCTCCATCCAACGACGAGCCCGACGGGCCGTGTCGTAATGGAATGCCCCATGAATGCGCCGGGTCTGGAACGAGGCACGCAACCGGGCATGAACCGCATCCGGAAACAAGCTCGGATGGATGGCCACCGAAACGCAGGGCGATATCATTCGTGGCGAGAGCAAACGGGGCCGACCCTCTCGCATCAAGCTCCAAGCCCGGGCGGCTGACCTCACGCCTCGGGGGATTTCCTCGAGGATTCCGTCCAAACCACGTTCAGTAATCTCAAATTCGCTGCGGCCAACATTCGACACCCACCTTCTTGGCGGCCTTGCGCAACTCCGCATCCAGCGTGGCCAGCGGGATCTTATTCCGCATCGCCAGCTCCAAATAGGCTCCGTCGTACTGCGTGAGATGATGAGTTCGAGACAACGCGAGTGTTTCCGAAAACGCCCGGGAACCGGTCTCACGATCCACCTCGATCGCGAGCGAACTCAAAATACCCAAGAAATGGGCCGAATCGGCGGGCGTGCAGCGCTTGCGACGTTCACCCATCAATAAGGTGATGGTCACCTCCAACGGCCAATGCCCGGGGACGATTGCTGATCCTGATAGATTCAGGTGATCGAGAATCTCATCGGTCACAGGTGTCGCCTCTCCGTCAAAAAACCAGGCCATCGTCACTGAGCAATCCAGCACAAAAGCGCCGTTCATCGACGCCCCTCTCCACGCCAATTACGAAGTTCCTCGACCGAAGCGGAACGCATCGCCCGGCCGGCCCGCATCCGGGCGATAGACTCAGCCGCCTCGGCGCGACCGGAACGATTGACTGGGGAAAGTCGGGCCATCTCGGTGTCATGACGCGTGATGATGAACTCCTCACCCTGCCCGACCCGCTTGATGAGCTCAGACAATTTGCTTTTTGCCTCGGCCAAAGGCACCGAAATCACACTGCTGTTCATTGCAACAAACCCTAAGACTAGTTCGAGACTAGTCTAATCTATTTTGGAAAGAATGGATTCTTCCCAAGACTCCGGAGCGATCCTCTGCTTCGATTTCAGACGTTGAGCGCACACCGGACCCCACCCGCACCCTCTCACCGCAGCCTTTCACGCCGTGGTTGGATCACCGGCTTGCTGGTCGCCCCGTCCCTGCTGTCGGGGTTTCAGCTTCTGGCAGAGGCACCCGCCAAAACGACGGTTTCCCATCCCGAACGGGTGGTCCGAGAGGTCGAAGGCTGGACCGTCCGGATCGACAAACGTCTGTGGTCCGAACAACGCCCCGCCACCGACAAAGCCCTAGAACTGCTGGCGGTCCAACTGCGCGAGATCATTCAGGTCGTCCCCGCACCGGCCGTCCAGGCCTTGCGCAAAATCACCCTCTGGTTCACCCGCGCCTACCCTGGCCAAGGGGGACGAGCCGAATATCATCCAGGTGCGGGATGGTTGCGCGACAACGGCCGCGATCCCGCCATGGTGCATGGCGTCGAATTCACCGACATCCCAGACTTCGAGTCCGAGACCCGGCGCATGCCCAATTTCACGCTGCATGAATTGGCCCACGCCTACCACGACCGCGTCCTGCCCGGCGGATTCTCCAACACCGAAATCGCCACGGCCTACAAAGCCGCCAAGGCCAGCCAACGCTACGAGCGCGTTCAGCGCAAAGACGCCGCAGGCAAAATTCACTGGGACCGTGCCTATGCCATGACCGACCCCATGGAGTACTTCGCCGAATGCACTGAGGCATTCTTTTCCCGCAACGATTTCTATCCCTTTAACCGCACCGAACTTCAACAGCACGATCCCGACGTGGACGCCCTGCTCGTCCGCCTGTGGGGCCGTAAACCCTGATTCCTTAAATCCCTTCCCCCCATGACTATCACGCGCATCTTCGCTCATCAGGTCGATCTCCCGCTGCACGAGACCACCTACAAGTGGTCTGGCGGCAAATCGGTCACCGTATTCGACAGCACCATCGTGGGTGTTGAAACCGACACCGGCCTCATCGGCTACGGCGAGGTCTGCCCGCTCGGGCCCTTCTATTTACCCGCCTACGCGGCCGGCGTGCGTGCGGGACTTCTCGAGTTGGGTCCGCTGCTCATCGGGGAAAACCCGCTGGAACTCGGCAAGCTCAACCACCGCATGGATGCCGCACTCAAGGGGCACCCGTATGTGAAGTCGGGCATCGACATCGCCTGCTGGGACATTTTGGGCAAGGCGACCGGCCTGCCCGTGTGCACTCTCTTGGGTGGCCGCTACGGCGAGAAGGTGCGCCTCTACCGGGCCATTTCGCAGGAAGACCCGGAGATCATGGCCGCCAAGGTCGCCGGCTACCGGACCGAGGGTTACACGCGCTTTCAGCTCAAGGTCGGCGGCGATCCTGATGTGGACATCGCCCGCATCCGCGCAGTGCGCAGCATCCTTAAAGGCGGCGAACGCCTGGTGGCCGACGCCAACACTGGCTGGACCCAGCATGAGGCGGTCCGCGTGGTGCGGGCCGTACGCGACCTCGACGTGTACATCGAGCAGCCCTGCCTCACCTACGAAGAGTGCCTCGCCGTGCGCCGACAGACCGATCACCCGTTCGTGCTCGATGAAAACGTGGACGGCCTCGACTTGCTCTTGCGGGCCAAGGCCGACCTAGCCATGGACGTGGTGAACCTCAAGATCAGCAAGCTCGGAGGCCTCACCAAGACCAAGCAGGCTCGCGACCTGTGCGTGAGCATGGGCATCGCTATGACCCTCGAAGACAGTTGGGGCGGCGACATTACTACGGCCGCCATCGCCCATCTCGCCCACAGCACTCCCGAGGCCTACCGCTTCACCAGCACCGACTTCAACAGCTACGTCACCGTGAGCACCGCTGAAGGCGCTCCGCAACGCGTCGATGGCTACATGGAGGCACCCAATCGCCCCGGACTGGGCTTCACCCCCCGCATGAATGTGCTGGGCCCGCGCGTCGTGGACATCCACTGAGCCCCATCCTTCGCCCCGATGAACCCATCCTTGCCGAACCTCCCATCGCGCCCGCTCCGCAGCCTGTCCCTTGGGCCCGGGATCCTGCTCGCCGTCCTCCTCGCGCTGGGCACGATTCCACTCGTATCCGTCATTGGCCGCGCCGCCGAGCCCGGCAGCACCAACGCCCCCAACCCGCTCCTCACCGTCGAGCGGATCTTCAAGGGCAGTGAATTTGGCGGCGAAGGGTTTGGCGGCCATTGGTTGGAGGACAGCTCCGGCTATGTCACTTGGGAAAAGCCCGGCAACGGCGGCCCCGGGCAAGACTTGGTTCGACACGACCCGGCCACCGACAAGCGCGACATTCTCTTGGCCGCCTCCGAATTAATTCCGGCCGGCAAAACTCAACCGCTCTCGGTGGATGACTACGCCTGGTCGACCGATCGCTCCAAGGTGCTCATTTACACCAACAGCAAGAAGGTGTGGCGCACCAACGCCCGCGGCGATTACTGGATGCTCGATCGCACCATCCACGAGCTCTTCCAACTCGGTGGCAATTCCCCGGCCTCGAGCCTGATGTTCGCCAAGTTCTCGCCCGACGGCACCCACGTGGCCTACGTCCGCGAGCGCAACTTGTACTCCCAAGACCTGCGCTCCCGCAAGGTCACCACCCTCACCGACACGCCCAACGAACACCTCATCCACGGCGCTTTCGATTGGGTCTACGAAGAGGAGTTCACCATGCAAGACGGCTTCCGATGGAGCCCCGACAGCAAGTCCATTGCCTTCTGGCAGTTGGACACCGAAGGCGTCCGCGAAGTGGCCTTGGTGAACAACACCGACAGCCTGTACCCGAACGTTCAGCGCATCCCCTACCCCAAGACGGGCGAACTCAACTCTGCCTGCCGCATCGGCGTGGTGGACGCCTCCGGTGGCGACATTCGCTGGGTGAAGACCCCGGGCGATCCGCGTGAGTATTACATCCACGACCTCCAGTGGATCCCCCGCACCCACCGCCTGTTGCTCCAGCAATTGAACCGCCTGCAGAACACCAACCGCGTGTTCATGGCCGAATCTGCCACGGGCGCAGTCACTCCATTGCTCGTCGATTCCGACAAAGCTTGGGTCGAAGCCCACAACGACCTCACTTGGCACAGCGACGGCCGCCGCTTCCTGTTCTGGAGTGAACGAGACCAGTGGCAGCACCTCTACTGGGCCGGACTAAAAAACGGAAAACTCAAACCCGCCACACGCGGTGCGTTCGATGTGACGGAGTTGGTACGAGTGCAAGAGGCTCGCCAGGAACTCTACTTCACAGCCTCCCCGGACAACCCGACCCAGCGGTACTTATACCGAACGTCCTTCCGCGGACACAGCCTCGAACGCCTGACCCCCACCAACGCTCCCGGCACCCACAAATACGTGGCCTCACCCGATGGCCGATGGGCCTTCCACACGGTGTCATCCTTCACCGTGCCGCCCAAGACCGAGCTCATTTCCCTGCCCGACCACACGACCGTACGGGTGCTGGCCGACAATCAAAAGATCCGCGAGAAGTTGGCTACCTTGAAGGTGCCCACCACGGAGTTCTAGTGAAGGTTCTGGTTTATACAAAAGTACAGATGGTGGTGAAACTTGGAATTCAATAAAAACCAATAAAGGTTTTCCTAAGGGAGTTTGGGGAATTACAGGTATCGCAGCATCAAAATCAAATCCGGATAAATTATATGC
>JAPLUF010000229.1 GCA_026397755.1 Verrucomicrobiota bacterium
CAAGCGGGTGACTCACCAACTGGAGAGCCGGATGCGGGAAATCCGCCAGTCCGGTTCGGAGGGAGGGGTGGTCGGCAACGGCCATCCCTACCCCTATAGATCGAGGAGATGGGTACAGGCTCCATGAGGCGGGTGAGTTGCTGTGTCCGACCGGTGGCAAGTCCTACCTTGCCGTTGCGTGGTTTATTTGAGGACGTTATTGGCGTCATGCGTCCCAAAGCGTTGATCACCGGCATAACAGGTCAGGATGGTTCCTATCTGACGGAATGGCTTCTGGGCCGCGGTTACGAGGTCCATGGCGTTGTGCGCAGGACCAGTTCCCTGGAGCGCTCCCGTCTGAGCCACCTCTATGTTGACGCGGCCGTGTACGGCCAGTCGCTGCACCTCCATTACGCAGACCTAGATGACCCCACCACCCTTCGGCGCGTGCTGCTACGAGTGGTTCCTGACGAACTTTACCATCTGGCCGGGCAAAGCCATGTGGGGCTGAGTTTCGACATCCCGGAGTCCACGTGCGAGATGACCGCCATGGGCACCTTGCGCTTGCTGGAGATGGTGAGGGATTTGCCCAAGCCCGTTCGATTGTTCCATGCCGGTTCGAGTGAAATGTTCGGTCGACCGGCCATTTCGCCCCAGAATGAAGACACGTCGTTCCAGCCGGTCAGTCCGTATGGTGCGGCCAAGGTGTTCGCTACGCAGATGGTTCGTATCTACCGCGAGGCGCACGGTCTCTATGCGGTCAATGGCATCCTCTACAACCACGAGTCGCCGCGTCGCGGTGAGAACTTCGTCACGCGGAAGATCTGCCGTGCGGCTGCCGCCATTCACGAGGGGCGGCAACGGGAATTGTCGCTGGGTGAAACCTCGGCCCGGCGCGACTGGGGCGATGCCCGCGACTACGTGCGTGGCATGTGGCTGAGCCTGCAGCAGGAGGTTCCGCGGGATTACATCTTCGCCAGCGGGGTGCTGCATTCGGTTCAGGATGTCGTTGAAATCGCCTTTGCTTCGATGGGTTTGAAGTGGCAAGAGCATGTGCGCCAAGATCCTCGTTTTCTGCGGCCGGCAGAACCGACCAATTTGGTGGGCGATGCCACCCGGGCTAACACGCTGTTGGGTTGGAAACCAGAGATTGGGTTCGAGCAATTAATCACCGAGATGACCCGAGCCGAACTGACACACGACGGCCTGGTTGCGTGAGTTGGCCGGGCGTGACTTTACGGGTCGGATGGTCGTAGTTTTACAGAATGCGATTTTCCCCGTGGCTGCGATTAGGTCTGGGCGTCCTGTGCCTGCTACTGACTCGAGTGGCTGCGGCCTTGCCCATCGAGGGGCTCTTCTCGAAGACCAATCTCGTGGCCTGGTGCATCGTGCCGTTCGATACCCAAAAGCGGAGCCCCGAGGCGCGCGCGGAAATGCTGGAACGGTTAGGACTCCGGCACCTGGCCTATGATTGGCGCGCCGAACACATTCCTACCTTCGATGCCGAAGTGGCCGCGATGCGGAAGCACCACATCGACATCATGGCCTGGTGGTTTCCGGCAGCGTTGAATGGGGAGTCTAAGGCCATTCTCGACTGCATCGAACGCAACCAAATCCACCCGCAACTGTGGGTGACGATGGGCACAGAGCCCGAGTCGGATGCTGCCCGGTTGGAGCCGAAGATTCAGGCGGCCGTCGAGTCTTTAGGTCCCATTTGCACCGAGGCCCAGAAACGCGGATGCACCGTGGCCTTGTACAACCATCTGGGGTGGTTCGGCGAACCAGCCAACCAGGTGCAGGTGATCGAACGGCTGCAGAAGATCGGCCATACCAACGTGGGCAGCGTCTACAATTTTCACCACGGGCACGGGCACCTCGCTGATTTTGAACGGCACTTCAAAACACTCAAACCGCACCTGCTGGCATTGAACCTCAATGGCATGGTCCGGGATGGCGATAAGGTGGGTAAAAAGATCATCCCGTTGGGCACCGGCGATGAAGAACTCCGGCTGATGAAAATCGTGCAGGCCTCCGGTTGGCGCGGGCCGGTCGGCATCATCGGTCACACTGAAGAGGATGCGGAGGTGAAGCTGCGTAAGGAGTTGGATGGCTTGGAAAAACTCATGGCCAATTCGGCGAGTTCGACCAAGTCAGCCGGAGAGCCGCCGGCCTCGGGCCGCGAGGCGGGACTCCAAGCCGAGAAGGACTGGGTGGACAATCGGTGGCAACGCTCAGATGTGGGTCCATTCCTCGCCTCGAGTGTCCGCTTGCCGGATGGATCTTCGGTGGTTCGCGGCCTCACGGTGCGCGTGGGTCATCAGGCGAGTGCCGTGTACGACCTCGCCCAAGGATCGGTGCGCGCGGTATGGACGGGTGGGTTTTTGAAATTTGATGCCACCCGTTTTGGTTTGATTGGCACGCCGGTTCCGGAGGGCACCGTGCTTTGGACCTCCGAGGCCCAGCGACCGGAGAAAGCCGCGGCGGTTCGTTTTCTGGGCCAACACCACACCCCCGGCGGAGTGGTGCTGGACTGGGAAGTGCAGGGGGTCTTGGTTCGCGAACGGCCGGAATGGATCACCACGCCGGGTGGGCCAGCCTTGGTGCGTCATTTGACCATTGGATCGCGAACAGCCCCGATTTCCTGGTGGGTGGCCGGGCATTTGCGAGGTCGGCAATTCACGACCGAGGTCTCCGAGGAAAATTCCTCTTTGCAGACGAAGGTGGGCGCTACCGAAGCGAGCTCCAAGTCGGTTCGCGCGCTTCGCCTGATGCGCAACACCGAAGCGACTGTCGCGTCTGCAGCAGCCGTGCTCGGTGGCGAGGATTTACATCTGGATTCGACCACACGGGAGGTCGGCGGCGTGCCCCAGAGTTCCAGCATACTCACGCTCAAGCCCGGTGCAGCGGTTTCCTTGGACCTCGTTTTATGGCGCGGTGCTACGAAAGCCTCTGCCGAGTTTGACGGTTGGGCCAAGGCACAGAAATCCCCGCGCATGCAGACGGAGAATATCCCAACCGCACCGGACGTGGCCGAGCAGGTCACTCGGGGTCAGCGGGGCTTGGAGACGGGACCCTTCGCCGTGGACACGCTCACCCTCCCGTATGACAACCCCTATCACGCGCTGCTCTTTGCCTCCGGCGTGGACTTTACGGCCGACGGTGCGGGCTATGTGTGCACCATTCATGGCGATGTTTGGCGGGTGACTGGTGTGGATTCAGGGTTGCAGTCGCTGCACTGGAAACGGGTGGCCACGGGTTTGTTTCAACCACTCGGGCTCAAGGTCCGCGACAATCATGTGTACGTCTTGGGCAAAGATCGCATTACGCGTCTGGATGATCTCAATGGCGACGGTGTGATGGATTTTTACGCGACTTTCTACGATGGCATCGCGACCTCGTTGGGTGGGCACGATTATGTCACCTGTCTGGAGGTCGATCAGGAGGGCCGGTTTTATTACGCCGACCCGCAAGGCGTTCACCGGGTTGCAGCGGATGGCAAGTCCGCCCAGACCGTGTCGTCCGGATTCCGCAACCCCAATGGCATGGGAGCCAGCCCCGATGGACGCGTCATTACGGTGGCTCCACAGCAAGGCACGTGGACCCCCACTAGCGAAATCGTCGAAGCCCATCCGGGCGGTTGGTACGGATTTGGTGGTCCCAAAGCCGACCATAATCCGCCGCTCGGACGCGATTGGCCGCTGTGCTGGATTCCCCACTCCGTGGATAACTCGAGCGGTTCCCAGGTGTGGATTCCTTCAGGCCAATGGGGAGCATTGGGTGGCCAGATGATGCACCTGCTCTGGGGACGTTGCGGGATGATGCTGGTGTTGCGCGACACGCACGGAGCGGTGACCCAGGGGGCGGTGGTCCCGTTGCCGGTGAAGTTTCTCAGCGGGCCCAACCGAGCCACCTTCCGCGCTCAGGATAGTTCTTTGTATGTCGCCGGCAGCACTGGGTGGCAAACGAGTGCGGTGAAGGATGGGGCGGTCCAGCGCGTGCGGAGGGCGGGCAAACCGCTGCACAGTCCGGTGGCCTGGAAACAAGACGGGGCCTCTCTGGAGTTCACGTTCGCCGAGAAGCTCGATGCGGCGGCGGCTGCCGATGCGGGTAGCTTTGGGGTGCGCCGATGGAACTACCGTTACTCGCAAGATTACGGGTCCAAAGATTGGTCGGTCATCGATCCCAAGAAGGAAGGACGGGATGAGGTCGAGGTGAAGTCCGCCGCGCTCTTGCCGGACGGAAAAACCGTGCGACTGACTCTGGCCGATGCCCGTCCGGCCATGCAGTACGAGTTGCGCTACGACGTGGGTTTTCGAGGACAGCTGTGGTTCAGCGTGCACGGCCATTGAACCTCGGGCAGTGACGGTTTAGCGGGAAGCGGTGGAGGTTGCGGTGGCTTCGATAAACACATCCATTTGCTGGCCGGGGTAGAGGCGCAGGTCCGTCCGCTCAAGGCGGTAAATGGCCTGCAGCACCCGCGTGTCCACCCGTTCGATGCTGTCACCGGTCAGGGATTTCTTCGGAATGACGAAGGGTTCGAAGCGGACAAAGCTCAATGGCGAGGCCAGTGAGGCATTGCCCCGCACATGGCCCTTGGCCCGAGTCCCTGGCTGGACCCGCCAGGCCTCGTGTTCATCGATGTCTACCCTCAGGTGGAGTGGGTTCAAGTTGCCGAGCAGGATGAGTGGCGCTGTGGGGGTGCCGGCGGTCGCGAACTCTCCCGGACGGATCTTCAGTTGAAGTACCGTGGCATCGATAGGGGCTAAAATGGTGCTTCGGGTGATCTCGGTCCGCACGGCCGCCGCAGATGCTTCAGCGACGGCCACCTCGGCCTGCGCCTCCACCACGCGTGCCTGGGACACCTTGAGGGCGAATCGTGTCCGGATGAGTTCTTCCTCACTAATGACCGTGCTGCTGCGCAGTTTCAGAGAGCGTTGCAGGCGATCATCGAGGTCTTCCGTCTGGCACTGGGTGGTGGCCCATCGGGCGCGGGCCGCGGTGAGTTGGGATTCGTGCACCGCCAACGAGGCTTGCAGAGTACGGGTATCCAGGCGGAAGAGAGGGGTTCCGACGTGCACCGATTGATTGATTGTGATCAGCACCTCGGTGACGACGCCCGAGAGCGGCGTGCCCACGCTAATGTGCTCGGTGCTCGCCTCGATGAGTCCGACGGCGGCGACGGTGTTGGTAAACGACGAGGCCGGAGGGGGCGACACGGGTTCGGTGACTTCTCGGACCGGTTGAGTGCGCACCACAGATACGGCAGCGAAGAGGGCCGCACCGGTGGCGAGCGCGGGAAGGAGGTAGTGCTTCATGCGGAAGGGTTGGTGAGTCGGGACGATCCCAGGTGTGTGGCTGTATCGGTGCGTCGCCCCGGTTCGACGCGGGTGATTTGTCCGTCATCCATGTGGGCGATGACGTCGGCAAAGTGAAAGACCCGGCTGTCATGGGTCACCACGAGGACCGCCCGGTCCGGATGTACGGCGGCCGAGGCGAGCAGTTCCATGACAGCCTCGCCCGTGGCGTGATCCAGTGCGGCCGTTGGCTCATCGCAAATAATTAGCCGGGGTTCGTGGACTAGGGCGCGGGCCAGTGCTACCCGCTGCTGCTGTCCGCCAGACAATTGACGCGGATAGGCGGCCGTTCTCGAACCCAGCCCCAGTCGGTCGAGAAGCGCGGCCGCGCGATCAACGGCTTCGCGCCGGCGAACGCCTGCGGCCAGTAGCGGGATGGCTGCGTTCTCCGCTGCAGTGAGGGCCTGCAACAAGTTGTACTGCTGGAAGACGAAGCCCAGGTGGCTTCGGCGGAAGAGAACACGGTCCGAGTGGGGCATCCGGGCCAGATGGTTTCCAAAGAGACTCACCTCGCCGGAGGAGGTTTCGAGTAAGCCAGCGATGACCGAGATGAGGGTGGTCTTACCGCAGCCGCTGGGGCCCACCAGGAAGCTAAGTTCGCCCCGGCGCACGGTGTAGTCCACCCCACGGAGCACCTCCACGCGGGCGTCGTCTTCGCCGAAGTGTTTTCGGATCCCGGTGCAGTGCACGGCGGTCGAATCGAGGGGCGTCATGGTGAGAGTCAGCGGAAGACTGCGGCGGGTTCTAGGCCGCGCACGTGACGATAGCTGGCGTGAAGACTGCGGCGGGTTCTAGGCCGCGCACGTGACGATAGCTGGCGTACAGGGCGATGCCCGTGACTGAGGCCAGGGCCAGGCAGGTGCCCAGGGCGATCTCCCAGGGTAGGTACAGGCTTCGCAGGAAGGGTTGCGTCCGGATGAGGTTGCACACGGCGGCCGCGATGCCGCTGCCAAAGCACGAACCCAACACCAGCACCACCGTCCCCTGAAGCAGGATCATGGTTCCGAGTTGGCGATCGGTGGTCCCCACCACCTTGAGCATCGAGAGCGGTCGGGCGTTCTCCTTGATGAACATGAGGAAGGTCTGGCCCGTGATGGCGGCACCGACGATGAGTCCGATGGTGATGGTGATCATGAAGAGCATGGGCACACCCTGGCTGCCGTAGAACCACATGGCATCGGCGGCGAACTGCTCGGTGGTTCGGGCCCGCAAGCCTCCGAGAGCGTTGATTTTCTGGCAGAGGGCTTCGGGTCGGCTGCCGGGTGCCGAGCGGGCCAGGATAAAGCTCGTCATGTGCTGCTCGCCGAGGTTGAGGGCCGCGGCGGTGGATCGGGAGGTGTGCAGCATCGGTAGACCGGTGAAGGGAGCGGCGATATCCGAGATCCCCATGATGCGAATCCGACGGTCGCGGATGCGTAAGGATCGCCCTGCTTGAAACGGTTCACCGGGGAAGAACAGTTCGTGGCCTCCGGGATCGATGATGGCCGTGTTGAGTTCGCGAATGGCATCGGCCCGTCCGACCCGCATCCGGTGCGGCAACCCCGCCAGGCTGGCGTCGTCGATCCCTAAGACGGTGACCGTGTTGAGCCGTCCGCCTTCGGAATGCCCGATGGCGTCGATCTTGAGCAATGGGGCCGCCCAGGAGATCCCGGCGATGCCACGCACCCGTAATAAATGGATGTCCCGCATCGCTTTGACTTGGTCGAAGCATTCCACCTCCGGTTCGGTGACCCACAAGTCGGCGTCCTGGACGTCCCGGATCTGGGCGGCGGTCATGGACAACATGGTGGCCAGAATCGCTGCCTGGTTTTGCATCAGGAAGACCGCGAGTGAGACGGCGACAATCATCGCGGCGAACTTGGCTCGGTCATTCCGAAGCATCTGAAGGCCGACCCAATTCATCGCAATCCCTTCTGGCGCGGGGTGCGTGCACCGACGGCGCGCCCGATGAACTCCAAGAAGCCGTGGGTGAGGGCCCGCGCATCGAGGTGGGGATCGAAGGAGGCTCGGAGAATGAGGCCGTCGAAGGCGGCAAAGATCAGGCAGGACAAGACCAGTGGATCAGTCTCCGATTGGATGGATCCGGATCTTTGGGCCGCTTGGATGCGAGATGCTAGCCGGCCTTGAAGCGCCTGGTAGCTTTCCCTCAAACGGGCCGCCACGGCAGAATTGCGGGAGGCTTCGGCGGCGGTCTCGACCCATAAGTTCAAGAATCCTCGATCTTCCAAATCTCGAAGACCTAACTCGGCCAAGGCTTCCAATGCGGGCAGTAGCCCCTTTGCGATCGGCAACCCGTCCATCGCGGCTGCCCACCGGGTTTGGTCTGCTTCAATGAGTGCCTCGATGAGGGCATCCTTGCTGGGAAAATACCGGTACACCGAGCCCGGACTCATGCCGGCCGCTGCACAAATGTCCTTCATCGACGCTGCGTGGAAACCGCTCCGAACGAAGACACCGCAGGCCGCTTTCAGAATGGTTTCCCGTCGTTCTGGGAAACTTCGGTTGCGGGTGCCAGTGACTTTCATAAACGCGAGCGATCGTTCGCTCGCGTTTTGAATCAGTCAAGTCTGAGGCCGATTCCCGTGGCTTGGTGGATAAGCAAACGGGCGTTTAATCTGGTCTACGGTCAACGGCCTTCATTGGCCTTGTTGGCCCAAAAGGCTCGTATCAAATGCCTTCCAGCTTCAGGCGGGTCAACAGGTCGCGGGTGGCGTTGATACCCTCGCGTTCCGGGAGTTTGTCTCCCTCATATTCGATGCCCACGAAGCCGTGGTAACCAGCATCCAAGACGATCTTCATCATCTTGCGGTAGTCGGTCTCGACGCAGTTGCCGTCGTTGTCGAATTGGTAGGACTTGGCGCTCACCGCCTTGGCATAGGGCATCATCTCGGCGACCCCTTTGTAGCGATCGTAGGTTTCGCCGGGACGAATGGTGAAGTTGCCGAAATCGGGCAGGAGGCCGCAGCGGGACTTGCCCACGAGCTTCATCACGCCCGCCAGCCACTGGCCATTGGAGCTGAGGTGTCCGTGGTTCTCCACGATGCAGTTCACGCCAATCGAGCCGCAGACCTTGGACAATTGCGTGAGGCCATCGGCGGCGCGCTTTTGCTGCTCCTGAAATGATCCAGCCTCATGAGTCTCAGCGTTGACCCGGATCGAATGGCAACCCAGCAACTTGGCGGCCTCGGCCCACTTGCGGTGGTTTTCGACGGCCTGCTTGCGCTTGGCTGCATCGGGGTCTCCGAGGGCACCCTCGCCGTCGCACATGATGAGCAAACAGCGGACACCTTCGCTGTCAGCCCGATCTTTGAACTCCTTGAGGTAGCCGGTGCTCTTGACCTGGTCTTTGAAGAACTGGTTCACCAGTTCTATCCCGTCCAGGTCATGGGTCCTTCGCGCCACGATGGGGAAGTCCATGTGGGTCATCTTCTTGCTGAAGAGGGCCTTGTGATAGGACCACTCGGCGAGGCTAATTTGGAAGGAGCGGTCCTTATCCCGGGCCCGCCACAGGGAACATCCTGTGGTGGCCGAGACAGCCGCCATCGAAGCCTGACTGAGAAACTGGCGACGATTCATGGCGAGGGAGGCTGTAGAGCGCCGAGGCTTAGTGGGCCGGGGCTGAACCGCCGGAGGCCTTTGCGGCGACCGTCTTTGGTGGGTGGAAGAACAAGGCCAGCGCCACCGCGGCCGCAGAGGCGGCGAAGAGCGGCACTTGGAACAGGCCCTTGAAGTTGACCAGCTTGTGGGCGGTATCGGTATAGACCGACTGCATTAGCCAGGGGCAGATGGAGTTGGCGATCAGGGCGCCGAAGCCGAGGATTTGTAGGTTGAAGAGGCCTTGGGCGCTGGAGCGGATGTCCTTCGGGAAGTGGGCGTCCACAAAGATGTACACGGTGGCGAAGAAGAAGGCGTAGCAAACCCCGTGGAGAATTTGAATGAGGATGATGGCTCCGGCGCTGTCGGGCACGAAGGAGTACACGGCGAAACGGGCGGCATGGCCGAGAATGCCGACGATCATCGTGGTGCGCCAACCGAGGTTTTTCAGGGTGGCTCCGAGGATGAACATGGTGAGGATTTCGGCGATTTGGCCGATGCTCATGATGGGGGTGATCCAGGGAGCGGCGATGCCTACGCCGCCGTCCGCTTTGGCGGTGCCGAGGAAGGTGCCGGTCCAGTTGAAGTAGCAGTTGTGGACGAAGGAATCGACGAGGGTGACGAGCCACAGCACGAGCACGAAGGGTTGCTTCAGTAGTTTGACAGCCTGCATCCAAGCCTGACCGCCCTCGGAGCCGGCGACTGCTTGCTTCGGCGGGGTGTGGGGGAGCAGGAAGCTAAATCCAGCCAAAATCAGCGAGGCGATACCGGCTACGATGAAGGTCCACTTGGTGGCGGCCTTGGCGGCATCGCCGGAAAGCGGATTGCTGAACACGGCCTCGATCCATTTCACGACTCCTTCGGGATGGGTGGCATTGACTGCGTCCCAGTTGACGAAGATGAAGGGGAAGGGCCAGGCGGCGAGGATCCAGCCGATGGTGCCGCCCATGCGGACGATACCGAACTCCTTGGAGGCGTCCTTCATGTTGGCGAAGGCGATGGAGTTGGTGATGGAGATAGTGGGTACGTACAGGAGGCAGTGCACCAGCATCAGCAAGAAGAACGGGGTAAAGTCTTTGGTGAAGCCGCATCCTAGGATCGCTAGGCCGCCAATAAGGTGGGAGAAGGCGAGGAATTTTTCGGCCGAGAACTTGCGGTCAGCCCATTCATTGCTGAAGAACATGCCCACAATGGAGGCGATGGGGAAGGCGTTGAGAATCCATGATTGCTGGCTAGGCGAGAATCCCAAGCTGGGCAAGTACCCGAAGATCAAGGGCAGCCAAGCTCCCCAGATGAAGAATTCGAGCACCATCATGAGGAACAATTTGAAACGGATTCCGGAGTTCATGGATTGGGTGTGATTGATCGGCAGGGATTGCAGGTCTGTTTTTTGATGCTACGCGACCTCGTCTCGCCCCGACAAGGCAGGAGTCACAAGAAAAGGGGTCGGTCCCACCTATTTACACAAAAGGGGACACTCTTTACTATTCTCGAAGGGCCCCTCTTGCCAAAGAGTTGGGGAGTAAGTGAGGGCAGTCGTCGGGTTGGGTTGTGTTCCTTCATGAATTAGTAATTCATTTGCAGCCATTTGCGC
>JAPLUF010000261.1 GCA_026397755.1 Verrucomicrobiota bacterium
CCCCGCCATCCCGCTGTCGTTGCGCGCCGACCAGCCCCGCGGTATCTGGGAACTCACGAAGGAAGAACCCTCCACCTGGAGGCGCGGCGTTTACGCCTACGTCAAGCGCGGCCTGAAGTACCCCCTGTTCGAAGTCTTCGACGAACCGGATCTCAACGTCACCAGCGAAAAACGCACCATCAGCACGGTACCGACCCAGGCCCTCACCCTGCTCAACAACGAATTCATGCTGATCCAGGCCGGGTACTTCGCGGAGCGCATTTTCCGCGACGCCGGCACCGACCCCGAAAAGGAAGTGCGCAGCGCCTACCGCATCGCTCTCTCCCGCGAGCCGTCTCAGTCCGAAATGAGGAACGATCTCGCGTTCCTCATTAAGCAGCGCGCGTGGGCGCGGAACAGAGGCGGCTACGATACAAAGGCGGTCCGATCTTCCCTGACCGATCTCGCCCATGTGATCCTGAATCTGAACGAATTTATGTACATCCGTTAGAGGCACGAAAATGACCAGTCAGGAACGCAATAAGAGAGAACGCTTCATTTCGCGCCGCAAGTTCTGGATGGAAGCCGGCATGGGCATCGGTGGCCTCGCCCTGCTCGATCTGTTGAGCCAGGACGGTCTGCTGGCCGCTGAATGCAGCGAAACGGCCCCCCTCGGCACGAATCCGCTCACCCCGAA
Organism: Verrucomicrobiota bacterium; assembly: GCA_026397755.1. GTDB lineage: Bacteria > Verrucomicrobiota > Verrucomicrobiia > Limisphaerales > UBA9464 > SXXZ01. The sequence continues at coordinate 677 of JAPLUF010000261.1, forward strand.
GGCGCCCCACTTCAAACCGCGCGCCAAAGCCATGATTTCGCTCTTCATGAGCGGCGGCGTCAGCCATATCGATACTTTTCAGTACAAGCCGGCCCTCGCGAAATTCAACCGCATGCCGATGGACAACATGGGCGAGATCAAGGTCCGCCAGGGCTATCCCGGCCCGCTCATGCAGAGCCCGTTCTCCTTCAAACAGTACGGTAAGTCGGGCGCATGGGTGTCGGATATCTTCCCCAACATCGCGGGCATCGTCGACGACCTCGCCTTCGTCCACTCCTGCCAGGGTATCTCCAACGACCACGTGATTTCGCACTACGAGTGGAATACCGGGTCCATCCAGATGGGTTTCCCCAGCGTCGGCGCGTGGGTCACCTACGGGTTAGGCAGCCAAAATCAGAATCTGCCCGGCTTCGTCGTGATTCTCGATCGGAAGGGTGGTCCCTATGCCGGACCTCCCAACTGGCAGGCGGGCTTCTTGCCCGCGGCTTACCAGGGAACCGTGTTTCGCTCGAAAGGCGACCCCATCCTCGATCTCTCCGCGCCCGGCGATTATATGACGCCCGAGCAGCAGCGCGCACGCCTCGATCAGATGAATCTGCTGAACCAGAACTTCAGCGAAAAGCACCCCGGCATGTCTGACCTTTCGGCGCGAATCGCCTCCTACGAACTGGCCTACCGCATGCAGTCATCGGTGCCGGAGGTGGTCGACTTCGCCAAAGAAACGGCTGAAACACAGGCGCTCTACGGCCTGGACCTGCCGCACTGCCGCGAGTTCGGTCGCCAACTGCTCGCTGCGCGCCGGATGGTCGAGCGGGGCGTGCGGTTCATCCAAATTCAGCATGGCGGCGGCGGCGCCGGAGCCTGGGATGCGCACTCGGGCCTCAAGGCCAACCACGAAGGTCTGGCCCGGGCCGTGGACCAACCCATCGGCGGCCTGCTCACCGACTTGCATCGCCGCGGATTGCTCGACGAGACACTGGTGGTCTTCGCCACCGAGTTCGGCCGCACCCCCGGCACGCAGGGTTCCGACGGCCGCGACCACCACATCTTCGGCTTCAGTGTCTGGATGGCCGGTGGCGGGCTGCGACAAGGCATCGTGCACGGGGCCACCGACGAGATCGGCTTTCACGCCACCGAGAATCGCCACTACGTCACCGATATCCACGCGACGATCTTGCACCAACTCGGCCTCGACTCCCGCCGCCTCGAAATCCCCGGCCGCAAGCGCCTCGACATCGACCACGGCCAACCCATCCGCGAACTCATCGGGTGACTGTGATTCGTCCGGCACCCACCCGGGCCACAGCGATCCGACTCGGCGGTCTACGCTCCAAGATCCGTCGGAAACCGAAGATCCTGTTGCCGGGGACCCGGCGCGGGTGGTGACCCATGGTGACAACCAACCTCTGTTCAAGGCGTCGAGTGGCGAACAGCAGCCAATTCCGATTCGGAAAATCGTTCCCTGACCCCGATTCGCCGATTTCCCGAGTGGTGGAGGCGGGTTGAAATCATCCGCAAGATCGGTCAGATTAACAAACGCATGCGAATCTCGGGCGACGATACAGACCGGCCGTGGCGGAAATCTCGCCTCGCTGCCCGCATCCTGTTCCGGAAGGAGGCTGGGCGCATGACGGCCCGTGATCAGCGCATCGGGCGACTGCTCGCTCACGATCCGGAAGTCACCAACCGCCTGATCCAACAGGGGATTTATTCCATCCGATACCAGGGACGCCGCATCGGAGACCGCAAACATGAGTTCGACCAAAACCTGGGACTGGTGGCGCGGTGAGGTGGATTGGAGCACGCCGGCCGGGCGGTTGCTGCGCACCTTTTTCGACGGGTTGCCAACCGACCGCAAATTCCACTTCATCCTCTTCAGCTCAGCGCCGCTCCAACTGACGCTAAACCGTTCCTGGACCAGCGCCGACGTGGATTTGTTTTCCAACGACGATGAGGACCATCATGAGCGAATCCGCAGCCTGGGTCTCGGCAAGGGACAGGCCGATCTCTACCTGGAACTCGGCTACCGGCTCAGCTTTCGCACCACCCCATTGATGGCTGAGCGGGCGAAGGTTGTATCCTTGGGGCACATCACGGTGGCCATTCCGCATCCCTTGGATATTCTGATCGCCAAATTGGCGCGCCTCGATGCCAAGGATCTCTTGGCCTTCCGGCGGGTAATCGACCTCACCGGGCACCCCACCCAGGAAGAATTGACCCAAGAATTGCAGAATGCCGTGGACCTGTTTCGACCGGCGTTCGAAGAGGAATCCCCCAACCTGTATCCCACCAATTCGGTGCGCCTGTGGCGGGAACTCTGGCAGGCCCCCTTGGATGTCGGACGGGATATCGTGGCTCCAGCCTTGGCCCGTCGTCGCGCCGGTTATGGCGATCCGCCCCCGGACTACCAACGGTCCTTGGCGGATTGAGGTGCAAGATCGAGCGTCACCCACTTCCGGACTTCGCAAGGGGCAAACTCAACGTTACGTCGCCGAGGGTGGTGACCCCGGCAGAACATCCATTGGCCTCTTTGATTTAGTAACAGCAGCTGAGTCTGATCGAGTAATCGTTCCCTGATCGGGATTCCGAAGAGTTGCGTCCCCGGTCACTTAGTTTCAGGCCGGATTCGAAACCACGGAGTTCACCGTGCGTTTACCTTGAAGAGAGACGGTGAGGGTTTAGGGAGAGGGCCAACGCTAGATCTCGACGCCCGGGTCATCGCGGATGACGACGGACATGGGCGCGACGATTGCAGAGGGGAACAGGACGAAGTTGAAGCCTCTAAATCCTCGCGCGCGTGCGGCGTCGGATGGGAAACGGACGGCACCGAATCTTTGCTGTCGGGCTACCGCATCGCCGAAACGTTGGAGCTTGGTGGGAGCAGGCTCGAACTCCCATGGGGCCTGCAAATCGGCCTCGGTGAGTTGGAGTGCGGCAAGGACGTCGAAATCCCCGAGGTCAATGACCGGGACACTCAAGTCGATGAATTAGAGAACTTGGGTGAGCAGGCGCGGAGATTTATTGGCATGCCGCTCCCATTCCGCTCCTGCGGTGGAGGCATCCTCCGCGCCGTAAAGGGCGAGCGAGGCGACGGTGTTCACCCGATAGGCATAGCCGGTGGTGTAGAGGAAATTTGGCGGGGTGCGGCTGGAGAACGCATCCTTGGAAACGAAGCGCCGTAGCTTGGCCGTGATCGGGGGGCAAACCGGAAGCGCCTGAAGAAGCTTGGAAAAATCAGGCGTCATTCAGGTAGGTTGGCCAGAAAGGATGCCGTAAACGAAGCCAGCGACATCCAGCACGCGGCCTTCGCGAATCCACACGATGGGCGCACGGTTGCGCATGTTCTCATTGGGTGCGTTGAGCCACTTTCTGAATTGCTCGTCGCCGAAGTCGGGGGCTCGAAGCAACGCGATGTCGGAAAAGGGCTGAAGCAGCTCTTGGAGCGAATCGGCGTCGGGGGTCTTGCTGAGCGCAGCCTTGTTGTTGCGACCGATGAGGCGACCGATCTCGATGACATCCATACCGAAAATCCCAGCAATAGGCTTGATTGAGAGGCGGCCGCGCACGGAGCGGAGGTCGGCGTTGGCCACGCTGACGACCGGAGCGACCGGCTTGATGGCGGATTGGATCCGCTTAACACGGAACTTGCGCTGGGCGCGGAACTTGGCAAACGCGGCTCTCAGGTCGGGCTGGCCGACGAGATCAGCGACGACATTCGACGGGTCGTGGAAAGTAGCATAAATACGCTCTACCAAGGCCTCGTGCACGGCCACAGGCAGCGCACTGCCGGAGAAGAAGAAGAAAGGATGTTCCCGCTTGGACTCCTGCAAGCCGGCCAAGTGCGTGAGCACGCTTTGGGCAAAGGCAAGATTCAGCTTGGGAGCCTTACCGAAATCAACCCACATGAAGTCAGGCGGAGTGGTGAGTTGCGCGATGGCATCAAGCTTGCAGGATGTGACATGCCACTCTGGGCTGGGGAGGGCCTTCGTTACCGAAGCGGGCAAAGTGGCGCGACTGGGCGCGGCATAAGCAAATTCAAGATGAGCCACGATCTGAGAGTAATCCTATAGTTTACCGTTAGTCTACCTATAGTTGAAATTATCCACCGCCGAGGTCCGGTGCCGTATTTCGCCAGCAGATCGCTCAGATTATTTCGGCTCCTGTGCCGCCGCAACACGCCTGCCACCAATCATTCGATGCGAGTGCTGGTAAGAGTGCTCGCCCCAGTCTTCGGTCTAGTGAAGCCCACACCCTCGAGGCTCACGCCTTCGGGAACGTGAGGCGATGGGTCCTCTGGATCTTGTCCCGCCACTCATCGGGTACTCCCGCAGCAGCAGCGAACTCCGGCCAGCGTTTCACCGCAGTCTGAACTTGTTCCAGAATCGTCGCAGCGCGCCCGCGC
>JAPLUF010000304.1 GCA_026397755.1 Verrucomicrobiota bacterium
CCACGCGGACGCTGCGGCTGAAGACGATGCCTGCCAGCGAGATGATCGCGATCTCGCAGGTGCCACCGCCGATGTCGACAATCATGTTGCCTGAGGGTTCGTGCACCGGCAGGCCTACTCCGATAGCGGAAGCCATGGGTTGCTCGATGAGGTACACTTCGCGGGCCCCAGCGTGGGTGGCAGAGTCCTTTACGGCCCGTTTTTCGACCTCGGTGATGCCCGAGGGTACGGCGACGACCACTCGAGGCATGATGAGCTTGCGGTGGTGTACCTTTTGGATGAAGTGCCGAAGCATCGCCTCGGTGATCTCAAAGTCGGCGATGACGCCGTCTTTCATGGGCCGGATGGCGACGATGTTGCCGGGGGTTCGGCCTAGCATGCGCTTGGCTTCTTCTCCGACTGCTAGAACATTGGTTGTCCCGGCTTGGATGGCCACCACTGAGGGTTCGCGCAATACGATTCCCTGATCCCTCACATAGACGAGGGAGTTGGCGGTTCCGAGGTCGATTCCGATATCGTTCGAGAAGAGACCTTTGATCTGCGCAAACATTGAGAAGCCTTTTGGACGGATCCGGAGGATGGGTGGAAGATCACTGCCCGGTCAAGGTAAATGGGAAGTTGACCTCAGCGGGATCTGGTTTTGCTCGGCCGGAAGGGTTTGGCTGATTCAGAACTCGGGTTTAATCAACGGCCGGTCCGAAGGTGATTGATAGGAATTGGCTGCGTCCTCAGCGGTTTCGAATGTAGCGGTTTCGAATGTAGCGGTTTCGGAAGAAACGACTTGATCGGGTGAAAAGTCGTCGATTTCCAGCCGGGTCACCCTTTGAACCATTCCGAGCAAGTTTTCAGCAGGTTTTAAATCCAAAATCTCGGATTAGCGACCCTCGGTCATTGCCGAAGGGAGGCCTGACTCCCAAGACTTGGGGGTGTTCCAAGGACGGCCGATGAGCTCATCTTCCGTTCTGCAGCCAGACAGGAGCATTATCACCATTCCAGCCAATACGACCCCTTTCCACTGCTGAGTGAGTGACTTCATGGACGGATCAGTACAGCACCTGATCACCGGCGGCAACAGCGACATCCCCCTGTTTCCAAGTCGGAAGGACGTTGGCGACGCAGCGATTGGCTTCCACGGTGACGATCTTGACCTTACCTACCAACTTGTCACCCCGGCGCACCATCAGCAGACCACCTTCCAAGGCGCCATGCTGAGAGCCGACATTGAGAACCACGAACTCCCACTTCGGATCCACTGCTAGAACAGATCCTTTGAGGCCGGGCATGGAAACAACGCGGTTTTCGTCCTCGTACTTGGAAAGCTTGTTCTTCAGTGCGGCAACGTTGCGCTGCAAAATGAATTTTTCGTCGACCAGCACGCTGGACAACTCTTTTGAGGCCTTCAATTCGACCTTCATGGCTAGAATTTGATCAGGATTGAGGCCGGTACCGCTCCACCGGGCCAACTGCTCTTGGGCGGTGTTCTTGTCGGCCAAGGTCTTGTTGTAATCAGCGAAGTATTTGTCAGCGCGAGCTTGTTGAGTCGCTGCGGTCGAGGTGGCTGCCTCTAATTCCTTCTGAGTGGCAGCGAGTTCCGAGCTTTTCTTGTCGGCCGTTGCCGTGGCTACCTTGGCCTTTTTTTCAGCCTCGGTCTTGGCGGCTTCAGAAGCGGCGAGGTTGGTCTGGAGTTCGGTGCGCTCCTGAACCAAGCCTTCGATCTTGGGTTTGGTGACGGTGAAGCTCAGCGCCAAGCTTCCGATGGCGGCCAGTACGGCAAGGATAAGGGCTACTCGGTACATGAAAAAGAGTTGTTGGGCGGACACTAGGTTGGTGCTTGGAAAACTGTCAACGGCCGTGGCGCTCAACCGGACGATTTTGTCGTTTTGCCTGTGACCGGGTCTGTAGAAAGTTTTTTTGCTCGTTCTCAAACAAAATCGCTTGCGCCGATTGCGAAGCGGGTTTTCCGTAGTTTAAATCCCCTTTGTCAAATAAATGTGACCGGGATGTTTTAGACCAACCAACCTATGTCGTACCACAACTATCGCCAGTTCCGGGGCACAGTTCTCCGTAGTGCTATCACGGTCGGGCTCGGATCCCAATTGATTACGGTCCCTGCTCTTTGGGCCCAGAACGCTGATCCTGCGGCCAAGACTCTCGAGTCTACGGTCGTCACCGGATCCCTCCTTTCGGGAGCCGAGGCGGAAGGATCTTTATCTGTCACTGCCATCGACATGGCCTCACCGGTCAATGGTGGGTTCGCCAATCTGAGCGATGTATTTCGCCTCAAGTTACCTCAAATGGGTGGTACCGGAAACCTCAACGAAGGATACGGCAATGGCGGTTCGGGACAGTCCTTCGTGGGTCTTCGTGGGCTTCCGGGCAACGCGACACTGCTTCTGGTGGACGGTCGTCGTACCTCGACTTCCGACCTGAATATGATTCCCCAGGCGGCCATCGAGAGCATCGAGGTGCTCAATGACGGCGCCGCCGCCATCTACGGTACGGATGCCGTCGCGGGCGTGGTGAACATTAAGCTCAAGAAGAACTTCCAGGGCACCCAGTTCAGCGCGTTCTACGGGAACACGATGGACAAGGACATCTCCCAGCGCCGTTTCCAGGTCAATTTCGGCACTTCCAACGAGAAGACTCGGGCGTTTTTCTCTGCCGAATACAATTCTGCCAACGACCTGCTGAGCATCGACCGCGATCGCAGTTTTCCTTCTGGCAGCAACGTTTCGGGCACCTCTAATCCAGGTCTTTTCTTCAACAAGCGCAGCTTTGGCACCCATTCGGTGACCAGCGCTTCTGGAGACGCGTTGAGCGTGGCCAATGGCATCGCCCTGCGCTGGACCCCGGCCTTCTCGAATACCCGAGGCCTGACCAATGCCTCGCAGGTTCCGTCCTTCACGGGTCCGGTGCCGGCTTCGGTGAGCGTGGGTGGACTTCAATTCCCCATCGTGGTGGCTGGTAATAAGTTCGACCCCAGCGCGTATGTGGATACTTCCAAGGCGACGGCTGCCTCACAAGTCACCGCGGCCCGCACCGCAGCCGAGGCCGCCTTGCGTGGAGTTCTTCCGGCGGGTGCCCAGTTGCGTTACGGTGGCAATGAAAGCCTCGTCCCGGGAACCGGTGCCGGCTTCCCCTACGGCTACTACACCACGGCTTATCGTCCGCACGATCGCTATGGCTTCGACACCTCCGTAGCTCACCAACTCTTCGGAGAGCATCTCGAGGCCTTCGCGGACGCTTACTACATGAGCAACAAGTCGTCGTACACCCTGGCCCCGGGTCCTCTGGGCGGGTATACGATGTCTTCGGGCAACCACTGGTGGCAGCAGGTTTTCCCCGGAAGCCCCGCTGGCGATAAATTCAACATCACCTATCGCCCGGTTGAAAACGGTCCCCGCATTTACAACGACTTGTACCAGAGCATTCATACCGTGGCCGGCCTCCGTGGTCGCATCGGTGAATCGACCTGGAACTGGGAAACGGCCTTTCTGTACGACCGCACCCAGAACGACACCGTCATCACGGGCGGCGTGCTGACCGATAAGTATCAGGCGGCTCTGAATTCCGGTGACGCATCGTCCGCGTTCAATCCGTTCGGTTATACTCCGCTCAATGGCACCTCGGCGGTGAATTCAGCGAACATCCTGAACGGCTTCAAGGGTTCGGCCACCCAGCAGAACGCTTATGTTACCCAGCAGTTTGATGGCTTGGTACGCGGCGAAGTGTTCGACTTGCCCGGTGGGGCTATCCAAGCCTCCCTCGGTGCCCAGACCCGTCGTGATTCCGTGGACATCGCCCCGGACTTCGCTCTTCAAAATGGCTCGGTGGCTCCGTTCAACACGGCCGTCAAGTGGGCTGCCGGCCGCCAGACCGACGCCGTGTATAGCGAGGTTCAGGTACCCATCTTTGGTAACGATCTCAAGTTCACCGGCATGGAATCCTTCACCGTGGGAACTGCGGTCCGTTATGAGCAGTTCTCCGATGTGGGTGATACCGGTGCTAAGCCGCGCGTGAACTTCCGTTGGCAGCCGATCGAAAAGCAGGTGGTGATCCGCGGATCTTACGGTCAGGGTTTCATCGCCCCGTCCCTGAGTTCGATTTATCAGCCGGCGGGTGGTCAGGATTATCCTGAGGTTTACAATCCGATCACTCAGATCCGAACCCAGCCCCAGAATGGCGTTCTTGCCGTCAACAACCCCAACTTGAAGCCCGAACAGGCCGAGAATTGGCTCATTGGAGCGAAGTTCTCCCCGAACTTCCTCAAGGGTTTCACCGTGGGTCTTGACTACTACAAGATCACTCAGACGGGCATTCCGTTCTCGAGCGAGCAGTACATTGTCAACCAATGGGCCATGAACGGTGGCTCCGGCAATGCCAAGAACCCTTACGGGGCTTCTGCGACTCCGAGCGCGGCCAATCCCCTGGGTGCCCAGGTAGCCGTGGATCCGACGACCGGCGATATCGACCAGATCCGCAACGTGGGTCCGATCAATACGGGGACCCGTTCGACCGACGGTCTCGACTTGTCGATGACCCAAGAGATCGAGACCTCAATGGGTAAGTTCTTCCTGGCTGGCAATGCCACCAAGGTGTTGTCGCTGAACATGGAAAATTTCCCAGGTTCGGCTCCGATCGATTACCTTGGAAGTTTCTGGGCCTCCGGCGCAGCCATGTCTGATGTTGGATTTCCCGAATACCGCGCCACGGCGTCGGTGGCCTGAGAGTACGAGCGTTACTATGCTGCTGTCGCCTGGAACTTCACCTCTGCCTATCGTGAAGATCAGAGCGGACAGAACTACGAGACGATCGATGGGAACGCTCCCGACACCCGTTCGGGTCGTGACTACAACACGATCGACCTTCGCACGCGGTACACCATCCCGAAGGTGGAAGCCAACCTCAGCTTTGGTATCAACAATGTGTTCGACGAGCGCCCGCCGGCTGTCTTCTCGGCCTTCGAGAGTAACGTTGCTCGTCAGTTCGCCGACTTGCGCGGCCGTTTCTACTACATCGAGTTGAGCAAGAAGTTCTGAACCACTGAGCCACCGCGCGCTCGGTCAACAGCTAGACAGGGCCGGCCTCATCCCAGAGGCCGGCCTTTTTGCATCCATACGGCCCCTTCCAAGGGACAGGCCCCTTCCAAGGGACAGGCTCCTGAACAGTGTTTAAACTTTAGTGCTACAAAGTGGCGTAGAGGGTGCGTAGGCCCCTTCCAAGGGACAGGCCCCTTCCAAGGGACAGGCTCCTTCCAAGGGCCCCTTCCAAGGGACAGGCTCCTTCCAAGGGCTCCTTCCAAGGGACAGGCTCCTTCCAAGGGACAGGCCCCTTCCAAGGGACAGGCTCCCTTGCAAGCTTGAACCCGTAGCGGAGGATCGGGACATTGGCGCAATGCAATGGAGCGCTCGCGATCTGGCCCGTCACATCGATCATACCCTGCTCAAGTCAGAGGCGCGGGCGGCGGACGTTGCCAAACTTTGCGCCGAGGCGCTGGAACACGAGTTCTGGAGTGTCTGTGTTCACGGCAGTCGGGTGGCTCAGGCCGCTGCTTTGCTGGAAGGTTCGGAAGTGAAGGTGGCGGCGGTGATCGGATTTCCCCTCGGTGCTATGGACAGTGATGCCAAACGGTATGAGACCGAGGTGGCTATCGATCTCGGGGCTCAGGAAATCGACCTGGTCTTCAATATTGGTCGGCTCAAGGACGGAGATGACCGCGCCGTGTTTCGGGAGATTCGGGATGTGGTGGAGGCTGCTCAGGGGGTATGGGTGAAGGTCATTCTGGAGACATGCCTGCTCTCGGAAGAAGAAAAGATCCGTGCCTGCTCGCTCAGCGTCGAGGCAGGAGCTCGCTTCGTGAAGACCTCCACCGGATTTGGTTCCGGCGGGGCTACCGTCGAGGACGTTCGCTTGATGCGACAAGCTGTGGGTTCGGCTTTCGGCGTTAAAGCAAGTGGCGGCATCCGGGATACAGCTACAGCCTTGGCGATGCTGGAAGCCGGAGCCAATCGTCTGGGCACCAGTTCCGGTGTGGCTATCGTGAACGGACACTCCGCCGCGCTCGGAGGGTACTGACCAGGCTTCGGGGGGCGATCAGACCTTGCGGGTTAACCGAACTCCCTGCCGGAGGAGGGCTTGGGCATCTTCGTCGGTTTTGGCCTCGGCGTAGATTCGGAGGATGGGCTCGGTCCCAGAACCGCGCAGCATCAACCAGGATCCGTCCTGAGCGATGAACTTCACCCCGTCGTAGGCCTTCACCGTGGCGAGTTTTGACTTCAGCAGGCGGGCCGGGGGGTGTTCTGAGCAGAAGCTCATTAGTGCTGAACGCTTCTCCAGCGGGAAAGTGGTGTCGATGCGGGCATATCGGTGCGGCCCGAAGTCCTTTTCCAATTCGCGGAGTAGGACTTTCAAGGGTTTGCGCTCCATGGCCAGCATTTCTAATAGGACGAGTCCGGCGGCGATGCCGTCGCGTTCCGGGATGTGGCCCGGGAAACCGATGCCGCCGCTCTCCTCGAAGCCGAGAAGAACGCCGCCTTTGAGGATCTCGCTGGCGATGTATTTGAAGCCCACGCCCGTCTCGATGAGTTCAAGACCCAGTTGCGCGCACATGTGATCTACCATGGAGGTCGTGGTCAGCGCCTTGACCACCTTTCCGGTCATGCCCCGGTTTTTGACGTAGTGCCGGAGCAGAAGACAGATGATCTGGTGGGTGGTTAGTGGTGCTCCATTTCCCATCAATCCGCCCACTCGGTCGGCGTCCCCGTCGGTGACTAGGCAAAGGTCGTGGGGGTGTTTCTGGAGGAAGGGAATCGATCGGATATAATTCCGAGCAATGGGCTCGGGATTAATGCCCGGGAAGCCTGGGTTGTGCTCGGCATTGAGGGTGGTCACCCGGCAGGTGGTACCCGCCAAGAGTTCATCGAAGCAACCGGCGCCCACCCCGTGCAGGGCCTCATGCGCGAATTTTAACCCGGATGCGGCGATGAGTGGAAAATCGACCAGTTTCTTAAGGGCGGCATAGTGGGCCCCACGGATGTCTCGGACCGAAACCAAACGGGACCGCACAGCCTGGGGCAGAGGGATGGAGCGGACCGGGTTTCGGTCGAGAAGCCCTTCCACTGCCTTGCAGGTGGTCGGTTCAGCAGAGCCTCCATACCAAGCCTTGAGCTTGAATCCGTTGAATGCAGCTGGATTGTGGCTGGCCGTCAGCATCACGCCACCGATGGCCTTCTGGCGTTTTACTTCGAAGGATATGCTGGGCGTGGGCGTTGGGCGGTCGGTCAATGTGACGGTGAAGCCGTTGCCGGCCAACACCTCGGCCACTCGGGCTGCGAATTCTGGGGAAAGAAAACGCCGGTCATAACCGACGACGGCCCGGTTCCCGTGGACGCCAGGAGCCGGGTTGGCCTGCCAATAATCTGCTGTCGCCTGGGCCACGCGGTCCAGGTTGGTAAAGGTAAAGTCTTCGGCGATAATGGCCCGCCAACCATCGGTCCCAAATTGAATGGCTCCCATAGCTTGTTCCGGACATGGGAGTCTAAATCGCTACCTGAATCCAGCGTCAAGCAACCACTGCGTCGTCGAGGTTTGTTGTGACCGCCGCAAAGCTTCCGCGCAGGGGGCGAGTTTTCCGGGCGATGTTCCGTGTGTGCGCATAGACGGTGTTCACCGACAAACCGAGTTGATCGGCAATATCTTGGCAGGGGACGCCGGCACCCCGCATCGCGGCGATGTTTCGCTCCCGGTCGGAAAGCGGGTAGATGCTCTTGAGAGGAGAGGGAGCGCTCTCGACGAGAACATCCCGTGAGAGGCCGATCCGACCATCCAGCAGGGCTTCGATCGCCAAGGACATGCGCCTCGACTCTGCGTAGGCGACCGGCGTGCCGCTCTCGATGGTGTTCTGGATCTCCACCCAGTTGGAGATGGTTTCTAGTGGGATGAAGAGCGTTTTCCGCGGCCACTGAACAGCCGTCAACATCCGGAAAACTGGCACGCCCAGAGCCCCGTTGCCGAAGATGCGGAGGATGGCTCCGTCACCCTTGCCTTGAAGAATGAGGTCCACCGCCTGTTCGGCGGAATCGGCTTCGTGCACGTTGAGTCCTTGAGCGTGGCACAGTTCCGTCAGAAAAGTCCGAATCTTGGGGTCTTGGTCAGCGACAATAGTCTGGAGAACGCGGCCGGGGCTGCTGGGGTCGTCGCCCACGGGCTTGATTTGCTCCAAGGTAGCCCGCATGGAGGTCTGCTTTTCCAGATCATTGGTGGCCGGTGATTCCAATCGGTACAGGCACCCCTTCTGGGAGAGAAGATATTGGCCGATGCGTCCGACCAATGGGGCGGTCAGCAACAGCTTGCCTCGCTCGCTCCGAGCCGGGTCAGTGGCGTAGCCTTTGAGACGGAGGCCGGCCTTGGATTCGATGAGCGTCCAGTTGTAGAGGCGGACGGTGGCTTCCGAAGAAGTTTCAGGGGATCTGGCGGAGCGATACATATAATATTATGTTTTAGTATAATTTAATAATCAAAAAAGCAAAGATTTATTTACTCAATAGCATAGGGTCCGCATTCAGAACCCTCATGGCCCAACGAGGGAACCCGTTAGCAACCGGTCTTCGGAGGTAGGCATCCGATATCGATTTCAGGGTGTTGAAGCGGTCTTGGGCGCTGATTACTGTGAGTCCTGCCGCGACGTTGATTTCGGTTTCCAGCAAGGCGATCCAGCGGGTGGACAGAAGAAGACGAACCAACCACCTACGACTTGCCGGGTACATATCGAGTAGGCACTGCCGCTCCAAGGGGTGTTCCTGCAAAAACCACCAAAGATAAATGGATTGCCCCTTGAGGTCCTTTCCGAGGGTGATTGAGGTGCTGTGCATGATAAATAAAGTCGAGTCTCATCAGACCGTCTGGATTGCTTTAGCTGCGCCCGAAACGAGAGGATGAGGCTGAAACCGATTACTAAAATACCCAACAAAACTCTGTAACGGAAGATCCACAAAAGCAGTAATGCTCCTTTGAGGTTTCGTTGGCATTGACTTACGAAAGGGTTGAAATTGCGGTTTAGGTTACGATTTGAGGCGGTGTTGGGTGCAGTTTGAAGATTTTGACGTATTCTTTTGTGGACATCCCGATCGAAGGTCGTTTGAACTCATGGCTTGGAAAGGCAGGGAGAGGCCGAAGGAGACACAAGACCGCGTGTTTTCGTGCGACTGAGCCATCCGGTCGGAAAACGAATGAACCACCCATTGCCGCATTTCCGGGATCGGAATCCTGCGCCTCTGGATCCGCATTCTCAGACCGTGCCCTCTGACTCGAGTTCCCTGCGGACCTTGCACAGATTTGGTTCACTGATCCGAATCTTGCGAGGGTGTCTCTTGTCGCTGTTTTTGTGCGTAGTTTTGTCGCGACTGGGTCGGGCCGAGCCGGTGGCAGCAGTTCCAATGGAGCGTCCGGTATCCAAGCCATATCTGAATTCCCATTGGAGCGAGCGCGATGGCCTTCCGGGTGGATCTATTCTGGACTTGGATCAATCACCCGATGGGTTGTTGTGGGTGGTTACCCGATTTGGACTCCGCGCGTTTGATGGGGCCCGGTTCTTTGTTCCAGAGGGGCTCGAAAGTCTGAGCGATCAACCGGTTCGGCGGGTCTTTTTTGATGGCAATGGCCAAACATGGCTCCAAGGCCAAGGGGTGGCCTACTGTATCAAGCCTCACCCCATCAGAGGCTATCAGAAGGAGGAACTTTCATCGAGCGATGTGGTGAAGGATGGCAAGAATTGGGTGTGGTGGCAGAACGGCACGGTGATTCGGGGCCGGTTTGGAAGCCTGGAGGCGGTTTTGCCGCCGGGGCCTGTCCCTGATAGAGAATCTCTGAAACTGATGCCGGCCTTGTGGGGAGCTCGCGAGGGCGGTGTCTTCCAAGTCGATGATCAGGGAAATCTTTGGCGAGGAACACAGCAAGGATGGGATCGTATTTCCGGAGCGCTTCCGTCCGACGCCCGTGTCCGCTGGTGTGAGGTTTTCGAAGATCGGCAGCAGCGCATCTGGATGTCCATCCTGACCCAGTCGGGAGAGGCTCTATTGGTTCAACGCACTAGCCAACAGTGGCGGACGGCGTTTCCATCCAAGGAGGCGAAAGCTCCATTGGCACACTGCTTCCATGAGACCTTGCGCGGGGAACTGTTGATAGGAGCCGAGTCCGGGTTGCTGTATCGGTTCACGGATCTCCGGTCCGATCCGCAGTTGTTTCGGATTGTCACCCACCCGGAGCCCATTCGGGCTATCCATGAGGATGCCTTGGGCAATTGGTGGGTAGGAACAGAGGAGTCAGGGCTTCGGCTGATTTGTCGGGATTCCAATCTTCTGCTGACCCCAACGGCCCCAACCACGGTGAATAAACTCGACGGGGTTAAAAATCTGCAGGCTCAGGAAATCGGTGAACGGGAAGTGTTTCATATCCAGAATATTGCTGGGGATTCCCGAGATCGGTTGTGGGCTGCGGCCGGGGCACACGGTTTGTTTGTCCGGGAAGGGGATCATCTCAGCCCGCTCCCTCAGGCGCCGCTAGTCCTCCAAGGCGGGACCTATGTCAATGTTCTGGTACCTTCACCTCGGGGGTTGGTGGTCGGAGGCGGTAACCTTCTGATGCTCATCGATGGCGAGGGGAGGTGTGTCTCCGGTCACGATCATTCGGGGATGGTGGGAACTGCTTCGGTAAAAGCTCTCGCTGTGGATAGCTCCGGCGGAATCTGGGCGGGTACCGATTTAGGAGAACTACTGCACTTGCTCCCGAATGCGACCCAACCCGACGTCATTCCCGTGGGAAAACCGGTCTTTGACTTGGCGGTCCAAACAAATCTGTTATGGGTCATCGCAGGAGATCAATTGCGCTGCTGGGATCGTGGGCATTGGGAACCGGTACCTCTGGAGTTGGAAACGTTGCGGAATCCACAGTCATTGTTTGTGGACCGTCAGGGCCGATTGACGGTCGTTGGGAGCTCTGAAGTGGCCATATGGAGTGGGCGAAAAGCTGCTTATCTCGGCCCCAAACAGGGTGTGTTTCTCCAGATGCACTCGAAGGTCTTTGAGGATCTCCAGTCAAATCTCTGGTTGGCGACGGATGCCGGGATCTTGGAGTTGAATTCGGCGTGGATAGATCGGGAGTTGGCCTTGGACCGGGGGCATGCGCATTCAACAGGCACGCTGGAGCCCGTGGGGCGTTTGGTCCAATTCTCCATCTTGTCAGAGATCCAACTAACCTCGAAACGCAGCGCCGCCCCGTGGGTCCTGCCTTCCGGAGAAGTGGCGTTGCCCTCCACCAAAGGTGTCTTGCTGGTGCGACAGGACAGATCGGATGTCGGTGAGCAACTCCCCGCCATTCAAAGCGTAGTGATCCACCCTAGCTTGGGCGGAACTTCCAACGACTCCCATGAAAAGACGATTGATTGCATTCCCGAGGGGTTCGATTCGCAGGTGAGCCTCCGGAGATCTCTGACGGCCACGTTGCAACCGCCTTTAGTTCGCTACTCCATCTTGGAAGACGATCATTCCTGGATTCAATTGGGCGTGGCCGACTCTTTCCGCATCATTGGACCTTCAAAAAAACAGTTTTCCCTACGCATTCAGAATAAACTGCCTGGAGGGGCGTGGGGTCCAAGCCATACGACTCGGGTGGAGGTGGATCAATCCGCCAATATTCCCGTTGCATGGAGGGTGAGCATCTTGGGTTCATTCATTTTGCTCGGGGCATTGATGGTATGGCAATTGTATGGATCAAGTCTCGAACGGCGGAGGGTTCATCTTCGGACTTTGGACAGAATTCAGAGCGATCGGGTTCGCATCTCTCGGACGTTGCACGATGATATAGGCAATCGACTGAGCGAGATCCAATTGCTCGTCGAGCAAGTGATCTTCAACCGGGAGATGCAGATGCCGGTCAATCTGACGATCGATCGCGTTCATTCCCGGTCGGTGGAGGCCACGGAGGCACTAGACAATCTGGTATGGCTTCTGCGAGATGTGTCGGAACGGGCCATCGACCTAGGTGGACATATCGAGCGATTGGCCCGCAATTATCTCAATGTCTGTTTAGTGGGTTTGGATTTCAAAATCCTGGGCGAAGGCGATGTTGAGATCAGTGGATCGGTTCGGCAGTTGCTTATCGCTGCAACTCAAGAGTTGACACGAAATGCCGTTCGACACGGAGGGGCGACCCAGATTGAAATCGAATTGAGGGTCAGCGCGGATTGGATTTGTTATAAAATCGAGGACAATGGCGGCGGGTTCGCCGTCCAATCCGCTCTTGCGTTGGGCGGTGGTCTGTCCGGTTTGTTGAGCAGGGTGGAGGATTTTGGTGGCTCGGTTTCCTTGGTTTCCCAACCCGGCCATTCCGTTATCGACCTCCTAGTCCCTCGATCTGTCCTATGAAGGTCTCCAAGACTGAACCAGTAAAGATTCCTGATTATCCCGAAATGCTCTGGGACAAGCCGCGGATCAAGGTAGCCATGGTGGAGGATTCCTCCGGTTTTGGTGAAACGCTCGCCGCATGCCTGAAGCACCAGCCGGAGTTCGAGTTCCAGGGCGGGGTTCGAACCGTTCAAGATGCATTAAAACGACTGCCACTCTGGCAACCGAACATCGTCCTGCTGGACCTAGGGCTTCCCGATGGCACGGGTATCGATGTGCTTCGGGCGTTGAGTCCAACGATGACCCAGAGCTCGTTCATCATCCTGACTGTTTTCGAGGATGATGCCACCATTCGCGAGGCGCTGAGTAGCGGTGCTGTGGGATACATGCTCAAACGCTCTGGTTGGCGGTCGATCGTTGAAGGGGTCAAACTGGCTGCCGGCGGCGGCTCACCGCTAGATGCCCAGATTGCCCGTCGCCTGCTCGAAGTCTGGCGATTTCGCGGGCCGCAGGAGCATCAGAAGTTTCAAGACTTGCCGGAGTTGACTGCCAAGGAGAACGAGTTGATGCGGCAGATGACTCTCACCGGCGACTCGGTGAAGCATGTTTCCGAAGCCATGGGACTGACTTATGCGACTGTTCGGACTTACATTCGGCGAATATACGTCAAATTGGGGGTTCACAATCGTTCTCAGGCCGAGAGAAAACTCCTGAGTTTAAATCAGGATAAATCCCAACAAGCTTCGGAATTTCCGCCGTTGGCCGATTGAGTGAGAGTGCCAAGATCGCGAGAGGATCATCTTGGGTGACTCGCGAGGTTTGGTGAACTCGAAGGGCTTTGGCCGGATAATGATTCTAAAGAGCTTCGGGGTCTGGTCCCTGTCTGGCTGTCCCTTGTTTGTGCGGGCTTAGGAATACAAGGCCATGAATTCACGGCGATACCGGGCCTCTTGGGCCGGGAATTGTTGGTGGAGGGTTTCCTTTGAAATGGCCCCATGCTGGAAGCGGCGCTTTTCAAAAATGGGCATGTCCACACCGAACAC
>JAPLUF010000201.1 GCA_026397755.1 Verrucomicrobiota bacterium
AGTTTGACCGCATCGCGACGGGCTTCGCGGGTCTCGCCGGCGGGATACGTCGGAACCCAGAGGCGACCGGTGATGAGGTTTGTCCGCAGCGCCGCAGTGCCGGTGAGTCGATAAGGCGGAACCGTGGCCGGTGAGGCCAGATCTCGCAAACGGGCCCCCAGGCGACCTTGACCATCGAGCACTTGGACGAGGTTGGAGTTGGGCAGCGCCTCGTCGTACAGGTAGAGCGAAGCCAGGCCCGTCACTGGCGTGGAGACCACGGGACCTGCATCGAGAGTACCAATGAAGAGACCGCCCACATGCCAACGTCCGCCACTGGCCGGATAAGTGAAAAACAGTTCGTCGAAGCGCAGCGGTTGCGTGCGATTGGCTTGAGTAGCATCCCCGGCGAACACCAGTTCGTAGCCGGTCGCATTGGCGGGGCGCACCACCAGGTGCAGCGCGTCATCCACTTGCGGGGAGGCGGCCCGCTCAATATTGCGCACCATGAGGTCGAGGGCCGAGCGACCGCCCTCGGACAAGTCGGCCTGATTCAAGCTTTGCCGGAAGGCCTTCTGGGTCTGATCGAACATCGCATAGAGCGCGGCGACGATGATCGTGAGCAAGCCCACGGCGATCATCAACTCCAGCAGGGAGAAGGCTCCGGTGCGACGCCGAGGTTGCCGGAAGTCGGAGCGCATCACAGTGCCCGTTTGAACAAGGGAAAGGTTCATAGGATCACAGGGCACCCGGCAGGAACCGGTAGAAGTGAATCACGTTAGGCCCCGGATTCTCCGGAACCGGATTGAAGGGATAGACGATGTCTCCGAAGTAGCTGAGATCTTGAGGGACATTGCCGCGCAAGCGCGTCGGTTGGCCCAACACCTCGGTGCGGAACTCCCGGCGGTTGAGTCCCAAGCGGTACTGGTTGGGATCGGTGCCGGTGCGTTGCAGAGGCCACTCCAAAATCATGCGAACCTCGGAGACGCTGCCGGCCATGGCGTCGGAGGGTAACTGAATGGCTCCCGGCACCAACACGGACTGACGAGTCACCGTCTCGAGGGTAACTAGGTAGCGGAAGGCGAAGTCGATACGCTTGTCATTGGGCATCGTCCGGCGCTCGCTCTTTCGGATGATGGGGTGGTCGGCCATTGAACCGCTCATCGAGCGCATCTCTAGGCGAACAATGTTGGTGACGGCCACAGGATTGCCCCGACTTACCGACGAAGCCTCTTGGGTGTACTTGGGTCGGCTAATGAGGCCCAACACTTGAAAGGCATCCACCAGCGGATCAGAACTAGCCGGAGTGCCCTGGACGAGCGGCCCATGAAAATGGTTGGTCCGGGAGGGCGCTCGGTCGCGATACTGGCGGACGAGGGTCACGCGGTCGGCATAGTTCAGCAGGTCTTGCAGCCGAGTTTGCCCGCCACGCAAGACGTTGAGCAGCAGTTCGGCATCTTGGGTGAGCAGCGACTCTTCGCGGTTCTGCTTCTGAACATTGAGCCCCGCCGGAAGCACGCCAATAATGGCCACCATGGCGATCGCCACCACGGCGATGCACAAGGCGATCTCGATCATGGTGAAGGCCGCCGTGGCGCGAAGGGACCGGGAGGGGGCACCGCGGAACCGCAGCCGCAAGGGATTCCACGAGACAGACGCGACAGGTTGGCCGGGGATTCTCATCAGCGGAGGACGGGTTTGAGGATCCGGGAGCGGCCAGTGAGGCTAGAGACGATCACCCGGTTGTTGGTGGCGTTGTCGCGTGGGGTCTCGATGGCATCGGGCATGACCGTGGGGTCAATCCGACCGGAGGCGTCCCGCGAGATGAAGACGCTGCCCTGCCCCACACCGAGGGCGAGCTCAGACAGGGGTGGTAGTTGTAACTCGGGCCGACCATTGAGGACCCAATAGCGATTCATCTCAGCCAGAGCCAAACGGCCGTCGGGACCGAAGGCTACGAAGCGCATGGGGATGGCCGGTAAGGTGTCGCCAGGGAACTCCGCCAGAGGGAATCGAAACGGCCGCTGCGGCAATTCATGGAGGACTAGGTCCCGCCGGTCGGTGGGAGCCAAGGGCACCGGGAGAAACAACTTGGGCGAAAGGATGACCCCATCGGGCAAGGTCTGCCAACCAGGCCCGAGGTAGCGGGTGTGGCTGCGGCCGGGTTGGGCACCAATCTCGCGCTCGACCAACAGCGCGTAAGAGTGAAACACGCCAAGAGCAATATTGGTGAAGCTGCGCAAGGCCTGCTCGCGAAACCGCTGCGGGGCCAACTGGCGCTCCACGACCATCGACTCGATCTGGGCATCGAGGGCCATCCGCGTTTGCCACACATTGGTCGGGGCAAAGACCACATAAACGGTCGTCCGCAAACGCAGCGCCTCTTGTCGGGCACGGTTCAAATCGTCGGTGAGTTGTCGGTGCCCACTCGACAAAGTTTTGCCCTGCACCATGCCACGAATCGCCGGGGCAGTGATGCCCGCCAGGAGGCCGATGATCGCCACCACCACCAGCAGCTCGAGGAGGGTAAAGGCGGCAAACCGCTGGCGTGGGGCCAGTGGTACCCTGCAACCGGTGGGTCCTTGGAGCTTCATGTGAGGTGGGGTCGCCGTGGGCGAGGGTCAGGGAGCCCGCTTACTTCCAACTGTAAATGTTGTCGCGATTATTTGGGTGATCCTGGTCGGCGTTGAAGTCGGCCTTGCCGTCCGGTCCCAGGGACATCACCAGCGCATTGCCCGGAATGAAGCGGGCCTGAGCCGGACGACCCGGGGCCACCAGAGGGAACGGGCTCAGCACGCGGCTGTCGTAGTCGAGATCCAGGATGATGATGTAAGGATGTCCCCACGGATCGCGGTACACGCCGAGGTCGTCCACGCCGTTGGGTTGGTTGCGTCCGACGGACTTGGTGGCCAGATACACCGTGCGCTTGGGGTTCTGGTTGTTGTTGAGATTGACGGCATCGGCCATGCCGCCCTGCACATCGGGAACGATTTGTGCGGTGAGGATGGAGATGACCTCAGAATTGTTGGCGTCGCGACCACTGTTGCCTAGGTCAAGCACCTGCTGATAGCCGGTCTTGGTCGCCACCGTCTGAGTGGGCAAG
>JAPLUF010000150.1 GCA_026397755.1 Verrucomicrobiota bacterium
GCGAGATTGTAGGTCGACCCCACGGCTCCAGTGGCTCCCAGAGTGAGCGCTGGTAAGAGCAAGTCATCGCACCCGTACAGCAACTCTTGCCCCGGACTCAAGGCCTCCACACAGCGCTGCAGCAGCACCAGGTCCGGATTACTGAACTTGAGCCCAGCCATCGTGGGAATCCGCTGGGAGGCCTGAAGGAGAAATCGATCCGAGGCCAAATGGATTCCGGTCATGCCCGGCAGGTCATAGGCATGAAAGGGCAGACCAGGAGCCCCAGAGGCAATGAAGGCGCTCGACTCAACCCAAGCCTCCACATCCGCCGGCTTGAAGTAACTCGGAGCCAGAGCGGCGATGCCCGTTGCACCGAATTTCTGGGCATGGACCGCCAATTCGCGAGCCTCCCGAAGGCAGTTGGAGCCGACATGAATAATGCACCGCAAAGACGTGCCCCGGAGAATGGAAATCCAGCGTTCGGCCAATTGACAGCGTTCGATCGCACTGAGGGAGTGACTCTCGCCGGTGGTGCCGTTGACAAAAACTCCGTCTACACCCTGCTGAACCAATCGAGCGGCCAGAGCCTCCACAGGCCCCAAGTCCAAGGTTCCGTCCGGGGCGAAGGGAGTTACAGGGGCAGCGATCAGGGGAACTCGGATCGGAAGTTGGGCATTAGGGGACATGGCGGGACTGGAAGTCTCGTCAGTGCTGAGACCCGAATGCAACGCGGGAAACCGCGAGCAACCGGTCAACGCGGATCACTTTCCGGGTTTAAAAAGTACGGATGCGTACTAATCTCTCAAAAACTGAGGTCACTTATGCCCATACCCACTGTCGCTCCTGAAGCCGTCGCCGCCGCCAAGACCCAACTCAACCAGCACCTGCTGGAGATCATCGAGTGGCATTTCAACCCCGCCACCGGGTGCTCCTTCTGGCTGGATTGGGCCCGAAAAAACTGGGATCCGCGCAAGGAGATCACCTGCTTTGAAGACCTGTTGAAATTTTCCCACTTCCAGGATGAATCACTGCGCGACCTGCAGCCCGAGGTTTGGGTCCCGGCCGAGTTCAAGGGCAAGCCCTTCAATATTTTCGAAACCGGTGGTACCACCGGTATGCCCAAGCAGCGCATCGGTTGGAATGACTACAAGATCGATTACTCCGAGTTCAGCGACAAGATTAACGACGACCACTTCCCGCGCGGGGGCGCTTGGCTGATGATGGGTCCGACCGGTCCTCGCCGTCTGCGCCTGGCCATTGAACATCTGGCCAACGTCCGCGGCAGCTCCTGCTACTTCATCGACCTCGACCCTCGCTTCGTGAAGAAGCTCTTGTCGAACAAGCAGTACGACGTGGCCAAGCAATACATGGCCCACGTGGTGGACCAGGCCGCAACCATTCTGAAGCACCGCAAGGTCAGCGGCCTCTTCACCACGCCCAAGTTGCTGGAGGCCTTGGGCGAGCAGGTGAACCTCTGGGAAGCGGGTATCCGCGGCGTGTTCTGCGGCGGCACCTCCATGAAGCCCCAGGAAGTGCGCTTCATTGTCGAGGAACTGCTCGAGGGACGCATCGGATTCTACCCCACCTACGGCAACACCCTAATGGGTCTAGCCGCCAGCGTGCCGCTGCAACCGGAAGACAACTTCAGCGTGACCTATTACGCGCCGCAGCCGAGAGCCGTCTTGCGCGTGGTCCAACCCAACGCCACCGATGAGTTGGTCAACTACGGTGAATTCGGCCGCGTGGAGCTCACCACCCTGACCCGCGAGTTCTTCATGCCGCGGTTCTTGGAGCGCGATGAGACCATCCGCCGTGCGCCGCGACCTCCCTATGCCTGGGACGGCGTGGGTGATGTGCGCCCGTTCGGTGCTATGGAAAAGACCATCGTCGAGGGAGTGTACTAACGTCCCGGGCGACCTCCGCCCGAAATCCCGACGCTGCAACGCCGACCTGGGTAGACCCGGTCGGCGTTTTTGCGTTTCGGAGTCTCACCCTCTTGGAGACTCCAAGACTCAAGGGGTCTGAGCCGGCTTGGCTGGTGAATTCGTCTCAGTCTGGGCCGCATCCTTGCTGGGCTTCTCCGATTTCGACTGGAAGACGTGGGAATAGCGCAGCCGTTCGGGCAAATCAGAATCCAACCGCCCGGCCCTCCACTGCCAACCGACGGACGCCGTGAGAGCCAGCACCAGATACAGACGCCACGGCCGGCGGGTCTCCTCGAAGGGATCCACCAGGTCGCAGGTAGAACCCGGCGGCAACTCGGCGATGGCGGTCAAACGGGTACCGAAAGGCACATTAATTCGCGCCTTGGCGTTCACGGCCCAGCCGTTGGCGTCGAGGATGGGTCCCAAGTTCCGCTTGCGGAGTTTGATGTAGGTCATCACCAGCGACGGTCCCGAGATGAGGACCATGATGCCCAGGATGGCACCCACCATAGCGAAGGCGCCCTGCAACCAAAGATCTTTACCCAAAGTAGCCACTGCCGAAAAGAAACCACCGATGGCCCCAAAGGCCACGCCCAGGGCGGCCACCGTGCCGACGTCCACTTTCTGGGGAACATTCGCGGCCACTGCAGGGGCAGCCCCCTTGGTCACCACCGCCGTCGCGGCCGCTGTGAGTTTTTGGTTGGCCGCCGCATCCGCCTCGGACGCCCGCTTGGCGATTTGCTCTTCCACCCAGCGGACGAAGCGCTTGTACGGCTGCCAAAAGGCCTGACGGAGGCTAATGGGGTTGACCACAATCTTGGTGATGGTGGCGTCATAATCGAGCCCCTTGCGGTCGTAGAACACCCCGTTGCGACCCACCATCAAGTTCTCGTCATCACCCTGAGAGAAGATAGCCACCACGGTCATCTTCTGGCTGTTCGCCTTGCGCACGCACTCGACGTAGGCCAAGTAGGCTCCGGCCAGGCTGGCCATCACCGCGTGCTTGGCCGGATCCGCCACCGTGATGCAGAGATTGCAGGACCGCTGGTCGAGGTAAAGAACACCCGCCTGGAAGATCGCCGGTGAGCCGCCGTCATAGAGGTCGCGGAAATTCACGAAGTTCGACGCGAGCACGATCAGGTCGCGGTGGAAGCGGACGAGTTTTTCGACCGAGGCGACCCCGGACGCCTCCGCCTCCAACTCGCGGTCGCGAGCGATGAGCGCGGTGATCGTGGTTTTGGCCGGCCCCCGAAGGATTTCCCGCACCCGAGCGATGCCTAAGGTCTCGACTCGGACTCCGGCTTTGGTCCCCAACCACGCGGTATAAGGAGCCAAGCGGTTCTGAAGAGTTTGCCACTCCTCCTCGGTAAGGCTCTCGCGGTCTCCCAAGAGCGGCCCAACGGAGGCCGAACGGAACACGGCAATGGCGGCGGCGTGGGCCGGGTTGAGCCCCGTGACCAAGGAGAGCGGTTGTCCAGGAACGATTCGAGACAAGGGAAAACCGGAGACCTCCTGCGCCGACAAGGTCAGGTCCTTAGTCAAGAGAGCCTTGTAATCGTCCTCGGTGCGGTTGAGCAGCAATGAAAGACGACCTTCGAAGGCAGCCAAGCGGCCGCGACCGAAGTAGTCGTCGATCTTAACCTTTACCGCCTGCACCGCGGCCACCGCGGCGGCCGTCCCGGGGCCAGCGGGAAGGATCCGGGATGCATCGGTTTCCGAAACAGCCACCCAGGTCTCAAACCGGGTCAACTCGACAAAAAACTCCTCCAGTTTCGCCGCGTCGATGCCCGGCTTCCCACTGCGGTCTATCACCGATCCAACGGCGGCCATCGCTTCACGAACCACTTGCTGGATCGCGGGTTCCTCGGCGGATTCAGGGATAATGACTCCGTCACCATTGAAGACAGTGTTAGCGAAACTCTTGGTCGCCGCCGAAGCATCCTCAACCGTGATAACCTCGGCCGAGGCCTTGCCTAACTGACGTAAAATCACCCGCGCCGAGCCAAGGATCTGGAGCCCCTCCGGAAGGGCTTCATTCATCGCTGACAAGGCCACCCCGTCGCGCCCCTTCACGAGGTCATCAGAGTCCTTGAGCATTGACCCGGCCCAGCGAATCGCGGCGATGAGCTCCTGAGCTCGAATGCGCCCGTCTGCGTCGGTGTCGATGAGTGCAGCGGTCTTGGGATCGAATTCGATACCCGTGGTCGGACAGGCCAAGGCCACCCAGAGTTTCTGGTCCAACTGGTCCAGATTCATGAGGTCGGCTCCGGTCTGGAGCTTCACATGATCGAACCCGCCGGCGCGGAAGAACTGCCAGAGGTGCGGTGGCCGGGGGGCGAAGGCGGGCGGTGTTTGCATGGGCGGACAGCAGCGTTGGTGATGACCAATAACAGCGGGATCGGTCGGACGCCACCCAGTGTATCGGTCGATACCGAGGTGGAAATCAACCAGGCATGGTGATCTCCGGCGGAGGCGGGGATTCCTTGAGACGGCGATGCATCTCCGGATCCGAGCGCTTCAAAAGCTCGAGGCGTTTCACAACCCCCTCACCCCCTGCACCGCCGCTGTGGCAGGCGTCGAGCCGGGTGTACGGCTTGAAAGGCTGAGGCAGCCCGATCACTCGTGCCCGATCCGGAGTCCACTCGGCCACGGGACGCCGATCGAGAATCATCCAACTGTAGGGCAGACTGCGCAGGTCCACCCCGGCACGACGCCCGAATTGAACCCACTCCCCGTCAGTAAAGGCTTCGGTTGGGGCCTTGGCGAAAAAATGACACCAGTCGGTCTCCCGACCGGCGACCTGAAGTCCGCAGGTCTGACGGTGCGGACACGGAGCAACGATGTGAAACTCTTCCCGCAACTGCTCACGCAGGGTGATTAAGCCTCGACTGCAGGCATGGGTACCGGGTTCCAACCACAAGACGCATTGCGCAGCCCGCACGGCTGTCATCAGTCGCGGCAGATCGTCCCGATGCAATTCGTTGAGCACATGGCTGATCACCAACGTGGTGCAGGAGTCTACCCCGGACGCATCAGGCTCTGCTCGAAGATCTGGAAAGCGCTCCCGGGCCCTGCGGGCGGCAAATTGCATGGCCAGGGCGGAACGGTCGTGGAGGCGGACCTCAGAGAAGGTTGCCGGCCCAAAGGCATCGACCACGCAACGCGAGGCCACACCGCTGCCGCATCCCCAGTCCAGCAAGGAACCTGACGGCGGGGTCCAACCCAGACGCAGCAACTCAGACAAAGCCGCCCCCCACTTCCAGGCGATTCGTTGAGCATAGGTAAAGTCGTAGCTCGCGAGGTCCGACACGGAGCGCCAATAAGGCTCACGCACAGGCTCCGAGCGCAGGAACAACGCTCGAAGTCGTTCCAGAGAAGCCCAGTCCACTTCCTCCCAAGTCATGACACCGTCGGGGTTTCGGATGAAACCGGGGCCACTGAAACCGGGGCCACAAATCCGGGCAATTCAAAACCCAATCGCTCCGCCAGACGCTGACGGCTGATTCCGTGAAAGGCTGCGAAGTCGGCCACGGCACGAGCCCGAGCCCCGGTATCACCCAGAGGAATCTTACGACGGATGGCCGCAATCATCAGGTTCTTGCCGGTATGCTCGGTCGAAATAAACTCGAAGACACGGGTCTCGTAACCGGACCACTCGAGCAGCAAGGCCCTGAGCGCGTCGGTGGCGAATTCTGCGTGACGCTCCCGAAAGATACCGTGACGCAGCGAGCCGGCCAGCGGCGCAGACACCGACAATTGGGGCCGAACCTCACGATGACAGCAGGGCGAGACCAATAACAGCGCGGCTCCGGATTGCACTCCCTTGGCCAACGCCTCATCGGTCGCAGTGTCGCAGGCATGCAAGGCCATCACTACCGAAGCGGACTCGAGACGGCTTGAGGCAATGTCTCCGGCCTCGAACTTCAACCGGGTGAATCCGCAACGGCCGGCCACGGCCCGCCCCTGCTCGACGAGACCCGGGCGCACCTCGACGCCCAAGGCCGTGACCGCTCCGGTGCGGGTTTTGGTAAGGTGCTCATAGGCCGCGAAGGTCAGATAGGCTTTGCCGCACCCCATGTCCACCAGATGCAACGGGGTTGTCGGATCCAGGTGAGCCCCGACCAACAGCGGTTGAAGCACTTCAACAAACCGATTGATCTGCCGGAACTTGGCCTCCATCCCGGCCTTGATCGAGCCATCGGCCGCGGTGACACCCAACTCCTTGAGCCAAACCGAATGACCCGGCACCGGCCGCGCCTTGGCCCGATCGTGGGCCGTATCGGGCACTTCAGTGACTTCGGGCTTGCCCAGAAGCATCCGGGTCGGCCGCCCCTTGCGGAAGGTGAGCTGGGCCGTGCCGGTCGTTGTCGACAAGAAGGCATTGAGAAACTGCTGACCCATAAGGTCGCGCAACAACTCGATCGCCTCGCCGTGCGAGAAATTCTTGGTCACATCCCGCGTCGGATGACGATACACGAAGGAGAGCACGGTCGAGTCCTTGAGAGACACGGGCCGGATGAACACATTGCGAATGCCATCGGGTTGGAGCGACGCACCGAGGTTCAGCCGGACCAGGGTCCCGTCTTGAGCGCTCTGACGCACGTGGTCCAGAAAATCGTCCACCGTCTTGGAACTCATGACCGCTGGTTCTAACCGATCGCGGGAGTCGGGGACAGGACGCTTTCTGGGGGCAGCGGTCCGGCCAGGCGCAGGTCGGCCACACATTCCACGTGCTGGGTCTGTGGAAACATGTCGAGCGGCTGCACCGTCTCCAACAAATAGCGTCCATCGGCGCACAGAATCTTGAGATCCCGAGCCAGCGTGGCGGGATGGCAAGAGACATAGAGAATTTGGCCCGGCCCCGTCCGGCGCAGTACCTCTAGGCTGGGAGGACGACAACCGACCCGCGGAGGGTCGAGCAGCACCGAGGTCTGGGAGGGATCCCATTTGGCCAAAAGACTCGGGAGAACCTGATCGGTATCGCCCGCCACATACGATCCATTGTGGATGCCGCGGGATTCCTGATTACGCCGGGCAGCCCGGATGGCCGGAGCGTCCAATTCAACCCCAACAAAACTTTCCACGACATCGGCCACCTCCAGGCTAAAGAAGCCCACCCCGCAGTAAGCATCGACCAAGTGCCGGGCTCCGTGACTGCGCAGTCGTTCCTTCACCACCCGAACCAACTCGGGCAACAGCAGGAAGTTATTCTGGAAAAAGGAATGTTCTGGCACCTCCCAGCCCGGGGCTTCCATGCGGAGGACCGTCTTGATCCCGCCCTTGGGCGGCGGATTGCGTCGCCACTGTGTGATGGCCTCGTTGATGGCCGGCTCGGCGATCACACACGACTCGATGTCGCACACCAGGCCGCAGTCGGTGCGTATGAAACCCAGGTTCAGTTTCTGGGCCGGCTTGTTCCACTGGCTGCGAACCAAGACGCGGTTGCGGTAATGGTAGGGGTTCGGACACGGGATCACCGGTTGGACCACGGCCGGATCAAAACCACCAACACGACGGAAGAGCTCGCTGATTTGCCGGTACTTCCACCGGAGCTGGGCGGCGTAGTCGATGTGCTGGTACTGGCACCCCCCGCACTCACCGAAATAAGTGCACTTCGGAGTCACCCTCTCGGTGGAGGCGGTGAGGATTTTCACCAACTCGGCCCGACCGAAGTTCTTCTTCACCTCGGTGAGCTTGGCCTCGACCACATCGCCCGGCGCGGTGAACGGGATGAACACCACGAATTCACCCACCCGGCCGACGCCTTCCCCACCAAAGGCAAGGTCGGTGATTTCCAGACGCAGCCGCTGGCCGGCGAGGGGCAGTCCGTTGGGCAATGTTTCCACCCCGCCGAATTGCCACGAATCGGGCCTCCGACAAAAGGACGGACTTGAGAGAAGTGACTATTCCCCGTTGGGATACGACCCGAGAATTTTCACAAAACTGCAGTGCTGACCCAGCATTTCGATGGCCTTGGCGACCTTTGTGTCCTCGGCGTGGCCGTCGATGTCGGCAAAGAAGAAATACTCCCAGGCCTTCCGCTTCGAGGGGCGCGACTCGATCTTAGTCATGTTGATGCGGAAGCGGCGGAAGGGAGCCAGCGCCCGATGCAATGCCCCAGCCTCATCCCGCAAACTAAACATCAGACTCGTGCGATCGGCCCCAGAACTAGGACCACATTGGCGGCCCAGCACCAGGAACCGAGTGGCGTTGGCCGAGTTGTCCTGGATGTCTCGTTCGAGAATGGGGATCTTGTATCGCTCGCCTGCCAGTTCGCCGGTGATGGCCGCTGCGTGTTTTTCCTTCGCAGCCAACTCGGCTGAACGCGCATTCGAGCTGGTCTCGACCACTTCGGCCTGAGGCAGACTGCGCTGAATCCAACCTCGGCACTGAGCCAGCGTCTGCGGATGAACGTAGAGTTTTCGAATATCCTCACAGCGCCCCTTGGCGGCCAAGCAGTGGGAAATCTTGAGAACGATTTGTGAGACGATCTTCAGGTCACTGTCCACAAACATGTCCAGCGTGTGGGTCACCACGCCCTCGGTGGAATTCTCAACGGGCACGACGCCATAGTCGGCCTGCTGTCTGGACACTTCGTTGAACACATCAGCGATGGTCCTCTGGGGCGCATAAGCCAGCGAGGCACCGAAGCGTCGCAAGGCGGCCTGATGGGTGAACGTCGCCTCGGGCCCCAGATAAGCGATGGTCAGGCTGCGCTCCAGCGAAAGGGCGCACGACATGATCTCCCGGTAAATGGCCCGCAGACCTTCGTTGGTAATCGGCCCCTGATTGTGGCGGAAAACTTTCTGAAACACGGCCCGCTCCCGATGCGGTGCATAGATCTCCTGGCCGTGGCGGGTCTTAATGGCCCCGATCTCCAGCACGTGACGCGTACGCTCGTTGAGCAGGCGCACGATGTCGGCGTCCAACGCATCGATGGCCTGACGGTGTTCCAGCAAGGACATGGCTTCCGTCACGATGCCGGAACTCGCGAGCGGGGCGAAGGAGGTTTTTCACCGTCCTGCCAAAACCTACCCCCCGAGACAATCGAGGAGCCAGGAACGCCCAAGGAAGCAGGACGCGTCGACTCCCAAGACCGCCCCGTCCAGCAACGCGGGGCCCATGGGGCTGAATCGTTGATTCCCCGTCCCTCGCGTCAAAAAAAACAGCCCTCTGAATCGTTAGATCCGAAGGGCTGTTGCTGTTTTTAGTGTTCGAGGCTTTCAGAGCGAGAACACCTGAGAGGAACCTTCTTCTCAGTCAAACGCGTGTCCAGCGCAGCAGAGGACATTGCGCAACTTGTGGCGCACGAGTTCCTTCACAGCCTTGCGGGCCGGCGCGAGATACTTGCGGGGATCGAACTCCTTGGGCTTGGTCACCAAGACCTCGCGAATCGCGGCGGTCATGGCCAAGCGCAAGTCGGTGTCGATGTTGACCTTGGTGCAACCCACGCGGCGGGCCACCTCGATGTCCGCCTCGGACACACCGGCCGTCTCTTCGCCGAGGTCGCCACCGTACTTATTGATCTTCTGGGCGAGGTCCTTAGGAACGGAGGAGGCTCCGTGCAACACCAGCGGGTAGTCACCCATACCGGCTTCAAGCAACGCCTTCTTGATAGCCTTGAGGCGCTCGAGGTCCAGATGCTGTTCACCCTTAAACTTGTAGGCACCGTGACTGTTGCCGATGGCAACGGCCAGCGAGTCCACGCCGGACAGCTTGACGAACTGAACGGCTTCATCGGGGTGGGTGTAAGCCCCGCCCTTGGAGTAGCTACCACCCTCTTCACCGTCGTCGTGCTGAGCGCCGACGAGCATGCCGAGTTCGCCCTCGACCACGCAATTATGCTTGTGGGCGTACTCAACGACCTTGGCGCAGACCTCGACATTCTTTTCGAAAGGATCATGCGAGGCGTCGATCATCACGCTCGTGAATCCCTCGTCGATGCACTGCTTGCACAACTCGAAGCTGTCGCCGTGATCCAGATGGACCGCAATGGGGATGGTGGACAGCTTGACCGCGGAGTCGATCAGCCCCTTGAGGTACACCGGATGGGCGTAATCGCGGGCTCCCTTGGAGATTTGCAGCATCACTGGAGCCTTCTCTTCCTCGCAGGCCTCGATAATGGCCTGGAGCAGCTCCATGTTGTTCACGTTGAAAGCACCGAGAGCGTATTTGCCCTTCAAGGCCTTCGCGAACAATTCGCGCGTGTGGGTCAATGGCATAAGTCTAAATGTGTTACAGACCGGTTCGTGAGAACCGAATGAAGGGAACACACTAGGAAAGTGCGTTACGGCTGGGAACTGGTTTTTTGCCTCACCGAAAACAGGAAAACAGGGGGGGGTCACCACCAAGGACCATTGATGTCCACCTTTTGGCTCATATCCGTCGCGTCATAATCCTTCGGAAAGCGGAACAGTGCCACATGCCCATCACCGTAGGTCATGTTCCATCCCCGCTGACCGCGGTTGTTATGCCAGAGGCTGCGATCGCGGGTTGCCCCGCTCACCCGGCCATCCCCAGCATCACGACTTCCATGCCAAGGCCAGTCGCCTTGAAGAATCTTGGTCGACGATGCCAAGGCGATTTCCGAGTTTTTGATAGGTTTGGAGTCACCCGCCACCGTCGGCGAGGCCAGATTCCCGGTAATGTGCTTCACCCCAAACCAGTCCACCGCCCACATCACGAGGTAACTATTACCCCAAGCCGGGTAGCACCCTTTCTTGGACTCCGCCGCCCAGTAACTGTCGCCCTTGTCAGAAGGGCAGCGAAAAGCCTCCGGTGCCGGCACGTAAACATTGAGAGGACGGTTGGTCTCCCAAGCATTGCCATCATGCACAATGCTGACCTTGGCCTTGCCTGGCGCGGCCCGAAGCGGAACACCCGCGGTCCCTGACCAAATCTCTCCACCCACCGTGGCCCAGTCGCCATGAGCCGGCATGAGATCCTGATTGTCCGACGAATACATCGCATAGCCCAGGTACTGTTGCTTCTGGTTGGCCACGCAGCGAGTGGCGCTGGCCTTTACCTTGGCCTTGGCGAGTGCCGGCAGGAGCATTCCAGCCAGAATCGCGATGATGGCAATGACGACCAACAGCTCGATGAGCGTGAAGGCACCGCGTGCAACGTTGGGCTTCATGTAGAATAGAAACTCCATACACCACCCACCCAAAGCACGCCAGAGACGGTTTGATCCGTATTCGCCCGTCACTCTCTCGATCGCGCCCGAGACCAGCGCGAGCGCGTGTCTTAAGCAGCAGCAGAGCCACCGCCCAGCAACCCATCCCAAAAAACACAAACACCCCTCTTTCACGTCACGGAGAGAAACCTCATCCGCAGGGCTCAAGCGATGAGCTTGTGAACCACATCTCCGAACACATCAGTCAGGCGGAAATCGCGACCCTGGAAACGGTGAGTCAGCTTCTGATGATCGAAGCCCAAGAGGCGCAGAACCGTGGCATGCAAATCATGAACATGAACCTTGTCCACCGCCGCATTGAAACCGAAATCGTCCGACTCACCCAACGTCATACCCGGTCGGATACCCCCACCGGCCAACCACATAGAGAAGCAATTGGGATGATGATCGCGACCATCATCACCGCCTTGCACCATCGGCGTCCGACCAAACTCGCCTCCCCAAATCACCAGAGTGTCTTCGAGCAAACCCCGAGCCTTGAGGTCTTGAATCAAAGCCGCATTAGCCCGATCCGTGTCCATGCAGTTGCGCTTTAGATCGCCTGACAAATTTCCGTGCTGATCCCAGGCCTCGTGGAAGATCTGCACAAACCGCGTACCCCGTTCGACCAGACGGCGAGCCAGAAGACACGCCGTAGCATAGGTCGTCTTACCAGGTGTCGCCCCATAGAGATCCAAGATGTGCTGAGGTTCCTGACGGATATCCATCAACTCTGGGGCACTCGACTGCATCTGGTAGGCCATCTCGAAGGAATTGATGCGGGTGGCAATTTCCGGATCGCCCACCCGACCCAGACGCTGGCGGTTGAGCTCTTGGATAGCATCCAATGTCTGACGCTGGGACGTGCTGTCCACGCCCTTGGGATTAGAGAGGTACAGAACCGGATCACCGCCGCTGCGGAAAAGAACCCCGTTGTAGACGCTCGGCAAAAAACCTGCCCCCCAGTTGGAGGCCCCTCCACTAGTCCCCTTGCTGCCGGTGGAAAACACCACGTAAGCCGGAAGATTACTGCTCTCGCTGCCCAGACCGTAGGTCGTCCAGGCCCCCAGACTGGGGCGACCGAACTGCTGGGAACCCGTGTTCATGAAGATCTGCGCCGGGGCATGATTGAAAGCATCCGTGTGCATCGATCTCACGATAGCAATATCATCAGCCACCCTGGCCAAATGAGGCATGAGCTCGGAGATCTCCTGACCCGACTGGCCATGTCGGGCAAAGCGGAACTTGGGTCCCAGCAGTTTGGCGTCCGGACTAATGAAGGCCGACCGATACCCCTTGAGCAGTTCGGCCGGGGGCAGCTTTCCATTCCACTTCGCCAACTCCGGCTTGTGGTCGAAGAGCTCCAAATGGCTTGGGGCCCCGGCCTGGAACAAATAAATCACCCGTTTCGCCTTGGCCGGAAAGGCCGCCGGCTTGGCCGCCAGCGGTTGAGCGCCGGCTATTCCCGGACTAACCGAAGCGGCCTGCGCCGAATCACCCAGAAGCGCATGCAAGGCCGCCATGCCGAGACCCACACCGCAATCCCGGAAGAACCACCGCCGGGTGAGGTGCGCCTGATGCTGGGCCAACGCCTGCTGAAGGATGGAATTAGGGATCATAAGATTCACTCCTTGGTGATGGTTTCGTCGAGATTCAAGAGGGCCCGGGCCACGGCAGTATGCGCAGCCAAGGTCGCCGGCGTGACACCCGAAGGAAGCCCTGTCACCGGCTCGGATTTGCCCACAGCCATTTCGGCCGCGTTCAACCAACCCTCGGCTATCCGCGCCCGCTGCTGATTCAGAAGACGTCGGAGAGCCTTCAATTCCTCCGCTTGCGGCAATCGGCTCAACACCTGTCGAAACGCGAAGGTAATCCTCTGGTCATCGGTCTTACCGCCCTCATTCACCGACTTCCGGGCCAAAGCCTGGGCTGCCTCAAAAAACTGCGGTTCATTGAGCGAAGTGAGCGCCTGCAACGGTGTATTGGAGCGAAGTCGACGCACGCAGGAAGCGTCGCCATTGGGCGCGTCAAATGCCTGCAGCACCGGATTAGGAATGCTGCGGAAGCGGAAGGTGTAGAGCGAACGCCGATAGCGGTCTGGACCGGTTTCCACCCGCCAAGTCTTGGGCCCATAGCTCGCCGGAGGCTGGAACAGAAACTCCGGAGCCGGAGGATAAACCGCCCGCCCTCCGAGGGTGGGATTCATTAACCCGGACACGGACAAAGCGATATCCCGAACGATCTCACCCTCCACACGGAACCGCGGGCCTCGCGCCAACAACCGGTTGTTGGGGTCCCGCTCCAGCAAGACCGGACTCACCCGACTGGATTGCCGGTACACCGCCGAGCTCACAATGAGCCGGTGCAAGTGCTTGGTAGACCAAGGAACCACGCCGGGTTGGGAGGGCTGCATGAACTCGACCGCCAACCAATCAAGCAATTCCCGATTGGAAGCCGGTGGCGACTGCATCCCGAGGTCTTCAACGCTCTCCACCAGTCCGACCCCAAAATACTGCTGCCAGAGTCGATTGACGGCCACGCGCGCGGTGGTGGGCGAGCGGGGATCCACCAACCAGCGAGCGAGTGTCAGCCGAGAATCATCCGACCCGGACGGCAGCGGATGCAGGAACGCCGGAGTCCCATGAGTTACTTCGCGATCCGGCTTCAGCCAGTCCCCGCGCCGGAGCAGTCGGGTGGTCATGCGACTTTCTCCCGGCCCCTGCCCTTGTCGCGCCGCGAACACCAGCGCCGGAGCTCCCTCCGGCCACTGCTTCCACAGCGCCTCAATCCGTGCGTTCACCGCAGCAAAGTTTGTCTGGGTCGTCCGCCAATAAGAGAAGACCGCCCCATTCTGAGCCGCAGACCGCCCCTCCGCCGGGATCTTCATCACGATCTCGCGCACGGCTGCCGGCAGTGGATCCGCCACAGCGTTGGCGGCCGACGAAACCGAAAGACGGAACCGCCCTAGGTTGTGGGTCTGCAAATCATCCGAGTTCCATCCACCGTGTTCCTGATGGAGCTCAAACTCGAGAATCGCCCCCTTCGGAAAAGACACCGGCTTTTCGGCCACAAAGACCGCCTTGCGGGATTGGTTGCGTCGCCCTGGTCCCGCATCCATGCCCCAGGCCGTCTCCTTCTTGCCATCGATGGCATAAGACACCGGACCGTAGGTGCGCTTTTTATCGGAACGGTCGTCGAATTCCGCCTCCAGAGGTTTCGCCTCATTCGCAAAGTCGGCGGTCGCCTGAATGAACTTCACGGAGACCTTGTTGGTCGGATTTTCTGGATCCGTGGCGGTGACTTTGAACTCACTGAGCGCAGCCATGCCGCGGATGGACCGCCCGGGCCCTTGGCAAGGCAAGTTAGGATCGGTCAATTGCTCGAGACGGAACGCCGAAATGGAAGTGAGTCCATTCGTTCCCCGGAAATGGGGTGCCCACTGAGTGGGTGCGTAACTGGCAGCACGAATCGACCCGTCTTCATATTGATAGAACCGCTCACC
>JAPLUF010000168.1 GCA_026397755.1 Verrucomicrobiota bacterium
CCCAAAAGCGCCCCAGAAGCCGCCCGAGATTGACCTCGACCCCGACTGCGACCCACTCTGCTCTTGTTCTATTCGTATGTTTTCCAAAGGTCAGAAAGTGGTGTGCATCAACGACGACTTCCCGCCCGAAGCCGCCGTGCTCTTCGCAGAACTCCCCAAGAAGGACCAAGTCTACACGGTCCGGGGCATGTATATCGGACGCGGCAGCTACTACCGGCATGAGTCCGGCAAGAAAGACGGCGAGATCGGCTTATTGTTAGAGGAGATTCTTAACCCGCGCGACCCGGGTCTGAAGACCGGTCTGAATGGCGAGTTAGGCTTCAACAGCGAACGCTTTACTCCTCTAGAGACCAACGTGGAGGGCGCTACCGCCGAAGAAGAAGAGGAGTTCGCCCTACCCACCTCTGCCGCTTAACCGGACAGACGGACGAGCCAGAAGGAGTTTCCTCAGGCACCGATAGGACCGACGCCCACCAAGCGCATCACCAGCACTTCCGCCGCCTTGCTGGCCGCGAGATCGATCTCGAACTCGACTTGCCAGTCATTGTGTTCCTCCGGGTCCACCAGCACTTGCATCACTCGCCAACTCTTCCGGTCTTCGGAGGGAATCACATGGGTGTGTTTGGCGTTGCGGGCCTCCGGTTCGAGACTAATTCGCTGGTGGTCCGTGTAGTACGGATTGAGAGCCGCGCGAAGACTAGTCGTGGTCCAACCGGAAGCCCCTGCTTCCCCTCCGGACTCCAGTGCAGCCACCGCTTCCTCGAACTGATCCAACGCGAGGCAACGTATCCAGGGTAGGACACGCGCACGGACCATTGCGGTGAGCTGGCGAGGATCTCGGGTAATATCTCGCGCGGCCTCTTCGGCACCGGGTGGCTTGGCCTCGGGCTTGGATTCACGCGGTGCAGCCGTGGGGTTCTTCATCCGCTCCCACTCCTCGATCAAGCTCGAATCTACCTGCCGCAGCAACGCGGCCAAATAGGCTTCCATCTCGCGCAGGGTGTCATTCTTGGCCGCCTCCGGGACCGTTTGACGCAGAACCTTGTACACCGAAGTCAGGTGGCGCAGCAGCAGTCCTTCGACGCGCTGGAGTTCGTAGGCCTTAATGTAATCGGAGAACGAGGAGTACTGCTCAAACATTTCCCGGGCGATGGACTTCGGCCGGATGTTCTCCTGGCCCACCCAGGGGTGTTTTTCTGAGAAACTATTGAAGGTGGAATACACGAATTCTCGACAAGGCTTGGGATATTCGAGCTTCTCCAACTCCTCCATGCGCTGGTCGTACTCCATGCCCTGGGCCTTGAGTTCGGCCACCTTCTCGCCCTTCAGGCGGTCCAGTTGCCGACGCAAGATTTGGTCCGGATTTTCGAGGATCGATTCCACCAACGTGAGGACATCCAGAGCGTAGTTGGGGGTTTCTGGGTCTATCAACCGCAGCGTGTCGAGCAAGTACAGCGACAGCGTCTGATTCAACGAGAAGTCTTCCGGCAACTCGACATTCACCCGGACCTGTTTGCCCTCACCCTTGGGTGAGAAGGTCACAATTGAGCGATCGACCAAAGCTCGGAACAATTGCCAAGCCCTCTTGAAATGGGCTTTTTTCAGAGTGGGCCCGTCATGGCAGTCACGGATAAGCCGACGAAGGGCTCCGCAACTGTCCTCCGGCCGACTCAAAACATTCAGGATCATCCCATGCGAAACCTGAAAACGAGACACCAGCCTTTCGGGCGCTGCCTGGATCAAGCGCTGGAAGGTCTGACGATCCCAGTGGGTGTAGTTCTTGTCCGGCGCCTGCCGCTTCACAAACTTCTTTCCGTCCCGCTTGGATTTCTCCTCGAGCTTGAGGTTCTCGACGACATGTTCCGGGGCCTGCGCGACGACCCAACCCACCGAGTCGAACCCTTTGCGCCCGGCGCGCCCTGAAATCTGATGGAAGTCCCGGGCCCCCAGGATCGCCGTCTTTTCGCCGCCGTACTTGCACAGACGGGTGAAGAGAACCGTGCGGATCGGCACGTTGATGCCCACGCCCAAAGTATCCGTGCCGCAAATGACCTTTAGCAACCCGCGCTGAGCCAACTGCTCGACCAGGATGCGGTAACGCGGCAGCAGGCCCGCGTGATGCAACCCGATGCCCGCCCTCAACCAACGCTTAATGTCTGGCCCATACGGACTGGAGAATTTCGCCCCCTCCAACGCGGTGGCGATGGTGGCTTTTTCCTCGCGAGTCGCCGTGGCGAGGCTGGTAAAATCCTGTGCGCTCTCGGCGGCATCCGCCTGGGTGAAGTGCACCACATAAACCGGTCCTTTGCCTTCGCTGATGAGTGTCTCAACGGTCTGAGCCAGCGGAGTCTCGGCATAGCTGAACTCCAGCGGCACCGGCCTAATCACCGACTTGACGGTGACGCTGGGAAATCCATTGAGGCGAGTCATCTCGGTCTCAAAGAACTCGGTCTCACCGAGGGTCGCCGACATGAGCAGGAAACGACTCTTAGAAAGCGTTAACAGCGGAGCCTGCCAGGCCACACCTCGCTCACGGTCGGAGTAATAATGAAACTCATCCACCACGACGTCGCGGACGCTGGCATTGGGACCGTCCCGCAGGGCGATGTTGGCCAAGATCTCCGCCGTGCAGCACAGGATCGGCGCATCGTGATTAATCGTGGCGTCCTCAGTGCTTAGGCCGACATTGTCTGGGCCGAATTCCCGGCAAAGCGAAAGCCACTTCTCGTTGACCAAGGCCTTAATGGGGCACGTGTAAACCGATTTGTGGCCTTGTGCCAACGCCTTGAAATGCAACGCCGAGGCCACCAGCGATTTGCCCGATCCCGTCGGTGTATTGAGGATGACGTTCTTGCCCGAGTAGAGTTCGAGAATGGCCTCCTCCTGCGCCGGGTAGAGCTCGATGCCGCGAGTGCGGGCAAAGTCGAGGAACCGATCTAGCAGGTGATCAGCTGTTGGCGCCTCCAGGCGGGGCAGAAAATCGTAAAGGGTGGCGCTCACAAGGAGCCGCGAGCCTAGTCTGCCTAGGGCTCCGCAAGCAACCGCCGGTAAAGGGCATGGTATCGAGCCCAGGCCACCGAGGCCGAGTAGTGTCGGGCACTCTCCCGGATTTGTTCGGGCGTCGCCGTGGTTCCCTCACCGGAGATCATGCCCGCAATTTGACGGGCCAGATCCTCCGGATCATCCGGACGGAAGAGCCGACCGTTGTACCCGTTCTTCAGGAGATCCACCGAACCCCCACTGGCCGAGGCGATGGACGGTTTCCCCAAGGCCAAGGCTTCGGTCAAAGCCACCGAGCACGGCTCATCGGTCGAAGGAATGATAAACACATCGGCCCCCTCGACCGCCTCGCGGACCCGGGTCGTCGGCCCCGCCAACCTGACATACGGAGCCAACCCAAAAGCCCCGACCTGACTCTTCAACTCACGGGCGAAGGCTTGGGAATCCGCATCAGCCGGGGTGGGTCCCCAGAGCGTGAAATGGACCCGTTGACGCAACGGCACCGGCAATCGACCAAGGGCATCCAAGACCAGGTTCCACTTCTTCCAGCGCCCGGCGGACGCACCAGCGGCCCTTCAAAGAATTCGTCCGAACAACAATCAGGAATGATCTCCACGCGTCCCGGCTCCGGCTTGAGCTCGTAATGGGCCGCCATCGCCGGATTCAGAACTACGGTCGCCAAGCCTCTCCGGCCGGCGGCCCAGCGGTACATTCCCGTCCGTCGAGCAAACGCATGATTGGTGAAGACGATCGGAATCTTGCCCGGCAGCAGTGCCAGCAACACCGCGGCGGCAAACCCACCCCGACTGTGGGCGTGAACGATGTCCCAGTGTTCGGCACGGCAGCGGCGACGGGTTTCCATCGCCACACCCAAGGCCCGAGCGAAGAGCGAGAGGTGCTTGGGGGATTCAGCCAGGAGCCAGCGACTTTCACGCAAGTCCAGCGGTGGCTGCCGTTTCAATTCAAAACCCCGGTGAACCACAACCGCATGGCGGAAAACCCCATCCGGATCGCGTGCGTGGCGAAGGACCGTGAGAATGCCACCGTCATCCTGGGTGGAACCCACCAGGTGCAGCACTGAAACACCCCGCGCGCCGGATGGATGCCCGGAGGCTCCACCGTGCGCTTCCGACCGGGACGAGGCGATCATGGAGCCAGGCGATCGGGCCATCAGGCCACCGGTTGCCCGGAAACCTCCGGTGAGATCGGAGCACGGAACCGGTCCACAAGATTGAAGAAGGTCTTCGCTGTGGGCTCGTTCGTCGCGAGCATCCGGTTGCGGTGCCAATGGGTGATGATCACCATCCCGGACAGGAGGCCGAAGGTTTGCATGAAAAAACCAGCTTCCCCTGTGGTGATCATGAAAGTGACCAACTGCACGAGCCACAGCGAACTCACATGGCACGTCAGACGGTCAAAGGTCGAGTGGCAGCCCATCCGGAAAATGGACCGCAGGTTTCGAAGAGCTACGAGGGACACAGCTCCCAAGAAGAGAAACACCCCCGCCAACCCAGGCAGTCCGAGGTTCACCAACAGGCTAGGAATGCCGGCATAAAAAATGCCCTGATCGAGGCTCTGCTCCAGCATGCCGTACTGGTCGATTTCGTTGTGGGTGTAGAGGTGATTGATGTCCGGCACGAAGCCTAAGCCGCGCCCGACCCAGAGAAAATTTGGGGCAATGTCAAAGGCGATGCGACGCATGGAGGCTCGGCCTGAGGTCGAGTTTTCGGCATCCACACTGGCCAGCGGATCAATCTCAATTCCTGGAAGCACCGACAACATGCGTTGTGCCGAGTGAGGCATTTGACGCGCCATCTGGTAGGTCATCAATAAAGCCACTCCCAGCAGGAGCGTGGAAACGACTACTTTGGCCATCGAAAGAGTTCGCTGGGCTAGGCTCGAAAGCAGGATGACCGATGGAATGATGATCATCGACATGCGATGACCGCCCAGGGCGCTTCCGCCGAGGAGCCCCAAGATGGCCAGCACCCGGATCACCGAGGACAATGATAAGGCTCGGGTGGCGGGGCTGATTACCAACATCAGATAAATCAAATCGCGCGACACGAAGGCCACCGATTGAAAGCGTCGAACGCCGCCCTCCAAGGATTGGACTTCGAACGCGAGGCTGTCGGTGGAAAGACCGAAGAACGACAACAGCATCCAGAGGGGCCCGGTGCCGCCGGCTGCCAGAGTAAAGTCCGACACGAGAAACGACATGCTCATGAGACAGTGCGCCGCATAGACACGGACGAGCATCTGGGGCGTCGTCGGCACGGCCAGGTACAGAATCGGAAAGAGCAATCCCAGGAATTGGGTGACATAGGCGCGGCCACCCACCTGCCCTTGACCCAGCACGTTCAGTCCGAATCCGCGAAACTTGATCAAGGAGACCAACACCAAAAAGAAAGCGCCCAAGCCAATGAACACCCAACGATACTCCCGGAGACGATCCCCGAACTCCGGGGCATTGCGCCGCATGGCGAACATCAAAGGCAGCCCACTGATGGAAAGCATCAAGCTCGCCTCCCAGAAGAAGGGGCGGCCGGAGACAAAGGGCACCAACAGCGACGAGTTGATCATCACCGATCCCAGGACCAGCGCCATGGTTCCGTGCTTGGGCAGCGTCAGCGCCCAGATCACCGCGACGAACCCCATGAGCGCCAGGATCTGTACGGACCCCAGCAAAACCGCAAAGAGCAGCAATGCAGCTATGAGGAAGACCCCAAAGAGGGCCTTCTGGACTTGTTCCTGAGCGGCGACCATGTGGAGGCAATAGAACTCCCTTCCCAAGCCGACCTTCAATGTCTTTTCAAGACACCCGTGCGAGCAACCCGCCAGGCGGGCCCTCTCTACTGCCGGTACTCACGCCGAGCCCACTCGGGGTCTAGGGTTGGTTCCGCCGCATTCCAACGGATCCACGGAGGGCTGCCCTGGCCCAGCGGCGGTTGGGTGACCAGGAAGGCGAAGCAGTTGGTTTGCGACGGAACTAATCTACCCAGCACCGTCGCCAGTGGAATGGCCAGTCGGAGCCCCAGGCGAATCCAGGGACTGCGGCGACTGGCCGCCCCGGAAGGCGGACGAGTTGCATAGAAGTAGCGAAATCCGCAGAGCATCCACGGCGTCGCGCTGCGGATTACTTTTTCAATCTCGCGTTCCGTCCAACGGTACACGTAGTTGGGGACAGGACCGTTGCGCCATCCACCACTAACCCGGTCATAGCTCAGAGCCACGGCAGCGGTCTCATAATCCTGCCCCAATCCGAAGCGGACCCCCCAACGGGAAAGTAACGAATCCCGGGGTTCGAAGACCAAGACACCCTTTCGAGCCACTCGGTGCATCTCCAAAAGACCACGGTGCGGGGAAGCGCAGTGGTGCAAACCGTTGTGGGCGATAACGAAGTCGAAGGACTTGTCGGGAAAGGTCAAATTCTCCACGTCACCGTAGGCGACTTGATGAGTCCCCGGATTCGGCAACTCCCAGCGAGTTTCCAAATTGGTCAGCGTCACATTCGGGAACCCCGCCTCCTTCAGGGTTCGATGATCGCGTTCCCCGGCGCAAACACAGAGCAGGCTCGACGCAGGATCCATCACGCCTTCGCGGACCAATTGCCGCAGGGTGTTCAGATAAAAGGGGTCGAGGTCAAACGCCATGAATGCCCAAGGAAGCCCGAGCGGCCGAATCCTTTCAAGAACTGGACGACACCGACCCTCTATCTCTCTCCCATCGGGGCCGGGTGCCGGCTTGTTCCCAGAATCGCCGAAGATATGCTCCCAAGCCTGTGACCTCCGCATCGGAACAACGCAATCGACTGGCCTCTGAAAAATCCCCCTACCTGCTGCAGCACGCCGGCAATCCGGTGGACTGGTTCCCCTGGGGAGACGAGGCCTTCGCCCGAGCGAGCGCCGAGGGCAAACCAGTTTTCCTGAGCATCGGCTACTCCACCTGCCATTGGTGCCATGTGATGGAGCGAGAAACCTTCGAGAACGAGGCCGTGGGCAACTACCTGAAGGAACACTTCATCAGCATCAAGGTCGACCGTGAAGAACGCCCGGACGTGGACAAGATCCACATGAGCTTCGTGCAAATGACCACCGGCAGCGGCGGATGGCCCCTCAATGTTTTTCTCACGCCAACCCTGCAGCCCTTCTACGGCGGCACCTATTTTCCGCCGGAGGCCAAGCACGGGCAGCCCAGTTTCCTGACCCTCTTGGAGCGCATCGTCGAACTGTGGAAGACCCGTCGCGACGACTTGATCGCCTCGGCCGGCGAGCTCACCGCCCGACTACGCGAGATGGTTGTCCAGGATCCGGACAACGCCTTCCCCACCGGCCCCCGGGAATTGCATGGCGGTGGCCAGACACTGCTGGGCGAGTTCGACCCCGTGAATGGCGGCTTCGGAGGCGCTCCTAAGTTTCCGCGACCCAGCCAACCGCTCTACCTGCTTCGCTACGCCCGGCGCTTTGGCGACGCCGAGGCCGTACAAGCCGTCCTCCATACGTGTGAGCGCATGGCGGCTGGCGGCATACGGGATCATCTGGGTGGCGGATTCGCCCGCTACAGCGTCGACGAACGATGGCTCGTGCCGCACTTCGAGAAGATGCTCTGCGACAACGCCCAACTGACCGTTCTCTACCTGGAGGCTTTTTTGGTTTCCGGCGACGCCCGGTATGCAGACGTCGCCCGAGACATCCTGCGCTATGTGGCCAACGACATGTCCCACCCGGACGGCGGATTCTATTCGGCCGAGGATGCTGACAGCGAAGGCAAGGAGGGGAAGTTCTACTGCTGGACCCATGCTGAGCTGTCCGGATTGCTGAATCCCGAGGCGTTCAACGTGGTCGCCGCTCGGTTCGGCATCACCCCGGCAGGCAATTTCATCGACCACAGCGATCCGGAACCGCTGAAAGGCCTCAATGTGTTGTCTCTGGTTCAGGCTGAAGTACCGGAAGCCGATCGTCCCATTCTGGAAGCGGCCTTGGCCCAACTGCGTGAAGTCCGCGCCACCCGCGTGCGTCCCCATCAGGACGACAAGGTCCTAGCCTCCTGGAACGGCATGATGCTCGGAGCCTGTGCTCGAGCCTTCGCGATCCTGGGCAACGACGAGTTCCGCACGATGGCCGAAGGCAATCTGGCCTTTTTGCAAAACCACCTCTGGGTGCCACCCACCCCGGAGACTCGAGGCACTCTCTACCACCGCTGGCGCGACGGAGAACACGATCGTGTCCAGTTGCTCGACGCCTACGCTCACCTGCTGGCCGGCACCGTTGATCTTTACGAAGCCACGCTCGACCCGAACCATCTCAGCTTCGCCGTCCAACTGGCCGAGGCCCTGATGGAGCGCTTCTACGATCCGGCCGGCGGCGGCTTCTGGCAGAGCGGGGCCGACACTCCCCACCTGCTAATGCGAGTGAAAGAAGATTACGACGGAGCCGAACCCTCCGGGAATGCCGTGGCCAGCTTGGCCCTGCTCCGCTTGTCCAGCCTCTGTGCGCGTCCTGACTGGCGGGAGGCGGCCGAGAAGACTTTGCGCCTCTTCGCCCAAAAACTGCACCAGACGCCTCAGGTCGTGCCCTTCCTCCTGTGCGCTCTGGATTTTGCACTCCAGGAACCCAAGCGGGTCGTCGTCGTGGGCGACTGGCTCTGCGGTTCGACCCGAGCCCTGCTGAGCCATGCCCACGCTGTCTTCGAACCGCACCGCGTCATCCTCGGCAACCACGGCCCCGTGGATCCGTTCGCCCGCACGCTGCCCGGTGGTGAGGAACGCTCGCTGGCCTACCTCTGCACCGGCAACGCCTGCCAACCACCTACTCGCGAAGGTTCTGAGGTTCGGGAGTTCCTGCGGCAGGCACCTCCCCCGGAGTCCCCTTACTAATCGAGCCGATTTGGGAACCGGGTGGAAAATCTGAGTGCTGGGGTCGGTGAAAAACCGACTCCGAGGACGCCCCCGAAGACTGAGAGAATTTGAAGAAGAAGAGAAAGGTGGTGGCTGGGGGCGGGATCGAACCGCCGACACTGCGATTTTCAGTCGCATGCTCTACCAACTGAGCTACCCAGCCGCACCGAAGAGCGCGAATCAAACTCGGGGCACCCCGTCTTTGGCAAGGCGGTTTTCCAAGATTTTTCGAGCGGATCGTACCCGCGTTACTTCGGGTCTTGGTTCGCCAGCAATTCTTCCGAGGTCACCGTAGAGACAACGCCCTCCTTCGGAACCTCCACCTTGGCGATCCACAGCAGCGCATTTAGGAACACCTTACGGAAGTTCTCGTCACCCCAGTTCTTGTGATAATGCCCACCGGTGAAACCAAAACCCCGACCTCCATTGGGCCGATCGTAAGTCCACATCAGCGGCTGAGGTTCTCCCTGGGCCACTGAGGCCCGGACGAAGGGGTTGCCATTGTGCGGGCCGTTGCCGCGGTCGAGGGTGCTCAACGGGGGCACCACGCTGAGGATCGGCGTGACCCCCTTGCGATCCGGCGCGA
The DNA here is from genome assembly GCA_026397755.1 of Verrucomicrobiota bacterium. Classification (GTDB taxonomy): domain Bacteria; phylum Verrucomicrobiota; class Verrucomicrobiia; order Limisphaerales; family UBA9464; genus SXXZ01. The sequence continues at coordinate 9,483 of JAPLUF010000168.1, forward strand.
AGCGCATGTGGTAATACCACTCATCGTGGATGGTGAAGGGCTTCACGCCCCGGGTTACCGGATGCACTGGCAGCGATTCGAACTTCGCCGTCCACGTCGGGTTCACGCTCCAGAACATTTCGAAATA
>JAPLUF010000224.1 GCA_026397755.1 Verrucomicrobiota bacterium
AAGGATGTGTCCGTGTTGGTCGCCGGAGAGTTTGGACGAACTCCCACCATCAACAAGGATGGCGGCCGCGATCACTGGCCTCGGGTCGGGTTTTCGCTATTGGCAGGAGGCGGCCTCCGGCATGGGCAGGTGATCGGATCCACCGACCGATTGGGTGGCGAGGCCGATTCTCGACCGACCACCTTCGGTGAGGTTCATGCGACGTTGTATCATGCCATGGGGTTGGACGTGAACAAGGTGACCGTTCCGGATTTGAGCGGTCGTCCCCAATTTCTCGTCGACCCGGGGGTTCAACCCATGAAGGAACTGGTGGGATGACCCCGACCATTTATTCTGAGAACGGCTTGTTTTTGCGTGAACATGCCAGAAGTCCCTTCACGTCTGCCTAGCCATGTTGACCCTAGCCGGACCCTCTAACCGTTTTTGTGACGGAATCTCCCGACGGAGTTTTCTCCGGATTGGCGGATTGGGATTGGGCGGATTGAGCCTGCCTCAGTTGTTGCAGGCCGAGGCAGCTGCTGGGCTCCGGTCCAACCACAAGGCTGTGATCATGGTGTACCTGCCGGGCGGGCCGCCTCATCAAGACACCTTTGACCTCAAGATGGATGCCCCGGCGGAGATTCGCGGCGAATTCCGCCCAATACCGACCACCGTCCCTGGGTTTCAAATTTGTGAGCATCTGCCGCTTCTGGCCAAGCAGGCCCAGCGGTATGCGGTGATTCGTTCGATCAGCGACGCCATTGATGACCACTCGGATTTCATGTGCCAGACCGGTCGGCGCAAGGCCGGTCAGCCACCCGGAGGTTGGCCGACCTTTGGTGCGAGCGTCTCCCGGGTGCTGGGCACTGCTAATCACTCGGTCCCGGCTTTCGTGGGCATGGAACCGCGGATGCAGCACCGGCCTTACAATGCTGCCAATGCGGGCTATGCCGGGATTTCACACGATGCTTTTCGCCCTGCGGCCGACGCTAAGTCCGACATGGTTCTCAATGGCATTACCACCGATCGCTTGGCTGATCGTCGGGCCTTGCTGACCTCCTTCGACCGTTTCCGTCGCGAGGTGGATGCCAGTGGTCTCATGGCCGGTGTGGACGGGTTCAATCAGCAGGCCTTCGGCATGCTGACCTCGAGTCGTCTGCTTGAGGCGCTGAATGTCGAGAAAGAGCCTGCCGCCGTCCGGGAACGCTATGGCAAAGGCGATCCCAAGGTGCATGGCGATGCAGCCCCCATGCTCAATGAGCAGTTCTTGATCGCTCGCCGATTGGTGGAGGCCGGAGCCCGATTCGTCACCGTGGCCTACGGCTTCTGGGATTATCACGGCAACAATTTTGGCAACGCCCGCAATGACCTGCCTTTATTGGATCAAGCCCTCAGCGCTCTCATTGCCGACTTGCACGATCGAGGGCTCCAAAATGATGTCAGCGTCATCGCTTGGGGCGAGTTTGGTCGGTCGCCCACGATTAATAAGGATGGCGGTCGCGACCATTGGCCTCGAGCCAGTTGCGCCCTCCTGGCCGGTGGCGGCATGAAGGTAGGGCAGGTGATCGGGGCGACCGATCGTCTGGGCGGCGAACCCAGCGAGCGGCCTGTCCAGTTCGGTGAGGTGTTTGCCACGCTGTACCAGAACCTGGGTATCGATGTGAACAAGGTCACTCTTCCGGACCTCACCGGTCGTCCTCAGTTCCTGGTCCCCGAGGGATGTCAGCCAATGCGGGAGTTGGTTTCTTAATAGGGTTTTCTTCCATGCACCTTTCACTCGATTTCATGAACTCTTCCTCGATGGTGGTGGCCCACTCCAAGGCTTCCCAAGTGGCCCAGCGGGCCCTTCTGGGAGCGATGACATTGCTTGTGGCTTTCGTGGTCGGCAGCCCCGGCGTGCTCAAGGGTGGAACGCTCGAGTTGCACTATCGGGCCGGAGCGGGTGAGTTGGTTCTCGATTCTCAGGATGCCCGGCAGCAATTGCTAGCCACCTTGAATGGCACCCAGGATATCAGCCGTGAGGTGAGTTGGAGCGTGGAGCCTGCGGGTATTGTCCGGCTCGATACCACGGGCCGCGTCATCCCGGTGGCCGATGGGGCGGCGGTGATTTCGGCCAAGAGCCGCGACGGCGTGACGGCGCGACTTCCGGTCCGCGTCGTCCATGCGGGTCAGCCGGCGCCGCTGCACTTCGCTAACCAGATTGTTCCGATTTTCACCAAGAATGGCTGCAACGGTGGCGGGTGCCATGGCAAGGCGGCCGGCCAGAATGGGTTTCGCCTCTCATTGCTCGGCTTCGAGCCGGACGAAGACTACGAACACTTAGTTCGCGAAGCCCGTGGGCGACGTCTGTTTCCGGCCGATCCGCCCCGATCCATGCTCGTGACCAAGGGGACTGCCGAAATGCCACACGGCGGCGGCAAGCGCCTAGAAATCGGTTCGGATGACTACCGCCGGTTGGTGCGCTGGATCGCTCAGGGCATGCCGGCGGGCAAGACCAACGCGGCCACTGTCCAGCGGCTCGAAGTTTTTCCATCAGCGCGGACGTTGGCACTGAATGGTGAGCAGCAGTTGGTCGTGACGGCCCACTACTCGGATGGTTCCACCGAAGACGTTACCCGCAGTTCTCTCTTTGAGCCCAACGACAAGGACATGGCTTCGACCGATGCCAATGGTTTGCTCAAGATCTTCAATCAGCCCGGTGAGTTTGCTGTGATGGTCCGCTATCAAGGCCAAGTGGCCACCTTCCGGGCCACGATTCCTCTTGGGGCCCCCGTGGACCGATTGCCACTGGCCAAAAACTTCGTCGACGAGTTGGTTTTCAAGCAACTCAAACAGGTGGGCATGCCCCCGAGTGAAATTTCCGACAAGTCCACCTTCTTGCGTCGGGTCACGCTTGATATCGCCGGTCGATTGTCCACACCCGACGAGGTTCGGGCTTTCGAGGCTGACACGGCCCCGGGGGATCGGGATCGGGTGATTGACCGACTGGTCGCCTCGACGGATTACGCCGACTACTTTGCCGGAAAGTGGGCGGCTCTGCTTCGCAACAAGCGCAGTGAGCCGAAGCATGCCCGCGGCACCATCGTATTCCACGCTTGGGTCCGTGACAGTCTGGCGATCAACAAGCCCTACGATCGGTTTGTTCGGGATTTGCTGACGGCCTCGGGCGAAGTCTCGGAGAATCCCCCCGTGGCATGGTTCCGTCAGGTCCGCACCCTTCAGACCCAGTTGGAAGACGTTTCCCAATTATTCCTCGGCCAGCGGATGCAGTGTGCGCAGTGCCACCATCATCCGTATGAAAAGTGGAGTCAGGCTGATTATTGGAGCTTTGGAGCGGCCTTCTCTCAGGTGTCTTACAAGCCGGGTGTGCAACCCGGCGAAGAGGTCGTTATTCACCGGCGTGGAGAGGCTAAGGCGACCAACAAGAAGAACGGCCAGGCCATGAAGCCGGCCGCCCTTGGGCAGTCGGCCTTTGACTTGAGTGTCGACGATGATCCCCGGGTGTTCTTGGCGGATTGGATGACGTCGCCCAAGAACCCCTGGTTTGCCAAGGCGCTGGTCAATCGCTACTGGAAGCATTTCTTTGGGCGAGGCTTGG
>JAPLUF010000004.1 GCA_026397755.1 Verrucomicrobiota bacterium
ACCGCACCGGGTCCGTTCTTCGGCCTGTCCACCAATTACGTTGTCACCGGCGAGTTCGCCACCAAGACCGTCTTGCGATTCGAGGGAGCCCTCTCCACGAACGCCCCGGTCACCCAAACCCTGCGCTCGGTGGTGGAAGACCACCGTGTGCTGACCACGGACTGAACGCCGTTATCCCGTTTTCGTCATGCGCCCGTTTCGAAGCCTGATTATTGCCATCGCCTTGGCGGTGGGTTCCCTGGGGCTGTACCGCTGGGTACAGCCACCCGCCGTGGACCCCGCTTCCTCGGCCTCCGGGCTCACCGCGCCGCCCACTGGCCCTGCCGTGGCCTCGGCCTTCGGTCGCTCCATGGCCGTCTCGGCCCATGTGGCCGCCAAGCGCCTGCGGGTTCGCCCGCTCACGGCTGGCCAGCGCCCGGCACCGCAGGATTCTGAATTTCCTTGGCGCTCCAGCAACACCACGAAGACGGTGGATCAGTTGCGGAACGATCCGCGCGCGTTGGTGCTGCGCAATGCCCTCATTGATACTCGCACGGGCGAACCGCTGCCGTTGCCCGAGTCGCTGGTGGCGGGCCCAGAACCGGGTTTCCACATCGTCCAATTCGCTCAGGAACCCGACGCTGGATCCCGTCGTCGATTGGAAGAGCAGCAGTTGCAAGTCGTCTCGTACCTGCCGGTCAATGCCTTCTTGGTGAAGGGTTCCGACGAGTCGGTCGAGCGCTTGGCCCTCGACGCCGACATCGCTTCGGTCTCGCCCTGGCATCCCGCCTTCAAACTCGAACCGGAACTGCTCACTCAGGTTATCGACGGTCGGCCGCTGGAGGCAGGCGATCGCCTCATGCTCTCCCTGACCGATCCCGATGCCTTCCCGCGCTTGGAGTCGCTCGGGGTTCGTGAGGTCACTCGTCAGCGCAGCCCGTTCGGCACGCTCGTCACGGTGGATGTGCCGCCCGACGCACTCCTCGCGCTGGCTCAATCGCCCGAGGTGCATTTGATCGAAAAGGCCCACCGCCGCGAACTGCTCAATGATCGCTCGGCCTACCTGCTCGGGAGCGCCACGGATGTTACTAATACGGTGTCCTATCGGGGACTGACCGGCAGCAACGTGGTGATCAATGTCAATGACTCGGGCATCGACTGGACTCACCCCGACCTGACCACCAACCGCGTCTTCTCGGTCGGATCCCAGACCAATCTCCTAATCGACCGCGACGGCCACGGCACCCATGTGGCCGGCACCATTGCCGGCAGCGGGGCTCGTTCGCGCGAGATCCAGGGGCCCGCCCAAGGTTCGGTGACCAATGCTCAGTTCCGCGGCCACGCCCCCAACGCCAAGCTCTTCATTCTCCCGATCGACCTCCAAACCGGCCCGACCATTTCGGATGCCTTCTTGCAGGAGCAGGCTGCCATGACCAATGCCCTCATCTCCAACAACAGTTGGGGCTATCGGGGGGCTTACGAGTACAACTCCATTTCGGCCAGTTACGATGCTGCCTCGCGGGATGCCTTGCCCGAAATTTCGGGTGAGCAACCGGTGCTCTTCGTCTTCGCCGCCGGCAACTCCGGACAAGGCGGCAACAATGGTGTCGGCGGTTTGCGCGGGTCGGTGACCGCACCGGGCAACGCTAAGAACGTGATCACCGTGGGTGCGCTCGAAACCAAGCGCAACCTCACCAACGCGGTGGTGACCGACGATGAAGGCCATGTGATCTGGGCGGGCGGGAAGCAATTTCGTGAACCGAGCACCAATGCCGAACTGACCACCAACCTAGTGCTCCGCGCCAGCACCGACACCGACACCGAGGTGGCCAATTTTTCTAGCCGCGGCAATGTGGGCATTGGCATCGAAGGCAGTTACGGCCGCTTTAAGCCCGACGTGGTTGCGCCCGGTTCCCAAATTCTCTCAGCGCGCTCGGCCCAGTGGAAACTAGAAGACGAATACGACACCAATTCGGTGCAGTACTCCCTGTTCAAAGACCTCAACCGCCCGGTGGCCCCGTGGTATCGATTTTTGTCCGGCACCAGTATGGCCGCACCGGCCGTGTCCGGCTTGTTGGCTCAGATTCAGGAGTTCTGGCATCGCCCCGGTATCAACTTGCCGAGGTACATTGAGGCGGCGGCCTACAAGGCGTTGTTAATTAACAGCGCTCGTCCCTCGTCCGACATTTACGCACCCAACTTCCGCTCGGTGATGAACTACGCGGGGTGGGGGCAACCCAGCCTGCCGCGCGCCCTCGACAGCGGGGTGCGCTTGACTCGCGCCGACGGGGCGATCGTGGAGTTGGCGGGTTTCGCTGGCGAACTCACCACCGGGGCCAGTCAATTAATGCGATTAAAGCTCACCACCAACGAGGTGTCCGCCACGGGTGCTTTTCACTTCACGCTGGTCTGGACCGATCCTCCAGGCAATCCCGCCGCCGGTCTTAAGTTGGTCAATGATTTAGACCTCATCGTGTCCAACACCGTGACGGGTGAGGTGTTCGTCGGTAACGACATGGCTCGGACCGGATACACGACCGGTCGGGCGGGCACCAATGCCTTCGAGGTAGTGGAGGTGGGTGTGACCAATTCGATCTTCGATTCGGTCAACAATGTGGAGCGCGTGGTGCTCGAACCCCCGCTGGCCAGCGAGTACATCATCCAGGTGGTGGCCCGTCGCGTGAACGTCAACGCTCTGGCCTCTCGCGAAGTTCAGAATCTCCAGAACCGCACCAACATTGTTCAGGACTTCGTGGTGGCCCTGTCGTCGGACGCGGCCACGGGCAACGACATCGTGGCTACGGCCGAGTACGTCAGCGGGTCGGCAGGTGGTTTTGGGCCTATCCAACCGCCCGCAGTTTCTGTGGTGGCCACCAATGGCATCCCAGTTTCGGCTTCTCGGGTCGGGGCGCAGTCTCCCTTGATCGGTGGCGCGGTTGGGCAAGCTGCTCAGTGGCATTTCTTCGTCTTCACCAACCTCTTCAATCCGGAGGCGGCGGCGGCCACCGGATTGACCAATGGCCAGTATGTCGAGTTTGTCATCTCTTCGGCCGCCAACCTGGCCCGACCGCGCGGACCCGGGGGCTCGGGAATCCGTTTGCGTGACCGCGTCTTGGGGCCGGACTTGGATTTGTACATGTCCACGGATCCGGGTCTCACCAACCTCCAGGCCTCAGCATTGGCCTCGGCGTATCGTTCCACCCAGCAGGGATTCGAGGAGCGCATCGAGATCACCAACGCCCCGGCCACGGGCGAGGTGTACTACATTGGCGTGAAGGCCGAAGATCAGCAGGGCGGTGAATTTGAATTGGTGATTCGCAGCAGCGATCAGCCCTTCCACGTCCAGGGAGCCAATGGCTACAGCCTGCTCATGACCCCCATTGGTGGCGGGCGCTCCATTCCTGACGGCAGCCCGGATGCGCCGGGTGTGGTTCGCTATTTCGGCACGGGTCCCGCCGGGATTACTCGCAACGTGACCTTCATTCAGTCCCTTTGGCACGACAACTTCTTCGACCTCCAAGGCACCCTCGTCCACGCAGGGTACGGAGTGACCGTCAATAACCGCCGGTCGATTCGTAATTACGGCACAGGACTGACCCAAGTATCGGGTCCGGTCATGGGACTTTACGACGACATCCCAGGCTTGCGCTTCCGTGGCGGCCAGCCGACCGATGGCCCCAGTACCACCCTCCTCGACTTCTCGGGTTTAGGCAGCATGGGTTCGTGGAATTACCTCCTACAAGACGACGTGCTGGGCGATTCTGGCACTCTCAATTCGGTGCAGCTTCAGGTGCAACCGCAGCTGCTGCCCGCCTTCGATCAGCGTGTCTTCGAGAACGTCTGTCTCCAGCCCCGGGGCTACGATTTCCGTCTGCGCATCGTGCCTCCGGATGCGAGCCGGCTCATCATTGAGGTGACCAACATGGTCCCCGCCAACTTGCCGCTGGAAGTGTACATTCGCCGCGAAGCCTTCCCCGACCCCGACAATTTGGAAGCCAACGACCGCGTGGCGACGTTGCTCGGGCCCGGCATCATTAGCATTTCTGTGCGGGAGGTCCCCGCCCTCCAGGCCGGCACCTATTTCGTGCTCTTCCACAACCCGTCCGGTGTGGAGCTATGCTTTGATGTCGCCATCTACGGTGAGCGTAATTTGTCCTCGAAGTTTACCCGTACCATTGAAGGGCGGTCGGCTTCCTTAGCTGATGTCGCCCGGACGGTGACTTCAGTTCAGGTCGATGATGCGCGTCCGGTTTCCGATGTGCAGGTCGGTGTCCGGGTCGAACACGCCCGCGTCTCCGATCTGGCCCTGCGTTTGGTGACTCCCGGCGGCGCAAGCGCGTTGCTCTTCGAGAACCGCGGACTCACCACCACCAACGGCTTGGGTGGCGTGCTCGTAACTAGCAACTACCAGCACGTGGCCTTGTCGCTCGACCGTGCCGGGGGGGTGGCGCGCATTTACTTCAATGGTGAGGTGGTGGCCGAACAGTTGGTCCGGCTTTCGGCCAGCAATGCTCCGACCTCGTTCCACCTCGGCGCTTTGGGTTCGGCCAATCTGCCGGGCAGCCCCATTCAATTGGACGACTTCGGACTCTGGCGTCGCTCCATCCGCGAGACCGAGATCCGACAGATCTATGAGGAGGGATCCTTCGGTCGTGCCAAGGCAACCAATTTGGCCAGTGCTGGATTGGCGGCGCTCTGGCCCATGGACCGCTTCGGTTTAGACACCATCGCCGGTCAGACCATTAGCAGCGTGGGCACCACCGTGGCGGGTCAGATGAATTTTGGTATGCGCCAGGCGGGCACCGGCACCGGAGCCATTTCCACCGACTCCCGCATTCGGGAAATAGGTAATCTTCCAGGGATTACTTTGGAGGGGTGGATCAAACCGGTCTCCGGCAACGAACGTCTGGTGGTTGGAGGATGGTATGACGCGGCCAAAAAGCGCTCTGGGCCGACCTTGTTAATTGGTCAATCGGCTCCCTGGGGCAATGGTCCGGGATCGCTGAGTGCCATCTTCCAGGATGAGGCGGGCAACCCGGTGATGTTGAGCACCCGGGCGGGCGTGTTCCCGGCCGGGGGAGTTATCACCAATAGGGCGTTTGCTATCTTCGGTGATAGCACCAATGGGGTCTACACGCCGATCAAGTTTGCTCAGCCTCCGTATCTAAGTCGGATAGTGCCGCAGGTGCTGTACTCCAATGATTGGGAGACAGTCACCATTGGGGATTTCGCAGCGGGGACCAACAGCCTTGAAGGATGGATCGTGATGACCAATCGGGTTTCGATCTTGGTCGGTGGCAAAGAAGGCCAGGTGCTTGACCTCCGCAATGCCGCGGTGGAACGTCAGTTCGACCTCAACATCGGTCAGGCTTATCGATTGGCTTTCACCAGCCGAAAATCTCCCGCTGCCAAGACGGCGGTGAATGCCCAAGTTTGGGTCGATGGCGGATTCAATTTGCGGGTGGACAGCACGCCGGAATGGGTCACCAACACCACTTCCTTTGTCGCCAAGTCTTCACGCACCGCTGTTGGATTCGTGGCGACCTCGCCCCCAGCCTCCGCCACCAACTTCCCCTCGGGTCTGGAGATTGGGCAAGTTTGGCTCGATCAAGATGGCGCTCCGCTGGTCTATCAACCCGAGGAACCGCTTCGCCCACTCATGGGTCAGCCCGGTACTGGGTTGTGGAAACTGCAGACGACCGATGCTCGGGGTGGCGAAGCCGGCCTTCTGCTGGACTGGCAGTTGCGCTTCACCTTCATGCCTACCAATCCGCCGATCTTCCGGTTGACCAATGGCATCGCCTTCACCACCAACATTGTGGGCGAGGACATTCGCTACTTTGTGGTCGATGTTCCGCTGGAAGCCGAACGGGCCACCAACACGTTGATCAACCTTTCGGGCGGTTTGCTCTCGCTGCTCTACAGCGCCTCGGGTCTGCCAGATCCCACGGAGTCCGACACGATGACCCTGGTTTCCAGCCTGCCAGCAGGTCGCTTCTTTGCGGGCACTCTCGACATTAATCTTCCGCCGTTGCTTCCGCGTGGGCAGCGGTATTATTTGGCGGTGCGTGGCGCCGGTGGGACCTCCTCTAATCAGTTTTCGATCCAGTCGGACTTCGGTGTCCATATCACCCCGCTGACCAATCGGGTTGCCATCCGGGTCACCAATAACGCACCCATTTTGCAGGAGTATTACTCCTATCAAGTGCCTGCCAGCAATGTCTTGGGGGTCACCTTCACGGTGTCGGGCGCGACGGGAGATGTGGATTTGTACGCCATTCGGGCTCCCAAGTTGCCGGGTGTTGGCCAGTATGACTACGCCTCCGCCACGCTGGGGACCACCAACGAGGCTCTGGTCATTCACTTGGACAGCCAACCGGTGCCCTTGGCTCCGGGTCTGTGGTATTTGGCGGTGACCAACACCACGGGCATACCTGGGACGTCCTATACTATCTCCGCCATCGAGCAGCGCGGCCGCATCCAAGAGTTGAAGCCGGGTCAGTCGATCGCCGCCAGCCATCCGGGGACCGACGAGGACTTCTATTACGTC
>JAPLUF010000230.1 GCA_026397755.1 Verrucomicrobiota bacterium
ACCCAGCGGCATGACGAAGCTCACGATGCGCTTGGGCACCCCGAGGGCGGTGAGTCGTTTCATCGCATCCGGCAAGGCGGCGTCGGAGGAGGTGGTGGTGAAGGCCAGCAGGATGGGTTCGCGGAGTTCAGTCAGGAATCGTCGCACGGGCACCCGGGCCCAGAGCGCCATCGGCAGCAAGACCGTGACGGCGAAGACGGCCAGCGCCAGGTAGAGCGTTCCGATGAGTTTGGCCAAGTTGGCCAACACCCCGAGGCCGCTGTGACCGACCGTGTAGGCCATGGCCGCGCCGATGCCGATGGGAGCAAACTTCATGACCACCCCGGTGAACTTGAACATCACTTCGGTGAGCGACTCGCAGAAGCGGAGCATGGGCAGTCGTTGAGCTTCCGGTGTCTGAGCCAGTGTGATTCCAAAGAAAATAGCGAAGAAGACCACCTGAAGCACATCGTTGGCGGCGGCCGCCTCAAAGAAGCTCTTGGGTACGATGTGCTCGAGGATGCCGCTGAAGGTGATCTTGGTTGCCGTGACACCGGTGTTTGTTGAGTTGGCGGGCGGCAGCACCACTCCCACTCCCGGTTCGAAGACATTCACGGCCACGAGACCGATGATCAGAGCCAGGGTGGTCACCACCTCGAAGTAGAGGATGGATTTCCAGGCGAGTCGGCCCACCGATTTGAGGTCTTCACTGTGGCCAGCGATACCAACGACCAGAGTTCCGAAGACCAAGGGCACGAGGATGCACTTGATCATCTTCAGGAAGATGTTGGAGACGACCTTCAGGTTCTGGGACTCGGCCGGGAAAGCCCACCCCAGCACTAGTCCGCCGAGCATGGCGATGAAGATCCAATGGGTGAGGGAGATGCTCCGCAGGAATCGGGTCATGCTGATCGGAGCATCAGCCGACCCGGGCCTAGGAAACAAGGGCGGAGCGGAGGGAGGGACAGGCTGTTTGGTTTCTTTTCAGACTATGGCCCGGCAAATGGCGACGGCGGCGATCGCTCCGGCCGCATCGGCCGCCAAGCCGGCGAGAATCGCATGTCGGGTGCGGCGGATACCAATGGAACCGAAGTAGACCGCGATGACGTAGAAGGTGGTTTCGGTGCTGCCGAAGAGGGTTCCACCCATACGGGCTAGGAGGCTGTCCGCACCGTGAGTTTTCACCAAATCGGTGAACGCCGCCAGCGTGCCGCTGCCAGTCAGCGGGCGGAGGAGCGTCATGGGTACTAGTTCGGGTGGATAGCCCACCGAATTCAGCAGTGGCTCGAGCCATCGAGTGAATCCCTCGATACCCCCGGCTCCCCGGAGGCATCCGATGGCGACGAGCATGGCGACGAGGTACGGAATAATTCGGATGGCTGTTTCGAAGCCCTCCTTGGCTCCACTCACGAACTGCTCATGAACCGCCAAGCCTCGAAGTGCCGCGTAAATCGGGATCGCCACTAAGAGGAAGGGCAGGGCCACCAGTGATAAGGCATTGAGGGCTCGCAAGGCAACGGGGGCTGTCTCGAGAGTGGCTTCGGATCCGGCTGGAGGATGCAAGGTGGCTTCGACGGCAAATCCCGCGAAGCAAATGAGCAGCAGCAGCAATGCACAACGACCAGCCCACCCCAAAGGACGTGGTGCGCTGGGAGGAAAAGCCTCATCCGATTCTTTGGGTTCTTCTGCGGGGCGGGGTGGAGTGGGTGATGCAGTCCGGCTCTCCGATATGCGGAACCAACGCAACCTCTGTGCGATTTTAACCACCACCAGTCCGGTCAGCGAAGAGCATAGGGTAGCCAACAGCGTGGTGCCGACGATCCAGGTGGGGTTCTTGGAACCATTGGCTGCCAAAACCGCAATGGCCGTCACCGGGATCAACTGAACCGAACCGGTATTAATCGCCAGGAAGGTGCACATGGCATTGGAAGCCGTATCGGGTTGGGGGTTCAGCCGTTGCAAATCCCGCATAGCCCGAAGGCCCATGGGTGTCGCCGCGTTGGTGAGACCTAGAGCGTTGGCGGTAACATTGAGGACTATTGAACCGAGAGCCGGGTGTCCGGGCGGGACTTCGGGAAAGAGACGACCCAAGACTGGCTGAAGAATTCGAGCTAAAGTCGTTACCAAACCGGCCTGCTCGGCCAAGCGAAGGATGCCCAACCACAGCGCCATGATCCCGATTAAACCCAGGGACACGGTCACGGCTGTATTGGCTCCCTGAATGGCCCCATCGGTCATTCCACCTAAGCGGCCAGTCATCCCGGCCAACAGCGCCGCGACTGTCAATAGTCCGAGCCAGATCCCGTTCAGCATTGAGGTTTAACATGGAGACTCCACATCTCTATTTCGATGCCGGAGTTGGGTTTCTTTCAGTAAATCGAGCCTGTCCCCTAGAAAGAGCCTGTCCCCTGGAAAGAGCCTGTCCCCTGGAAAGAGCCTGTCCCTTGGAAGGAGCCTGTCCCTTGGAAGGAGCCTGTCCCTTGGAAGGAGCCTGTCCCTTGGAAGGAGCCTGTCCCTTGGAAGGAGCCCTTGGAAGGAGCCCTTGGAAGGAGCCTGTCCCTTGGAAGGGTTTTTTAACGGGTCAGGGGGTGAAACTTAGATTTCAAGGAGCTTTTCACGGTTTTGTTGGTGAAACCCCGTGAAGGATTCAGGAAGACTCTCGGCTCATGCTCCCCACCGCTGTTCTTCTCTCTGTGATGGCTGGCTCTTCGATGATGGTGCTGGCCGTGGAGCCGTTGGTTCCCCGGTTCCGCGCCGTCAATGTCGACACCAACGTGGGCGTCGGTTATGGGGTGAGCGTGGCCGATGTGGATGGGGATGGCGGCCCGGACATTATTTTGTGCGATGCCAAGCAGATCGCCTGGTACCGGCACCCGAAGTGGGAAAAGCATGTCATCGCCGAAAACCTGACGCCGCAAGATCACGTGTGCGTGGCCGCCGCCGACATCGATGGCGACGGCAAGGCCGAGATCGCGGTGGGCGCCGGATGGAATCCCGGCGACACGGTGAATAGTGGGGCACTCTTCTATCTGGAACCGCCCGCCGATCGGACTGCGCGCTGGACTCCAATTCGCTTGCCCCATGAACCCACGATGCACCGCATTCGCTGGGTGAAGGATCCGCAAGGCTGGGCGCTCTGGTCAGTGCCGTTGCACGGGCGGGGTAACAAGGACGGGCAAGGCGTGGGTGCTCGCATCCAGCGCCACCGGCCGCCGACCGATCGCCGCCAACCTTGGGCTGTCGAGACGGTGGCCGACCAGTGGCACAAGGCTCACAACTTCGATCCCGTGGTCCGGTCGGGCGCTAAGGCAGTGACCGAAGTGTTCGTGGGATCGGCCGAAGGGGCGTTCCGTGGCGTGTTGTCCGGTTTCGGTGGTGCGAACGGTGCGGGTGGGCCGGTGTCGTGGACGCAGGTCGGCGGTCCGGAGAACGGCGGCGTGGGCGAAATTCGTTCGCTGGGCGATGCGCAGGGTTCTGTCGCGGGTATCTCGCCGATGCACGGCAATCAGTTGGTGGTGTTCCATCCGACTGCTTCCGGGGCGAACACGGCGACGACTGCGACAGGGCTGGGACGGCGCGAGGTCCTCGACGACGGGTTGATCGACGGCCATGCCTTGGCCTGCGGTGACTTGCTGGGCATCGGCCAACCGCAAATTGTCGCGGGATGGCGAGCCATGGGGCGGCCGCGCTCGGTGAAGGTGGGAGTGGCGCTCTACGTGCCGGTGGGGAACCGGTGGATGAAGGTGTGGGTGGATGACGATGGCATGGCCTGCGAAGATCTCACACTCGCCGACCTCGACGGCGATGGCCGCTTGGACATCGTCGCGTCGGGACGGTCCACCCACAACCTGAAGGTGTACTTCAACGAATCGCCCCGCTGATCCGCCCAGGTCACTGGCCCGGTGCGGGGTTGGCCGGCGGGTTGGTGGAAGCCTTCGGTGGGGTCGGGGACGCCCTGTTGGTTGTTGTTCTGGGCATGAGCCCATAGCGCTTCATCAGTTCCTGACTCATCATCGGCATAGGGGCCGGGGATGCTGATTCCGGGGAGGCGGCGTTGGTCGACGGCGTCGTGGACACCGGAGACGTTAGTCGGCCGTAGCGTCGGATGAGCTTAAGGTCCAACAGGACGCGAGAATCGGCCCCGATCGAGGGCTGCCGTTGGAGATGCTTGTTGAAATCCTGCAGCAGCCATCCGGATTTGCGGCGTCGGATGAGGAAATCCACCAACTCTTCGGGTGACGGTCGGTTCGTGATGCCCAAAGGGCTCAGATACTCTGGAGTGAACTTGCCCTCTTGCTCGGCTTTGGTTGCGAATTGGATGAGTTCTTCGCGACTGGCTTTGAACAGTTGAGGTTTGGCCGCGACCAGGGAATCTCTCTGGAAATGCTCCACGAAATTATGCTGCAGCCATCGGAATCCCCGCTGCCGTATGAGCGTATCCACCAATGCCTCGGGTGACGGTCGGTTCGTGATCCCGAACTGGCTGAGATACTCTGGGGTCAACTTGCCCTCTTGCTCGGCTTGGGTGGCGAATTTTATGAACACTTCGCGCCGGTATTGGAGAGATGCAAGCTGATCGTAGTAGCCCCGCATCCGGCCCAAGCCGACGAGCAGCAAGCCCCCCAAAAGCCAGGCCATCCACAGTCCTCCGCTAAGTCGTCCCCACTGGCGGGACACGGTGGGCCACCCCATCCGAAGGCGTTGGGCATTGACCCGCGCGGATCGAACCACGAACCCGATCCAGATCGTGCCGAGGATCATCGCTCCGATTTCGGACATCTGATGGAAACTTTCCAAAGCTTGAAGCAAGGCGGGCGGTTTTTGATTCAGCAGGGCCGGATCCCTCACACCGTCTGCTCTCAACGGAAACTCCCACAGGTTGCCCAATCGCTCGTCCAAAGTTTCGACCACACCCCCCCAGATTGTCAGGGCGCCGACCACCCAGAGGCTGCCCAGTAGCATGGGCGTCAGTGCCACGGCCTTCATGCTGCTTTGGCTGACCGAGGAGGCGTAGAGGCTTGTTGCAAAGAGAGCGGCCAAGGCCACGGCATACGCGGCAATGGGTTGCCAATCTGGCTGGCCGAAGGTGGTATCCAAGGCCTCGGCGTCGAAGCCCAACCAGACCAAGGCGGCCGGCAAGATCAGACCTAGGGTCAGGGCCAATGCCGTAGCCACGCCCACCTTGATCTTCCACTGGCGCGCCATGGAGATCGGTTGGGTCCATTGCCACTCCAAGGTGCCCAAGACCCGTTCCTCGGCGATGGCACTGGCTCCTGTGACGAGTAAAACGAAGGTGCCGAGGATACCGGCGTATAGGGTCACCGTGTAGGGATTGGCCGCAGCCACTCCCAACTCGCTTTCGGGAGCCCACTTGCGAACGAGGAGGCTCAGCCCCCAGAACCCGACCAGGATGCCCGCCATCAGCCAGGGCACGACATGCAGGCGAAGCTCCTTGCGGATCAGTTGTGCGGTCGCGGGCTGTCCGAGCCACCGACGGCCGATCCATCGATCCCAGGCCCCGGTGACGGCATAGAGTCCGGGAGTCGAGGATCCTCCGGCTCCACCCTCGCGCCATTC
>JAPLUF010000203.1 GCA_026397755.1 Verrucomicrobiota bacterium
AAAGGTGCCATAGCATCCTATTGGCGGGCCGGCTGGCCGGTCTGCGGGGGAGGGGTTGGGTAGGCCGGCGGTTGTGCCGCCCGCCGGCAGGGGAAGGGGGTTGGATGCGCGCCCCTGTCGGGGCGCTGGGGGAGAAGGTGGGGCGCTTTCTTCGAAAGCGCCGAGGGAGGTGCGGCCGGCTCGGAGATCGGAGCCCTACCTGGGGGACGCCGAGGGAGGTGTGGACCGAGAGGACTCGATCCTTACCGGGAGGTGGGCGGCCTAGAGGGCCGCGAAGGCGGGTGGAGGCCTCGGGTGGCGTCGATGTTCGTGGCGGTGGTGGCTCTTGACCGCTTGGACAACAAGCCTCCCGCTTCAGAGGTGAAGAAAATGGCCAAACAGAATGGTGACGGATCAGGTTCTGGCGCATAATTCGAGGGTCGAATGAACCAGACCCAAACGAAGGCCAAACTTTTATGGCCGACGCTTCAAGGGCGCTTGAGTCATCCGCTGACTTCGCGCGCGGTGGCGGTACGCCAGCTCCAAATCACGATGCCTCTGAGCAAGCTCGCTCTGGACGTGTTGCAGAGGAGCAAAGACGCCTCGTTGAGTAAGCGAGAGCAAACGGCCGGTTGAGGCATGAGCAAAAAGATCATCATCATCGCCGGTCCGAACGGCGTGGGGAAGACGACCTTCGCGCGTTCGTTTCTCCCGGAAGAAGCGCAGTGCTATCGATTTATCAATGCCGATCTGATCGCGGCAGGACTCTCACCGTTTGCGCCAGAGGCGGCAGCATTGAAAGCAGGGCGATTGATGTTGGAGGAGATTGCCGCCTGCGTTCGCAAGGGGGAGAGCTTTGCGTTTGAAACCACACTTTCCGGCCACGTATACTTGGGACGCATCATGCAATGGCGGGAGCAGGGCTATCATGTGAGTCTGTTTTTTCTTAGGCTGCCCGATGCGGATGCGGCCATCGCCCGGGTGGCGGAGCGGGTGAAACAAGGCGGGCACAATATTCCTGAATCCGTGATTCGGCGGCGGTTTGATGCAGGGTTGCGAAACTTTCAGGGACCCTACAAATCCGCTGTGGATGCGTGGGCCCTTTTTAATAACGTAGGCGAAGCACCATTGCTGCTGGAGTGGGGAGAAAATCGACGACCATGAGAGACATCCAAGAAGCGAAGGATCCTGATCTGCGATCATGCTCCGCCGCCATGCAGCGTGCAGCCCAAGCTGCGCGGAGGACCGCGATCCAGACCGGTACGGATCTCATCATCGTGAAAGACGGCAAGCTCACCCGTATCTCTGCGCAGACGTTGCGTGAATTGGCCGCAGAGGCCGACCTCCGCCACTAAGTTCCACAGTCTCCATCCAAGGCCAGGCCCACAAAGCCCGGCCTTTTTTGCGTCCCCCCGCAGAGGGGTCGGTCCCACCTATTTACACAAAAGGTGCCATAGAGCCATATTTGCGGGCCGGCTGGTCTCTCTGCGGGGGAGGGGTTGGGCAGGCCGGCGGTTGTGCCGCCCGCCGGCAGGGGAAGGGGTTGGATGCGCGCCCCTGTCGGGGCGCTGGGGGGGAAGGAAGGTGGGGCGCTTTCTCCGAAAGCGCCGAGGGAGGTGTGGCCGGCTCGGAGATCGGAGCCCTACCTTGGGGACGCTGGGCCGGGAGGTGGGCGGCCCGGATGGGCCGCGAAGGCGGGTAAGGGCGGGGGACGCCGGCCTTCAGGGTGACGTTGAGGGTTGGTGGTGCGCTGTAGGTCCGTTGCCCTCACAGGGCGGTCAGCGTCTTCCGTTACGGGTGGATCACAGTGTGGCTTGGAATTCTTCGATGCTGGGAGTGCGGACCGCTCGACGGAGCAGGTCCTTGAGCTTTGGCTCGCTGCAAAGGGCATTGATCCGCTCGCGTACGGAGGCGGGCACCTGGCCGAACCGGGTGTCGAGGACGTCGAGAATCGACTCGCGGGCGGTTTGGACAATGCCTTTTTCAAGGCCTTCCACGAGACCTTCTTGACGACCTTTTTGACGGCCTTCCTGACGGCCTTTTTGACGACCTTCGACGAGACCTTTCTGGATACCTTTCTGGATACCTTTCTCAAGGCCTTCTTTAAGGGCGAGTTCTTCGAAGAGGGTGATGTGGGCCATGGTTTTTTTGGGTAGGCGTTGTTGGAGTTGTTTTCTGAATTGGATCTTAAGCGCATCGGACAAGGGCATCAACCAGTCGATCAGGCGATGCAATAGGTGGACTTCCGATGGGGAGTATCCCTCGTTGTAGAGTTTGACGGTGAGTTCGAGGCAGTAGTCGCTGAGTTGCTGGGGGGTTCGGCGGTACTGTTGGGTGCCGAGATGGGCGGCGATGACGAAGAGGGTTTGTTGGTGCAGGTAGCGCGGGTCGTCGAGCTTGCCCTTGAAGTCGATGGTCTTGCAGATGCGGAAGAGGAAGGTGATGCCGCAGCCGAGGGTTTGGTAGTGGTACGATGTGGGGCGCCATTTCCGGCTGGTGTCACCGAGGATGGCCAGAGTGAGGGGGCTGACGCCGTATTTGTCGAAGATGCGGTAGTGGTAGATGAAAAGGCGCTTGGGCAAATCGGGGTCATAGTGCATCTGGACCTCGATATGGATGTAGAGCCACTGGTCGGTGCCATCGAGGATGCGGACTTTCAGGAGTTTGTCGACCCGCTTGGCCCCGATTTCGGAGGCAGGGGTGATTTGGTGGAGTTCCTGCTCGAGTGATTTGGGTCGGACTGACCAATCGATGCCGGCGGCGACCTCGGGAAAGGTGACCTCAAGTAAGGACCGAGTGAACTGGTCGATGGTGTCTTTCCAGGGACTGTCCTGATTGAGCGGCTTGGCCATGTCCCTAGTTATTCGCTCGGCCCCGACCGAACCTTTCATCGACGACGAAATTTGTTGAACTCAGCGACTCAGTACGTGGGCAGACTCAGAAGGCAGGGCGATTTCTCTGAAAGCGCCGAGGGAGGTGTGGACCGAGAGGACTCGATCCCTACCGGGAGGTGGCAGCGGCCCCGGGGGTCGCGAAGGCGGGTAGCGGCAGTCGGTAGGGACGGTGTCTCAC
>JAPLUF010000231.1 GCA_026397755.1 Verrucomicrobiota bacterium
CCCGGCGTCCTCCGCGGTCCATCATGCAGACGCCCGGTGAGGGCACCCGGCCTACGTCGCCCCTAGTCCACGACATCCCCCTGTAGGCCGGGTCTCCCGACCCGGCGTCCCCCGCGGTCCATCATGCAGACGCCCGGTGAGGGCACCCGGCCTACCTCGCGCCTAGTCCACGACATCCCCCTGTAGGCCGGGTCTCCCGACCCGGCGTCCCCCGCGGTCCATGTTTTTTTGTCGCCGGAGCGCTTACCTTGGGCTGACGTCTGAACATGACGGGAGAAGAGCTGAACCCGGCGCAACGGGCGGATACCAAGGCCTCGACGTGCGCGGCCACTCGGCTACGTTTCTCGGAATGAACAGGGTCATGGAAGACGTTGCACGCGATGCGACGCAACTGCCGAGACAACAGAGGCTTGCGCTGGCCCGGTTTCTCCTAGAACTCGATGCAGCGCCCTCGACCGAAGCCGTCGACAACGATTGGGACACCGAGATCCGGGACCGGGTGCAGGCGGTGCAATCGGGTCAAGCTAAGACACTCCCTTACGCCGAGGTTTTGGCTCGAATCGACCAGCGATTCGGGCCATGAGGATCGTTCTCGTGGCCGAGGCGGCGCAGGAGTTCGAGGACGCCGTCGCTTGGTATGAGGATCAGCAGTCAGGATTGGGGCGGCGCCTTCGCGACGAGATCGATTTGCACCTTCGATGGATCTCGGTCAATCCCGACATGCCGAGACTGCGACCCGGCGGCTATCGACGGGTCAATTTGCGTGTCTTTCCGTACTACTTGGCCTACATCGTTCATAACGCGCAAATCTGGGTTCTGGCCGTGGCTCATACGTACCGAAAGCCCGAGTACTGGATCGGTCGACGATCCTAGTATGTTCGCTGAGCATCTGGAGTTAGAGGCGACGTAAGCCTGATCGGCCGCTTTAAGAGACGCCCGGTCAGGGCACCGTGCCTACAGCGCACCGCCCCGCTCACGACGTCCCCTGTAGGCCGGGTCCCCCGACCCGGCGTCCCCCAGCGCGCCATCCCAAAACTAAAATCGTTCCCTGACCCTGTTTCCTGACCCTGTTTCCGAGTCATTCTGGCCCTGTGTTCAAGCTAGCAGAGCCTTCACCACGGTTCCTGAGACATCGGTGAGGCGGAAGTCCCGGCCTTGGTTTCGGAAGACGAGCCGTTCGTGATCGATGCCCAAGAGGTGCAGGATGGTTGCGTGGAGATCGTGGACGTGCACCGGGTTCTCCTCGGTGTGGTAGCCGAACTCGTCGGTGGTGCCGTAGGTGATCCCGCGCTTCACGCCGCCTCCGGCCATCCACATGGTGAAGGCGTGGGGATGGTGATCTCGCCCAAAGGTCTTGCCGGAAACCTGGGCGACAGGCGTGCGACCAAACTCGCCTCCCCAGATGACGAGCGTGTCGTCGAGCAACCCGCGTTGCTTGAGGTCGGTCAAAAGCGCTGCGGTGGGTCGATCGGTGGCGGTGCATTGGCGAGTATGCTCCCGCTGGATATCGGTGTGAGAATCCCATCCTCGGTCATAGAGTTGAACGAACCGGACGCCGTCTTCGACGAGTCTTCGCGCCATCAAACAATTGTTGGCGAAGGAGGGTTTTCCTGGTTCCGCGCCGTACAGTCGAAGTGTCGCTGGCGACTCGTTTCGAAGGTCGGTCAACGCGGGAACGCTGGCCTGCATGCGGAAGGCCATCTCGTACGATGCGATGCGCGACAAAATCTCAGGATCGCCCAGCGCGTCATGCTGGCGTTGGTTCATCCAACGGAGTAGGTCGAGTTGCTCGCGGCGCTGCTCTCGCGTGACCGTTGCCGGATTGGCCAAGTGCAGGACGGCATCTCCTTGATTGCGAAATGGAACGCCTTGATGTCGTGAATCGAGGAATCCGTTGCCCCAGAAGCTTTGGAGCAGCGGCTGGCCGTCATCGAACCCGGAGGTCAGGACCATGTAGGCCGGCAGGTTGTGATTGTCAGATCCGAGTCCGTAGGAGAGCCAGGCACCCAACGTGGGCCGATCGAACATCATGGATCCGCAGTTCATCAGGTTGACGGCCGGATCGTGGACGTTGGTGTCCGTTTTCATGGAACGGATCACCGCGATGTCATCAACTACCCCAGCCAGATGGGGCAACCAATCGGACACGATCGTTCCGGAGCGCCCACAGGGTGCAAAGAGGCGGGAGGATCCTTTGAGGGCAGGAGTGCCCCGGATGAGGGCGAATTGCTGATGGTCCTTGAGCAATTCGGCTGGGATGGGTTTTCCGTCGAGTTCCTGAAGCCGGGGCTTTGGATCAAAAAGATCCACATGAGACGGCCCGCCCGCCATGAAGAGAAAAATGACCCGCTTGGCCTTGGCTGCGAAATGGGTTCCGCGCGGATCGGCCCGCAGCAAGGTGCTCAGCGCGATGGTGCCCAAGCCCGCTGCACTGTGTTGCAAGAAGGCTCGGCGAGAGGAAGTCGCCAGCCGTTCAGTGGGAAAGGGGGAGCGGTTCATGGCCGGCACAAGAATTCATCCAGATTAAGCAGGACCGCCGCGGCGCGGGTCCAGGCCGCTGCATCATCCAGACCTCGTGCGTGCTGCAGGGCGAGGAATTCGAGGAACCGCGTGCGTTCTTCCGGAGAGGGCTCGCGGGCTAAAGCCAGTCGGAAGCCGCGTTCGAGGCGGGTCGTATCGGTGGCAGGGGCCTCGTGCAAAATTCTTTGGGCGAAGGCCTCTGCCGCCTCAGTGAAGACGGGGTCGTTCAGGGTCACCAGCGCTTGCGTGGGCACATTGGACACAGTTCGTTTGGCCGTGCACACGGTTCGGGCAGGTGCATCGAGCAGTTCTAGAGTTGGATGCAGCGCCATGCGACGCCAATAAGTGTATAGGCTGCGGCGGTATCGGTCGGCCCCGAGGCTGGGAGCCCATTTTCCGGGCAAGGCTCGTTCTTCCCAATAGTGTTCGGGTTGGTGGGGAAAGACCGGTTCACCGCCGCAGGCCAAAGTGAGCAGTCCAGCAGTAGCCAGAGCCTGATCTCGGATTTGTTCAGCCCCCAGTCGTGGACGCGGCGCTCGGGCCAATAGGAGATTCTGAGGGTCCAGAAGCCGTGCTGGATCGCCGGGGTTGTGTGCGGCCTGCCGGTAGGTGGACGAGGTCACGATCCATCGATGGATGAGTCGGAGATTCCAGCCGCTGGAGACGAGTTCGCGGGCTAACCAATCCAGCAGTTCCGGGTGGGACGGCGATGCGCCCTGTTTTCCGAAATCGGCAGGCGTTCGAACCAATCCTTGGCCGAAGCTGGACTGCCACAAACGATTCACGGCCACACGTGCGGTCAGGGGATTTTTTCCGTCGACCAGCCAGCGGGCCAGTTGAAGCCGATTGGTCGGGTGTGTCCCTGGATCCGTCCCGAACACGGCTGGGACTCCGGGTAAGACAATCTCTCCCTTTCGCAGAAAATTGCCGCGGACATGCACCCGGGTCTCACGCGGAGTCGCCTGTTCTGCCATTACCGGAATTTTCCGCACCGCGCGGTTTACCGCAGACTTTCCGGCCATGTCGGCGGGAAGCGGTGTATCGAAGAAGGGTCCGTCTTGGGCAAAGGCTTCGCCGCTGTGGACCACGTTGTTAAAAATTGCGAACAGCGAAAAGTATTCACGCTGGCTGATGGGATCGAATTTGTGGTCGTGGCATTCGGCGCATCCAAGGGTCAGCCCCAGCCAGGCGGTGCCCGTTGTGTTGACCCGGTCGATGACGCCTTTGATGCGGTATTCTTCGACTGGATAAGTGTTGCCTTTGGCCTGGGGCGCGTTCCGGTGGAACGCCGAGGCAATCGTTTGTTCGGGAGTAGCCCCTGGCAACAAGTCGCCGGCCAGTTGCTCAAGGGTGAACTGGTCGAAAGGCATGTTCTGGGCGATGGCTTTGATCACCCAGTCCCGATAGGGCCAAATGGTGCGCGTCTGGTCGTCGGAAAAACCGTTGGAGTCGGCGTACCGTGCCAGATCGAGCCAGTCTTGGGCTTGGCGTTCCGCATAGGCGTAAGACGCCATGAGTTCATCGACCGCCCGCAAATACTCCTGATCGTTTGGGTTGGATGAAAATCGACGGAGCAGAGCCTCGGAGGGCGGGAGCCCGGTCAAATCGAGCGATGCGCGGCGCAGGAGGATTTCAGGGGGCGCCGCGGGTGCGGGTTTTAGGCCCTCTTTTTCGAGGCGATCCAGCACGAAGGCATCGATCGGATTCCGCGGCCAAGATCCATCGATGGTGCGGGGAGCGGGAACTAGTTGTGGAGGTTCAAAGGACCAATGAGCCTCATATCGAGCACCGTTTTCGATCCAAGCGCGAAGGGTGCGTTTTTCGGCCTCGGACAACCGCTTCGCTGACTTGGGCGGTGGCATGACCTCCTCCGGATCCGATGAGGTCACGCGTCGCCACAACTCGCTCTGAGCGGGTTTCCCCGGTGTGATACCCTGGATACCGTCACGAAGGGCTACAGCCCCATCGAAGGTGTCTAGCCGACGTTGGGCTTTGCGCTGCTGGACATCGGGCCCATGGCACGGAAAACAGTGGTTCGAAAGGATGGGTCGCACGTCCCTGTTGAAGCTCAGGGGACTCGCGGTCGAAGCCAAAACCGGGAGGTAGAATAGAGTCTCCACTGCCATCAGGGCGGCAGCAGTGCCGGCCAGCAGGGATAGCCAGCGGGGTTTCATGCCAACAGGCTAGGGAGGGGTGTTCCTCAAGACAATCTTCCGAATGGGAGTTCGGATGAAACGAATTGCGGTGTGCGTGCGTTCGCATCGACTAGCCCACGACGTCCCCCCTTGTAGGCCGGGTCCCCCGACCCGGCGTCCCCGCGCCATCCCAAAATGAAAATCGTTCCCTGACCCTGTCCCCGGACCCCGTTTCCTACAGACGCCCGGTGAGGGCACCGTGCCTACAGCGCATCGACTAGCCCACGACGTCCCCCTGTAGGCCGGGTCCCCCGACCCGGCGTCCCCGCGCCATCCCAAAACGAAAATCGTTCCCTGACCCTGTTGCCAGAGGGTATTGCCCAGTTGGCGTTGGTTGGTGTCGGTCATGGGCGCAGGTGAAGGAAATCGAGGTCAGGGAAAGTGGTGAAATCCGAGTCGAAGGAGATGACGCGGGCTCCTGCAGACGAGGCGAGGGCGGCGATCCAGGCGTCGGTCCAGCGGTTCGATGGAAACCCCGGGACGCGGCTCCAGAGTTCAAAGCGCTTTTCGGCGGCGAGGGAATCTTCGGCGAAACAGACCTCGGGCAGATCCAGGGTGGTTCTCATAAAAACATTTTTACGCGAAAATCCGTACTGGGATCAAGGGGGGTAACAATCACGTCGTGTAGTGGATCAGCGATGCCCGAGAGGGTGGGCCCGATTTCTTTTGGTTGGTGTCGTTCATTGTTGACGGCGTCTTTTCAGTTGGGTTTCCAAGGAGTTGAGGTCGGCCTCGTCCTGCTGGTCAGCTTCTATGGCCTCGCGCTGTTTGCGGTTTGCGTCGAACTGGAGATACAGCTCACCCGTGCGCTCCACCATTTTCTCGTGGCTGATGGAACCGGCGTGTGTGAGCAGCGGGAAGCCATTGGAGGTGATGATCTGATCCACGTTCTGCTTCCAGAACGCCATGTGTGTCTCCTGCTTGCTCTTGGCCCGCAGCTCGGCGGTTTCAAGGAAGATGACGACCAACCGGTTTAGGGTGTCGATCTCATCCTCGGTGAGGTAATTCTTGGCCACAGCGATGTCCGTCTTGCGCACCGCGTCACGGCAAAAATGAGAAGGTTCTGCACCGTGGCGAAGAACGCCTGCGTCGCCGTGTCCGTCTTGTCGTAGTCGCTGCTCAGCGAGAACAGGTCGCGCACCTTCTGGTAGAAGCGCTTCTCGGAGGCCCGGATGTTCCGGATGCGTTCCAGCATCTCGTCGAAGTAATCCGGGCGGCCATCCGGGTTCTTCAGGCGCTCGTCGTCCATCACGAAACCCTTGGTCAGGTATTCCTTAAGGAGGGTGGAAGCCCAGCGGCGGAACTGCACGCCACGAGGCGAGCGCACCCGGTAACCCACGGCCAAAATGGCATCGAGGTTGTAGAGCTTGGTGAGGTAGTTTTTGCCGTCGGCGGCAGTTACCGAGGATTCCTCGGTAACTGAATTTGCCTCCAGCTCTCGGTCCTCGAAAATGTTCTTGAGGTGCAGACCCACATTGTCGGTGCTCACGTCAAAGAGTTGGGCCATCTCCCGCTGGGACAACCAGACGGTTTGGTCCTTGGCCCGCAGCTTGATTTGGCTGCGACCGTCTTCGGTGGTGTAAAGGATCAGGCCGTTCATGGCAGTCGCTCGGCGGTTCTGTGGCGGACCATTTTCGTGCTGCCACGAAAACGGTCTCGACGGTTATGGGGCAACGGGAAATGGTGAATCTTGGGTGTGGCGCTCATGCCTCCGCTTCCTCCGGGGATGGGAATCCAGGGTGGTGCCCATCGATGGTATGCGGTTGCTCCGTTGGCGCAGGGAAAAACTGCTGTATCAGGCCGCGTTTGTGGGTCTTGAGGGCTTCGAGCTGTTGGGTTTCGGCGGTGATCAGGGAGTCGAGGCTGCTGAGGCACGTGGCGATGTCGTCACGCTCGTGGATGAACTTGGCATCGGCGCTGATGAGGCCGATGAGCTCCTCGCGTGTCATCTTCGACTTGCCCGGTCCCTTGGCCGAGTAGCAGGCAATGAGGCTCATGATGTAGTCGTAATCGATGACGGCAGAGGCGAAGAGGACAAACTCGAAGTCGATCTGGTCCACGGGGTCGTCGGTGGTGTCGTCTTTGCCGCCGGTCTTGCCCTGCTGTTCTTTGAGCTTCTTGGCTGTCTCGAGGTACTGGCCTTTGAAGCCGCGCAAGTTTTCCTCAGGCAGCACCGCATCCATGGTGGCTTTGTTTTCGCGGAAGTTGTTCTCCAGCGAGGCGCGGTCTGAAATGTCGCGTCGGTAGGTGTACTTGAGCCCCTGGAGCTTGCCGATGAACCCGTATTCGATGGTGTCCTCCCTGAGGGCAGCACCGGCTGCACTTGGGGCATCGGCCGAGAATTCTTGGGCAGGATTCTGAGAGGGCATGCTAGTTGAAATTGGAAGGAGATGAACCCAACCCTCGACCTTGGTTTCGACCGAAGCGGTGAGTGCTTAAGCCGGCAACCTCCTCACAAATCACCCCATCCGGACGCTGTGAAACAAGGCTGTCCGGGCGCACTTGGCGGTGTTCGACGAGCCTGTTCACAATACAAATGGTTCGTAACCGCCTCAGCGACAGATCTCTAAGTCAGGGTATCCATCGACTCCAAAAAAGAGGAGTTGAGGGTGTTTTGTCATACCAGAGGCTACTCAAACCTCCAGCTCTTCGTCGAGTATGACTCCGGCGCAAAAATGCCCCGACCGCCACTCGACGCCATGATCGTTGAGATCCAGGCCGACAAGGTGGTCAGGGGAACGTAAAGGGGTCAGGAAAAGGGGGGGCAGCGGAACGGGGGCAGGGAACGATTTCTGATATTTGATCCCTCTGCTGAGATTTCCTAATCAGCGCCTGAATCTGTGTTGAAAGCCCTTGGCTGGACCGTGCGTAAAGTTGCCGGACTCTTGCTGTCAGCGTCGCGTGCCCGTGTTCTTGAGCCATGCCAGGTCAGCGACCCAGTTGGTCGAGGGAGTCGGATAGGAGGTGGTGACGATCGCCCGAGGGGACACATCATCAGAGTCGGGAGCAAAGGCATTCCCAGCGCTTGCCGAGGGGCTTCGAAAACGGTCGCGGTAGGGACCGGGATTGGCCTCAGCCCTGACCGCGACCCCTCCAAACCTGATAAAGACTTGTCGAGGTACCCGCGATTGGCAGCGGCGAAAACGTGGCTGCAACGAATTCGAAAATCGTCCCGCAACCCTTTTTCCTGCTGAGGTCAACCGCGGTGCTGTGGGTGTATTCGTTCTGGTACACCTACGGACTCGTCCATGAGACCTTGCCGATGGCGGCACTGGTGACTCTGACGGTGGTGCTCACGGGTTGCGCCCTGTTAGGCCAGCTGCGCCTGTCGGCCTGTGGGCGGGTCAGGGCATTTTTCGCACGGGCAGGCCTTGGGCGGCCGCGGTTGGCCTGGGGCCTTGGGGCAGTCCTAGTGGCCGGTGGATTGGCTGCCGGAGGCCTGGTGCTCTCGGAGAATTTGTGCACGGCGCGTCGGACGGTGAACCCAGATAGGGATCGCGATGAGCAGGTGTGCGGCGATGATTATTTTCCCGTGGAAGAATAAGTGTCGTTGAGTACGGAGGCGATGTTGGCGACCTCGGAACTAAATGGCCCCAAGAGGGAACGCTCTTAGCCAGCAGTCCCGGCCTGTGTCAGCGACGGAGTGAAAACCGATGAAACCTGCCGGTTTGAAAACCGCTGAGCCTAGAAACTCAACGGATCATCGATCCGGCCCCAGCTTGTCGATTGCCCGAGGGAATTCTTATCAAGTCTGGTGGGCCCCGGACGCATTCGGCCTCATTTGGAAGAAGGAAGAAACGCAGGCGCTCATCCTGGAAGGAAACGGATCCGAGGATCCGGCAAAACCGCGAATTTCAAACCGGCCACTTTCCGTGAATTCCGAGACGTTGCTGAGGCGCCTGTCATTGGCCCGGTTCCGGGGCGCTGCCGGTGAAGGGTCTAGAACTGGTGCTAGAAAAGCGTCGCCTGTGCGGCGACCTCAGTCCGGCCTCGGCCCTTGCGATCCTGCAAAAGACCCCGCCCGATGCTGTGGGGATCCACGACCAGACCCAAGCCACCGCGACAATCTACAGCCCCTTCGCCGGTACAAACTTTTTGGAACGCCACTACGTGAAATCTAGGAAGAATGCCGCCGGTCATCGGTGGGTGGATCAAAAATAATCAACGCGTCAGTGGAGTGTGCCAAAACAGGAGGTCGATGACGTAAAATGGCACTAAAAAGGCCAAAATCGGCGTCCTTCGAATCAGGTTTTGTTGGCATCAAAAAACCTAAAAAATATTAAAATATTGACTTAAATTAGGTATAAGTTAATCAATGGAATACTACGCAATGAAAAGTCACCCACACCTAATGAATCTGCGCCGAAGTTTCGGTAGTCAGCCCGTGGGGTGTGTTGGTCGCCTGCCGCGGCCCGAGGCAGGCATCGCCGCCCTGGTGATCCCAGCCCAATCGTCGCGCTGGACCGTTCGCAGGCAGGGTGATGGCTTCTGGCTTCTGCCGACTTGCCGAATTTGGTCGTGGATGACAACTGGGGTGCCGACTCGCGCACTCTGTTCCGGCCACGGCTCAGGCGTTTCCTGCACCTTCAACAGCAACGTCGAGGGTTCAAACTCAATCTGCGCCTTCAGAACACGACAAGCCCTCCCTGGCTGGAGGAGCCATCCAAACGTCTCCTCCGCTGTCACAGCTTCGAATCGTCTTGTGGCCGCCATATCCCTTTCCCACTGAAAACAGCGAGAAACCAAAAAAGCATCAATTAAACATGAATAAAACAATAAAATTAAAACCGAAAACCATTGTGCTTTTTTTAAGCGCTTTGATAACCACAATAAACTGCAAATCATACGCCGCTGATTTATATCCATATCAAAAACTATTTGAATACCTTTTCACAAAAATAGAAATTCCAACAAAATCAATTAAAGCCTGGATTTCAGGAACAGAATACACAGGAGAAATAAAAGTATCAGGCTGCCAATTTACCTGCACAATAATAGAACCTCACGACGGCCCTCGCAGTTACAAGGTGACCGAAATTATAAGAACTGCAAACACAGATTCTCGTGGCGTGTTATTCTATAATACAACTACAACAAAAAATACATACTCAAAGGATGGTGGGAAAATTCAGTTCGAAGAATCAAAAAGCGCAGACTCATTTCCTTTATACATTGAAAAATATAATTACGAATGCCAGTCAAGCAAAAATAACTCAGTTGAAATAAAATCATCAACGAGTTGCACAGCTGTAATGACCGCCGCGGGCCCATCGCTCAAATCAACCGAAGTACCTTCCTACAGATTTGATCTTCAAGCAGCGGTAAAAACGGTACCTACAGGATGCATTTCTGATAAAGAGTATACAGAGTGGATGGAGAAACCTGCGTATCTAAAAACCCAAACAATTAGTTTGACATCAATTATTAATGGACCTTTAACAATATCTGCAAAATTCACCCCAGACCTCAACCAAGAGATGGCGACAGAATTTAGTTATCGATGGACTAAAATAAAATAGATAATGAATAAAACAAACACTAGAGTCACAGTGTTCTTGATTGTTGGTATTTTATTAATAATACTATTTCAAAGATCAAACACTATCACGCCTACAAACCCAATCAACGGAGGTTCATCGAAAGACAAACCTATAAACAACATCTCAAAGCCGCTATCCAAACCTGTCTTTCGTCCACCGACAGATCAAAGTAACAGTACGCTCACCGATGAGCCCACACAGTTGACTCCGTTGCAAATCGTTGAGAAAGTCGGGCAACAATTTCCTCAGTATGTTGAGATCAACAAAATCCTGATGGGGTACGAAGTCTGTCGGACCAATCCCGAATTAGCCCATCGGCTCACATTCGAGACCTACGCGGATCTTGAAAATGCATACACCGTTGCTAATAATGCATTTTTGGCTATCTTGTGGTCCGAGCAAACAGCCCAAAATCGCCAGATTGGTTCAGGATCTGAATTTGAGAATCCCACCAACAATCCTTCAATCCTTCGAGCCGTTGAGCGAATTTCCGAGGCACGGCGACATCGAGCCATGGCTATCGAACGACTTGAACGCTTCGGCGTCTCCCTGACCGGGTCTGATCGATTGGGTCTGCTCACCACAGAACCCAAAGAGTCGATTTGGATCATGAAAGATCTCATCCCGAAGGTGGAGGGCTTGGGTGACTGACTCTTTTAGCGACCAAAAACGGGAACGGGTTGAGGGAACGATTTCCAATTTTTGCTGCCTCCATTGAAATTCTCTCATCCATTACTGAATTTGCGGTGAAAGCTCTTGGCAGGCCCGCTCAGAAGGTTTCCGGACCAGTGCTTTGAGCGTCGCATGCAGGTGTTCTTGAGCCAGGCCCATGCATCGGCCCCTCCAAACCCGACGCGGACTTGTCGGGGCATCAGTTATCGGCGGCGAACATGCGGCTGAAACAAATTCGGAAATCGTTCCGTGACCCCTTTACCTGACCTCTTTGACGAGGGGATCCATCTTCAGAGTCGGAGGCCACAGCCTTCCTAGCACGTTCTGAGGGTCTTGAAGAACTGTGAGGGCACCGGGCCTGTAGCGCCCCGCCCCGCTCACGACGTCCCCTGTAGGCCGGGTCTCCCGACCCGGCGTTCCCCCGCGTTCACGGATTTTCGTTTTCGGCGAATCCTTGGACTTATCGGCCGATGAACTTCGGTGGGTTCATCGGGAGGACCGTGTAGGGCTCCGACCACGGGTGGCGGGGCTGCGACTGAGACGGTGCCGACGATTCCGCGGGCACAGTGAATACGAGGAGTTGAGGGGCTTCAGCTTCAGCTGCGGCCTCGCTTGCTAGATCATTTCCTGGGAGGTGACTGAGTCCAACCGCCAGCAACACGCCGAGGCTTCCAGATATGAGGCAGGGCAGGGTGTGTTTCATTTTTTGTGAGTTAGCTCCGGGCGGCGGGTGCCGCAAGTGCCATTCGCGATGCCGTCGGTCTGCAAGGTTGGGACGTAAGTTGGCGATCGCTCCGGCCGGCCGACGGCGATTTGCTGGTGACATCCGCTCGGTGTTCTTTCTGACTTTGGCTCATGCGAGTCCAGCCGAAGTCCGGAATGCGCAGGGCGCCTCAGAGCCTCGCCTGGGGACGCGTGGCTGTCCTGCTCGCGGCGTGCGTGCTGATGCTCGGGGCCTGGGCCCAACCCATGATCCCTGGCTTGGCTACGGGAACGCTCGACCCGGAACTACGCGGGCAGGTGCTTATCGAAGAATTGAACTGCGTGGCCTGTCATGCGGGCGAGGGTTCGCTGAAGGCACGATCGAAGCAGGCTCCGCGACTTTCGGAAGTGGGCTCACGGGTAAATCCCGCCTATTTGGAGCGCTACATCGCCGATCCCCACGGCACTCGGAGCGGCACCACCATGCCGGACGTGTTGGCGGCACTCGACCCCGAGGAACGCCGCCAAAGCGCCCGTGCCATCACCCATTTTCTGCTCTCGCTCCGGAAGAACGAGTTTTCGCTGCAGCCTCCGGATGGGGTGGCGGCCGGTCATGGGCAACGGTTGTTTGTGTCGCGAGGTTGTGTGGCCTGTCACCAGCCGCCGGAGAGCAATGGAGCGGGGCCCCTAGCGGCGAGTTCGGTACCGCTTTTGGCGTTGGAGTCGAAGTACAGTTTCCGAAGTTTGTCAGGATTTTTGCGCCAGCCGCACGTGAGCCGTCCTTCGGGCCGGATGCCGGACTTGCGTTTGAGTCCTCAGGATTCGGAGCGTATCGCGCACTATTTGCTGCAACGCACGCGGGTGCCCGGAGCCTTGGCTTACACGCTGTATCGGGGCCAGGTCTGGGAGGGGTTGAATAGCGAGGAAGTTCGGGCCGAACGGGCTGGGCAAGTTCGCGACTTTTCCCTCAAGAGCCTCGGCGAGGTCGGGCACCATACAGCCATTCGCTACGAGGGTTGGATGAAGATCACCACGCGAGGCAAACACCGGTTCTTCCTGACGATGAACGGCGGCTCGCTGACGATCGACGGTCATTCGCTCGTCGTTCAGGAACCCAGCGATGGTCGCGGGGTGAAGGAGTGGGACGTAGAGCTGGAATTGGAATCGGGATGGCGATCCATCCAGCTCACGTATTTCCACACCGGGCATAGCCCGAAGTTTTCCTTCGAGATGGAGGGGCCCGGTTTCCCGCGCAATCCCTTGCCGGAATCCCTGCTGTCGGTGTCCCGCGAACCGATTGTGGCCTTTGAACCGCTCTCGGTGGATCCGGCTCTGGCGACCCAAGGTCGGCAGGAGTTCGCCACACGCGGGTGCGCCCAGTGTCACGATGATCTTGAGGTTCGCTCCGCACCGGGACCGGCGTGGGCCAGTTTGCGGGCGGGGCAGGGCTGTTTGAGTGAAGCGATCGGCCGGTGGCCGCGGTACGACTTGAACCGTGATCAGCGCGCGCACATCACCCAGGCATTGGCGCGGGCCCAAGCACCCGTGTGGACGGACTCCCAGCGAATTCAAAAGACGCTCGTCACCTTCAACTGCATTGCTTGCCATGAACGGTCGGGTGTGGGTGGCGTTGCGGCGGAGCGGGCCGGATTGTTCACGGGGACCGAACCGGGTTTGGGAGATGCGGGCCGTCTGCCGCCAACCTTGAATCATGTGTGGGCCAAGCTCACGCCGGAGGGCTTCCGCGATGTGCTGCTGCACGGCAAACGTGCGCGCCGTTATCTCGATGCCAGCATGCCGCAATACGGTGAGGCGCAGGTGGGACACTTGGTGGAGTTGTTCGCCCGCGTCGACCATTTGGAATCGGCCCGCATTCCTGAGGTTCCTCCAGGCCCGCTCTTCCGGAACGTCGGGCACGAATTGGTGGGCAGTGAGGGGTTCAGTTGCATCGCCTGCCACGAGTTCAACGGACAGAAATCCGGCGAGATGGGGGCGATCGATTTGGCAACCGCTTCTCGCCGGATTCAGAAAAATTGGTTCCACCTCTATTTGCGGGAACCGGCCCGATTCAATCCGACGGTCATCATGCCCAGTTACTGGCCCGAAGGCCGTTCGGGGCGGACCAATTTGCTGGAGGGCGATGCGGCCCGGCAAATCGAGGCCTTGTGGGTTTATCTGGCCGATGGCGACCGGGCCAAAAAGCCTGTGGGATTGTCCCGGCAGTCCCGAGAACTGCGAGTCGGCGACACGACCGAGTTGTGCCGAGGGCAAGGTCCGGTGGGCTACCGCGGGATCGGCGTCGGGTATCCGGAGCGCCTCAATCTGGGATTCGACTCCGGCGAAATGGCGCTGCGGATGCTTTGGAAGGGCGAGTTTGTGAGCATCGATGCGGGACATTTTCATCCGCGGGGCACCGATCCAATTAACTTCCCACCCGGGATTCCCTTCCACCGTCTCGAATCTCCCGAAGCCACCTGGCCTCGCAAGGCGAAGGCTAATCACCTCTTTCCCCACGATCACGGATATCAGTTCCTCGGCTACCATTTGGATGCTCGTCGGCGTCCGACCTTCCGGTATCGTTATGGGGGCGTTCTGGTGGAAGACTTTTTCGAAGACGTGCTCGATGCGCAGGCCAAGGCTTATTTCCGGCGAACCTTGACCTTCACGGGCCCATCGGGCTCGACGGCCTCGACGGCTTCCCCAGCCGCCCAGCCCTTTGAATTCCGCGCGGCGGTGGGCCAGCGCATCACGTCGTCCTCGGCGCGAAGTTTCAGTGCCGACTCACTGCGACTGCGCATCACCAGCGATCACTCCGGCAGAGTGCGCGGCGGGGCATCCGACGAAGTTCTCATTCCCCTGAATCCTCCCGCTGGCCGATCCACCCTCACCCTCGAATACCAATGGTAACTTCTTCTTTGGAATCGCAGACGGGTCTTGCTGGGGCCCTGAGGTCGTCGGTGCTGGCTTCGATGGGGGGATCGTTGGCGAAGACGTGCCTGCTGGGGGCGATCACTGTGGGGGCGGCTGTGTCCGTGCTTCGGGCCGAAGAAGACCTCGGCGCGATGTGGGGCACCGCGCAGGAGGAGGCTAAATATTATCCCATCGTCGACATCCCCATTCCCTCTGGGGTTCCGTTGCATCCGGGAGGGTTGGAAGTGCTGCCCGATGGACGCCTCGCCGTGGGTACTCGCCGTGGCGATATTTATTTCGTAAGAGGCGCCTTCGATTCGCCGCCGCGGCCCGAATACCACCTCTTCGCCAGCGGGCAGGATGAGGTCTTTTCTCTCTCGTGGAAGGATGGCGCGATGACCGCCACGAGTTGGGCCGAGGTGACTCGGATCACCGATTCGGATAGCGACGGAGTGGCCGACCGCTACGACACCTTGAGCAACAATTGGGGCTATGCCGAGGGGCACGAGTTTGCGTTCGCTTCGAAGCACGACCCCGAGGGGAACATCTGGGTCGCGCTGGGCCTGAGCAGTTCCTACGAATCCCACAACTTGTTTCGCGGGTGGGCCGTGAAGGTCACGCCGGCCGGGAAGATGATTCCGATTTGCAGCGGTTTGCGCAGTCCGGGCGGCGTGGGCAACAATGCCCAGGGGGTGATGTTCGCCATCGAAAGCCAAGGGCCTTGGAATGGCTGCTGTTCGCTCAAGCACCTCAAGCCCGGTGGGTTTCTGGGCCACCCAGCCAGCTACAATTGGTACCCCTTCGCCCCCGGTGTCTCGGCACCCGCGCTGGAGCCGAAGAGCGATTCGCGCATGGGTATCGAGAAGAAACGGGTACGCGAACTGGTGCCTCCGGTCGTGAAGTTTCCGTACATTAAGATGGGGCGTTCCATCTCCGGATTTCGGCTCAACCAGACCCGCGGCAAGTTCGGCCCCTTCGACAATCAACTGTTCTTGGGAGACTACAGCCTGAGCCTCGTGATGCGGGCTACGACCGAGCAGATCAACGGTGTGTGGCAGGGGGCTTGCTATCCCTTCCGCGAGGGGTTGGCGACGGGGATCATGAATGTGGAGTTTTCTCCGAAGGGCCAGTTGATGGCCGGAGGGTTCACCACGAGTCGGCAATGGCCCGTGCGCGGGACTTCGCCCTTTGCACTCCAGCGCATTGATTGGAACGGGGTCACGCCCTTCGAAATCCAGGAGATCAACATCCGCAAGGACGGGTTCCGGATCACCTTCACCGAGCCCGTGGATCCTCAGACAGCGGCCGCGGTCGCCTCGTACCGGATTGTCACCTACACCCACGTGTATCACGGCGGGTACGGGAGTCCGGAGGTGGATCACACCACGCCGCGCGTCGTGAAGGCGGTGCCCTCGGCCGATGGGCGTTCGGTGAACCTCACGCTCAGCCAGGTGATGGAAGATCACATCCATGATTTCGATTTGGCCGGCCTCCGATCTAAAGAAGGGCGTCGACTGGTCCACACCAAGGCTTACTACACGGTCAATGAAATCCCCACAAATTAGCCGCATGCCTCACAACGGGTACTCCGCCATTCATCGATGGGCCGCGCTGGCCGTGTGTTTTATAGGCGTGGTTCAGGCCGCAGACTCCGAGCAATGGCTGAGGTATCCGGGGAAATCCGGCCCCGGCAACGGCAAGCGGGTGATCTTGATGGCCGCCGATCAGGAGTACCGGAGCGAACAGTCGATGCCCATGCTGGCCAAAATCTTGAGCAAGCATCATGGCTTCGATTGCACGGTACTCTTCGCGGTGAATGAAAAGGGCGAGGTGGATCCCACGATGCCGGTGTATCCCGAGAAGGGAAAACCCTTCCACGAACACCACATCCCGGGTCTGGAACTCCTGGCGAAGGCCGATCTGGTGCTGTTCTTCCCGCGCCTCCTGACCCTGCCGATGAAGGAGCGCGAACTCATCGTCGACTACATCGATTCGGGTCGACCCATCCTCTCGTTGCGCACCGGAAACCATGGGTTCCACGGGGCGTTGCCGTACAAGATCAACGGCAAGAATGTGGACTGGGGTCATGACGTGCTCGGAGGGAGCTTCATGAATCATCACGGCCAGTGGCATGCGGACTCGACCCGCGGGATTCTGGTTCCGGAGATGAAGGAGCACCCAATTTTGCGTGGGGTGAAGGACATTTGGGGCAACTCCGATGTGTACCGCACTTACAAGGAAGGCGGCCATTTACCCGAAGGATGCACGGCCTTGGTTTGGGGCCAACCGCTCCTGGGTCGCAAACCCACCGACGCTCCCAATCCTGAGTTGGAGCCGCTGCCGGTGGTTTGGTTCAAGCATTGGCAAACCCGCAATGGCCGTCAGGCGCGCGTGGTTCAATCGACCATGGGTAGCGCCCACGACCTTCAGTGCGCCGATTTGCGTCGGTTAATCATCAACGCCATTTACTGGGGATTGGGCATGGAGTCGGCCATCGATGCCAAACGCAGCGTGGACATCGTGGGAACTTACAAGCCCTTGGAAGCGGGGTTCAACTACGCCGAACTCGGGGTGGTTCCCAAGCCGGTTTCGGCTTACCGATGACGGTTTGAATTGGGTTTGAATTGGAGTCGGTCTCAACAAAAACGACGTCGCCCGGGTGCAGGCGACGTCGTCGATATTGATGTTGAGAGCGGAGTTTAAACCCCGCGGGTTTCTCACGGCTGACGCACGAAGAAGATCGAAGGTTGCAACCCTTGGACGCCGCTGTTGCGGGCCATGATCTCGCTGAGCGTCACGCGATTGAGCATCGCCACGTCCCGGGAATCGAACCCGGTATTCTCGAACCAGAAGCGGTCGCCGTCGCGCAGGCGGCGGAACTGGTCGGTGATGACTGCGTCGGTCGTGATTCCCACGCTGCCGCCCGGGATGGGGTCTTCGGACAGCATGCCAATCCACGCATCCACTTCATCCACCGTGCGGTAGAGCGATTGTAGGGCGGCGGCTAACTCTGGATCCGAAGTGATTTGCCGGAAGGAGCGCACTCGGGGCAGACCGAAATCACTGCGGACCGTGTTGTAGCTGCCCAGTCCGTGATCGCGTCCGCGTTGGATGTTGAGCGCGGCCAGGTCCAAACCGCCGGCACCCGGAGGCCCGAACAGGAAGTTCCGCAGCGGGTCCACAATCAAGGTATCCACGGACTCCGCAGAATTGGCCGCCATGTAGCGCAAGATGGGATTGATGCCGCCGATTGCGGGAATGACCTGAGGATTGAAGAAGGCTTCGGCCAGATCCACGTTGTCGATCTCGACGAAGGCTTCGTTGAGGATGCCGATGTCGGGCCCCACTTGCGAGTGACCGAAGCGGTAGGCGGCCGTGGCGAAGGTGTTGCCGATGCCGGGGTTGATGCGCGGGTTGTATCCCTTGTAAGGCGGCAGCCGATGACCGAGCAGGGCCGGGATGAATTCATTCACCGTGATGCTTTGGAACTCGGCGGTGACCCAACGACGGGCCTCCTGGTAGAGGCGTTCGTCGTTCCAATCTGGGTGCTGGGTCGCCATGCGGGTGGCTTGGGAATTGTGCTCCCGGAGGAACACGGTGTGCAGCGCGGTGAGTCCGGGTTGTTCATTGGCCCGCACGTCGCCGGCCACGATCAACGCGGTCGCAGGCAGTCGCAGCGGGTTGTCGTTGGACTGCGTGCCGTCATTCAGCGGCAGCAGTTCGCCAATGGCGGTGGAACGGCTCTTGAGGCGGCCGCCGGAGAAGGTGCGCAGCCACGATGAGCGATCAGCGGAACTGCCGTAGATGTGGGACGCATCGATGAAGGCGCTGATGCCATTGACTTGCTGCCGGGGTGAACGGACGCCCGTGGTCGGATCCGAGGCCGAGCGCGTCAGGGGAATCAGCATCGTGCCGGTGGCTTTGGGATCGAACGACTCATCCCCTCGAGGGACGGCGATATCGAAGCGCTCCGTGCTGCCCGACAGGGCCAATCCCAGATCGTGGTCGAGGAACTGCCCGAATTCGTAGATGGCGGTGGAAAGCCCGCGGGAGTCGGCCGTGACTTGGTCACCTTGGGCCGAAAGGACATTGGAAATGACTCGGGCACTCGGGCGTCGCGCCCCGGGCGGCATGGAGAGACCGTCGGCGTAGGCGGCTCCGCTGGTTTCCCGAAGGTACTGGGTACTCGCGCTTCCCCAGGTGGGGTTGGCGGGATTGTTCCCGCGGCCATCCCAGGATCGGAATTCGGGGGCGGCGGGCTTCTGCGGTGGCGGTGGCGTGGGCATCACCGCACCTGGGGGAGGAAGATTCCTCGGGGCCGCTGGACGGGGCATTTCTCGGGACGCCGGCGGTGCCTGTGGGGCCGGCGGAGCGGGGCGCTGCTGTTGAGCGTGCAGGCCGAACGGGATCGCGATCGAGAGCAACAGCGCGCCGATCGTGCGGGGCCTGCTTCTATTCCGCCGAGCTGGCGAGGGGATCGGTGTGCCCGAGGAGGGAGTGGAGCAGAGTGTATTCATGCGTGGGTTGGAGTGTTGTTGTGAACTGTTCCCGAACCGACTCGTTGCCTTCTGACAACACCTCCAGTGCACACTCCCTCCATCAAGGGTTTGTGAGGAACACTCCTGAGAATTGTTAAGCGGTGGTAAAAACGCATCGCAGGCTCTGGCCCTGCGCGTGGCTATATCCCTCGAGGAGGAGCGTTTTTTTAGCCCTCGAAAACCTTACGATTCCGCCCTGAGCAGAATCGCACACCGTGCGACGTCGCTGTGCCGCTCGGCCTGCGGAATGGGGCGTTTTTTACGGAGCCTGACGGACCTCAGTGAAGGTGCCCGGTTGGGGAGCAGGCACGCTTTGTCGTTGGCCGCCGGGCCAGACTACTTCGATCGATTCGACGGCGGAGGCTTCGCCCAGACCGAAGGTGAGCGGCAGGGCGCTGGAACTGAGGTACCCGCGATTGGCCGTGACGGTGCGCCACTGGGTTTTGCCGCCGGCCTTGAGTTGTACCGTCGCCCCGAGGGCGTCGCGATTGGCCCGCGTGCCCACGAGTTTGACTTGTACCCAGCGGCGGTCGATGGGCCGGTCATTGCGCAGCAGGAGCGGTGCGCCACCGGTTTGGGTGAAGAGCAGGTCTTCGTCACCGTCGCCATCGAGATCGGCCTGGGCACAGCCCCGTCCTACGATGGGTGTGAAGAGGGCGCTGCCCGCCTGTTCGGACCCCACCGGCACGAAGCCCGCGGCTCCGGCATTCCAGAAGAGTTGGGCTGGCTGACGGTACTTCTGGCTGGCTTGGACCTTGGTGATTTCTTCCTCCAGATGGCCGTTGATGCTCACCAAGTCGAGGCGCCCATCGAGGTCCCAGTCGAAGAACATCACGCCAAACTTCAGCGGCAGACGGCTGGTGGGACCGACTCCCCAGGAGATGGATTCGTCGGTGAAGAGACCCGCTGTGGTGCCGCCAACGTAGAGGGCCGTCATTTCGTTGGCGAAGTTGCCGATGGCGATGCCCAGCTTGCCGTCGTCCGTGAAGCGGGCGGCGTCGATGCCCATGGCCCCACGCGTGTTTCCGTAGCTGTCGAAGGCGATGCCCGTCAGAGCTCCGACCTCCTTGAAGTGGCCGTCGCGCTGGTTCTCGAAAACAAAGTTCTGGACCGTGTCGTTGGCCACGATGAGGTCGGTGAACCCGTCGGTGTTGAAATCCACGGCGACCACGCCGAGCGACTTGGCCGCGGGCACCCCGGTGGACGGATTGGTCACCTGCACGCCGCCCTCCTTGCTAATGTCGGTGAAGCGCCCGCCGCCGTCGTTGCGATACAAGTGCGGGAACGATCCCTGGAAATTCATGGGCGGCCCGTAGGCTCGGGTGGAACCGTCGATCTTGTAGCCTACCTCGGCGTCGATGGCTCGGGACCACTTCACGTAGCTGGCCACGAACACGTCGAGGTCGCCGTCGTTGTCGAGGTCGAACCACGTGGCCGCGGTGCTCCACTCGTCCGGACTGCCGCCGACGCCGGCCGCTGCGGTGACGTCCTTGAAGTGTCCGCCGCCCTCATTGTGGAAGAGGTGAGGCCCACCCACGGCGGTGATCAACACGTCGGGCTTGCCGTCGTTGTCGTAGTCACCGACGGCGGCACCCATGCCGTAGAACGGCGTCTCGAGGCCGGATCCGGCTGAGATATCGGTGAAACGAATGGCTCCTCCGGGAGCCGTGTCGTTGCGGTAGAGGGCACAACCGGGAGAAGCCGGCCCTTGGGTATCCCAAGGCCAGCGGTTGCCATTGACCAGAAGCAGGTCGGCATCGCCGTCGCCATCCGCATCGAAGAAGGCCGCGCCGGCTCCCATGGTTTCGGGCAGGAGCTTCTCGCCGGTGGCTCCCGTAAAATGACGAAACTGGAGCCCTGCCGCCGTGCTCATCTCGGTGAACGGCACCTTGGGCAGGGTAAGCTTTTGAGCAGTTTGAACCGTTTGTGGGGCCGCCAGCGGAGTCACCTGAACCTTGGCCGGCCCCGCGGTCTTGCGCAGGGCGAAGAACGCACCGACGCCTGCGACTCCGATGGTAATCAGGGCGACCAGGGACCAGCGGAGTCCGGTGCGGATGGCGCGGTCGTCGGACTCCACCCACTCCTCGGGTTCATTCGGGCGTTGGGGCATAGTGGGATCGTATCAGGGCTGCGGCCGAGTTGTCAGACATTCAGCGAGCGGCGGTGGTCTTGGAGGGCAGCGGGGCCGGGATAGGGCTGCCTGTCGTCACGGCCTGAGACTGGGAGGTACCGATGGACAGACTCTGCGGATGTTGCAGGTCGTAAATCACGATCGCCTGAGTGGCATGGTCGGCTGCGGGATTGTTGCGTCGAGCGTTGGCCACGGCGCGGTCGCGGGCGTTGTCGTCGGGGCGGTAGCGCTCGTGGAGCTTTCGGTGACGTTCGCTGGCGGCGGCGTCGCCCAGCGCCGCGTGGATGAGACCCAAGTTGTAATGCGCGGTGAGATTCTCGGGGTCGAGGGTCAGGGTGCGTTCGAAGCGGGTGGCCGCGGCCCGCAAGAACTCCTCTTTTCGAGCCGGATTAGCGCGCTCCATCTTAGCCCGCTCGAAAAGAGTCTGCCCCAATTCGTTGACGACTTCGTAATCGCGGCTGAAGTCGAAGCCGCGCTTTTCCAACTCCGGATAGCGGTCTTCGAGAATGCTCGTGAGCTGCTGGATGGACTCGTCGAGGAATCCGTTCTGCTTGTTCACCAGGCCGTTGAGCCAGGCGATGGTCCAGCGGTTTCCGGGTGGGTCGAAGCGCTTGGCGTCGTTGGCGCGTTGCAGGGCGACGACCGCGTCGTCGAGTCGGCCTTCCTTGAAGAAGACGCGAGCCAGGTTCAGCGGCCCGTCGGCCCGTCCGAGGGCCTCCACTCGGTTGAAGGCGCCGGCGGCCTGGATGAGCTCGCCCTTTTCGCTGCCCTTGTCGCCCTTGAGGAAAAGGCCGATGCCGTAGTCGTTCCAGCGCTGCCACTCCAGAATTTTGGACGGTCCGTTGGTGCTCGCGGTCGCCCCATTGGTTCCGCCCTCGATCTCGAACTGAATCCGGTCTGAGGCCATGACGGTGACCGGCAAGTCGTTGGTGAGAAGCAACGGACCGCCGCGGACGTAGTTCGAAGCGTACGTGTAATTGAAGTAAATGGTGTCGAACTTCCGGTAGTTGACCTTCACCTCGACGGTCAACGGGGAACGCTGCGCTTCAGGCACGGTGAGCTTGTAGTGCAGCACATGCGCCGCTCCAGGAGGGATCTGGTTGTTGTAGAGCGGGGTGAAGATGTCCTGCGCGTTGCGGCGATCGATGCGGTTGCCGTCCTTGTCGAGCATGTAGACGTTGAGGAAGTGGGACCACGGGTCCACCTCGCCATGACGCCCGGTGGCTCCGGATCGTCCCACCCTCTGGCCCTGGCCGTCGGTCACCGACACCTCGGCCCAGATCTCGTTGGAATCGACCGTGCCCTGAGTGAGGGGGTGCCCCAATTTGAGCGTCCGGACTACCGTCTCGATGAGGTAGGTCTTGCCGGGCTTGAGCCGGGGCAGGGTGGGGCGTAGCGGTGCAACGAGCGGCGAATCAATGGTGCCGCCCTCCTTGACGCCGAAGAGGTCCACGCGAATGCAGTCTTTCAGGAAGTCCTGTTGGCGACGAATGGCCTCCTTTTGTTCAGGCCCAGCGGGCAGCACCTTGGCTGGAATTCCGGTATTGGCTCCCGGGAACGCATGGCTGTGGACGGCCAGGAAGTCATTGGTGCCGTACTTCTTTGCAGCGAAGTCGGTGGAAGCCTGGAGCGGCATGTGGCATTCGGCGCAATTGGCCTTGGCCTTGTCGGGATAATAGAACGACCGGGCATTCACCCCCGACACGCCTGAGAGCAGGTACGAATCGTAGTGATTCTGGCCGCGCAGGAACTCCTTGTAGTGGTTCACCGCGTAGGGGATGCCCACCTTGTGGCAGGTCGAGCAGAACTCGGCCGTCTTGTGGAAGGGCTTGAGGAAGGTCTCCTTGTGGAACTGCGGCTTGCCCTTCACCAGCTGCTTGTTGACGAAATAGGCCAGCGAGTTGGTGGGCGCGAAGGCGAAGGGGTAATGCACCGGTTCTTCGATGGTGTAGTTGCCGTTGCCGATGGGGCCCTTGTCGGCGCCTTCCAGGTGCGTGATGGAGTGACACGTCACGCAGGTTATGCCCGCCTGCGAGGTCGGGTGGTTCACCATGTCAAAATTCGGATCGTCGAAGGCACC
>JAPLUF010000196.1 GCA_026397755.1 Verrucomicrobiota bacterium
AGCCTCTTCGGAACGAACGCGCCCGCTGGGGCCACCGCGAAGTAATCGGCCGAGCACCCTAAACTTTTTCAACGAGAGACCGATCGATCATGGACCCGTTCCAACCCATCCTCGCCAACGCCCTCACCTTCGCTTTCGAAAAGGCGACGATCGAGGGCAAGATGACCATCTCGGCCCTGATTCTGGTGTCGATGGTCTCCTGGTCGGTGATCATCACCAAAGGCCGTCAAATCTTGAAGGCCCGCGCCATGAGCAAGAAGTTCCTGGCCGCCTATCGAGAGTCCAAGGATCCGATGACCCTCTTCCGCGACAATCGAGAGTTTGCCGGAGCCCCGGCCTTCGAGGTCTACGCCTCAGGCTGCGGTGAAGTGGAATACCACTTGGAGAACAACCCGGTGACCGTGAAAGGCAAGAAGCGCATTAGTGTCGAGTCCTTCCAGTCGGTTCAAGTGGCCTTAGAGCGGTCGGTCAGCGCCGAGGCGTTGTCGCTAGAAAAGGGCATGATCATCCTGACCACGGCCGTTTCGGGCGGCCCCTTCATCGGTCTTCTAGGCACGGTTTGGGGCGTGATGGAAACCTTCTCCGGCATCGCCATGGCGGCCAGTGCGAGCCTCACTGCGATGGCCCCAGGTGTCGCCGGCGCACTCATCGCCACGGTCGTTGGTCTCTTCGTGGCTATCCCTGCGATGTTCGCCTACAACCTAATGATTACCGCCATCCGCGGCATCACGCAGGAGCTAGACAACTTCAACTCCGAGGTGATGACCGACCTAGAGCACCAGTACGTCGACAACCGTGCTCTGGCAGATGAAATCGCCGACGCGCTGCGGAACATCACCTTCGGTCAGCCGGCTCAAAACCCGACCCATCGCCCATGAGCGCTGCCGCCGGGCGTCGTGGACGCAAGAAATATTCCGCATCGCACCACCATGCGATGGGTGA
This sequence comes from Verrucomicrobiota bacterium, assembly GCA_026397755.1. Taxonomy (GTDB): domain Bacteria; phylum Verrucomicrobiota; class Verrucomicrobiia; order Limisphaerales; family UBA9464; genus SXXZ01. The sequence goes on from JAPLUF010000196.1 coordinate 943, forward strand.
ACTCAACATCACCCCGTTGCTGGATTTGGCCTTCGTGCTCTTGGTGATTTTCATCATCACCACAGCCCCCTCGACCAACGACATCGACATCAACCTGCCCTCGGCCGCACAGCAGCCGCCGCAGAACCAAACAAAACAGGACATTAACAATGTCACGGTCGATGCCGCGGGGAACATCTACTTCAACGCCGAGCCCATCACCCTCAAGAAGCTCGAGGACGAGATCATCCGCTTCCGCAAGAGCAACCCAGACCTGAGCGTCGTGGTGCGTGGCGACGAGAACGTGAACTACCAGAAGGTGGTGCAAGTTCTCGACATCCTGACACGGGCCAATGTGACTAAGATCGGCCTCGCGACGGACACCGCGGGCGCTGCGAAATAAAGAACCGTCATGGCCCGCAACGCCAAAAAGAAGACGGACCGCTCGAGTCTGATCATCTCGATGATCGTCCACGCCCTAGCCTTGGGTGGTCTGGCCTATTTGGCCCACCGGGCTGGGTTCGTGCCGCAAGCGATTTATCAAATCACCGGCATCCGTCCGCCGGAGAAACCCAAACCGAAACCCAAGCCTCCGGAACCCTCACCGGAGATCCCTAAACCCAAACCGAGCGACATCGTCGAGGAGACCGCAGCCCCACCGACGGCCACCGCGCCGGCCACGGCCGCACCGCCGACCGCGACGGCCGCCCGTTCCGATGCGCCCCCCGCCCAAGGCGGCGGTGCCGGCAATTTCTTCAAGGCCGAAGTCCGCAAACCCGACGCCGCACCGGTCCGCCCCATCCAAGGCAAACCCGGTACGGGTGCAGGTAATCTGGGAGCCTCTAAGTCCACCGCTTCAGCCACCGCGGCCAAGTCGGCCTTTGATGAGGCGACCACCAAGCCCAGTACCGTGGCGGCCGTGCTGGAAGAGCGAAAGAACGCAGCCACGTCACAAGAAGCCATTAGCGCCGAGCAAATCGCACGGACCGGTGGCGGCGATGCCTCACAAATCACCACAAAAATCACGGGTGTGGTGGCGACAGACAACCGCCAAATCGTCATCCGCGGTCTGAATGACCGGTACAATATCGCCACCCTCAATGGTGCAGAGCTTCCGAGTGCCGACCCCCGACGCCGGGCCCCTCAACTCGACCTAATCCCCGCAGCCATGATCGACCGAGTGGTGGTCAGCAAGACCTTCACTCCCGATCTTCAGGGCGGATTTGCCGGCGGCGCGGTGAACATCGTCACCAAATCCTTCCCAGCTAAGGGCTTCACCACGGTCTCGGCCGGAACCGGGCTCAACAGCTCGGCCACGATGAACGAGGGCTTCTTAAAGATTCCAGGTGGCGGCACTGATTTCTGGGCGATGGATGATGGTTCCAGAGCGCTGCCCTCGAAGGCGCTCATCGATCCGTCGATCATCACCGAGGCTCAGCGTCCGTGGCGCAACACCACCCAGCAGGCAGCAGGTGCCGATCGACTGGCCTTGGCCCAAAAGTACGACGCGGCCTTGCGTTCTTTCAACAACACCACCTTCGCCCCGTCGATGGGCCAACCGGGACCGAACTCCAATTTCGCGGTCTCGAGTGGCGACACCACGTGGCTCTTCGGCCGACGCTTCGGCTGGTTCGGAACCTTTAATCACGATCGCCAATTCCAGTTCTACGAGAATGCCTTCCGCGGTCGCTATTCTTACGGCACCGATCCGGTAGACGGGGGGCCGCTCATCCGCACCTCCGAATTCCGACGCGATCAGTCGATCATGAGCGTGGGTTGGGGTGCCGTGGCCAGCATGGCAATGGAGTTGATGCCCGGACATGAATTGTCCTTCAGCTTCCTCAACAACCAGAGCGCTCAGCACTACATCACCGAAGAGACGGGGCAGACGATCAACCAGTTCCAACCGGGAAGCGATGAGCGGACCCGTATCGAGCAGTTGACCTACCGCGAGCGCTACTTGCGCAACTTCCAGTTCAAGGGTCGCCATGAATTCCGCGAAGTGGGATCCACCCAACTGGACTGGAGCTTCTCGAGTTCGGGCACCGGCGAGAATTCCCCCGACGAACGCATCTTCCCGATGATCGTCTCTCCGTCGGGCAATGGTTTCACCAACGTCATCGCCCAGTCGGCGGAGTTGCCCAACATCAACCAGCCTTCCCGCTTCTTCCGGGACTCGCAGGACAAGAGTTGGAACTTCCGCAGCGACCTCACGATCCCTTTCACGCCTGGCAACGGTCTAGAAAGCTCCATCAAGGTCGGTGGCAATGTCCTCGAGTCCGAACGCCGATTGCGTGAACAACGCTTCGAGTACGAAATCAGCCAGACCACCGGTGCCAATCAACCCGATGTGGTCGGCTACGCCAACTCGGTCCTCAACTTCCAGGGCCAGCAATTCATCACCAACGCCACGGGATCGGGAGCCAATGCCCGAACCGCCTACTACTTTCCCAACGCCACCTTCCTGCGCTCCGGATTGCCCTTCGACGGCTACGGCTACGATGGAACCCAGTCCATTCCCGCCGTGTACGCCATGGCTGATTTATTTGTGCTACCGAAGTTCCGCCTCGTGGGCGGGGCCCGGTTGGAACAAACCGACCTCAAGGCCGAAGTGCTTCCTCGAAGCCGGATTCTGGGATCTTCCTCCAGCGGTAACATCGCCACAACGGATGTGCTGCCCTCCATCGGTGGGGTATTCCCGATCACCTCCAACTTTAATTTGCGGCTCAACTGGTCGCAGACCATCGCTCGCCCCACCTATCGCGAGTTCGCCCCCTTCGAGTACTTTGACACCTTCGACGGCTTAGCCTACCGCGGCAATGCCGACCTCAAGCGTTCAGAAATTGAGAACTACGATGCGCGGGTAGAGTGGTTTCCCCGCCCCGGCGAACTCCTCTCGGCGGCCTACTTCCGAAAAAACATTCTCAACCCGGTTGAGCCCTACATCGCCGACAACGCCGCAGGCATCGTGAGTTTCACCAACAATGCCAGCGCCATCGTTTCGGGTTTCGAGTTTGAGGCGCGCAAGAACTTGGCCGCCCTCGACCCTCTTTTGGCGGGCATTACTCTCGGCGGCAACGCGGCCTTCATCAGTTCCGAGGTCGATGTGTTTTATCCGGTGGGCAATGGCGTCGGCCTCTACAATCGCCCGTTGTTCGACCAACCCAAGTACATCCTCAACTCCGACCTCGCCTGGGAAATCGCCCGGAGCCGAACCACCTTCTCGGTGTCCTTCACCCGCAGCGGCCAACGACTGGCAGTGGATGGCGGCCAAGGCAGCCCGAACATTTACGAGCAACCCATCAACACGCTCGACTTCTTCGTCAACCAGCGTCTCGGACGGCGTTGGAAAATGCGCTTCGGCGCGCGCAACCTGCTGGATCCGGAGATCCGCCAGACCCTCATCAACGACCTCGGTACCCGCGAGGAACGCTACGGCGACCAGTACGTCTTCCGCAGCTACAAGCGCGGCATCACGGTCAGCCTGACCCTGTCGGCCGATTTTTAAATCACACCAGCTGGAAACTTAGCCGCGGTTTCCAATGTGGGTCCCCCCAAGGACCCACGGCTCGGCTTCGTAAGACTCTTCAGACACGCCACTGTGCAAGACCCGTCCCATTAGTTCAGGGTTGAGCGGCTTCCAGACGGCTGCGGTACTCTTGGCGAGCATGATCAAAGGCCACCACGGCCTCACGATGATCGGCCCCAATGAAGAAGCGCTCTTTCTGCTTCCAACACTGCTCCACCGAATCCAGACACCACTGAATGGAACGTCGCTCGCGAATCGGCTGACCACCGACCTCAATGAAGATCGGGTTGGTGTGCGAACTCGGCAGGATTCGTAAGGCGTACCAACCGCTGCGCTTCACCGGGTGAGAAATCTCGATGGGCTTCAGCGCTCCATCGGCCTCTATTTCCATGCGGGCGACAGCGATGCCGTTCTCGATTAATTCCACCGGCACCTTCCGGCTGGCACCGATGCGGGCCCGCTCGATATGCCAGTACGGTTGCTCGCTAAACTTGCGCCTCTGAATTTCGACCTGCGGTTGCTCGTTGAGCCGGGCCGCGGCCTGAACCCGGAACACCACGGAGCGTCCCTCGGCCAATTGCAGAGAACTCCCCTGCTCTCCCATGACGACCGTATCGGCCCGGAAGTCCATCAAGTGACTGCGCCCATCTCCGACATAATTGCGTCCGGCACGGATTCCCTCGCACCAGTCCTCATACGACCAGCGTTCTGGAAGCTTCACGTAGCTACGCCCCAAACCCACACGCTCGCCGTAGATGCAGGGGAAATCGGTCTCGCCGCTAATGCGGGTCCGGTAGCCGGCATTGAGCGTGTGGTACCAAATATTCAACTCCCACGGATAGGGCGTGTCGACGGTGCTAATGAAGTCCACGGCCGGCACCAGTTTTCCATCGGGACCCGGCACGTTGTGGGTCACGTCCACGATGTATTCGTTGGCACCGATACCGCTGAACGGTGGGATTTTTTGAGTGGGTAACTCGGTCGAGTCGAGCTCCAGTCCCCAGCCACTGTGCGCCGGGCCGGTGAGGGCCCCTTGGGCCTTGGCCCACTTGAGGGTTTTGAGCCCCAGCGTCGGCCAGTGCTTCTTGGAGTCACCGCCCGGGTACAGTTGCTGACGCAGGCGCAGCAAACACAAATGACCCGAGTTGTGGGACCCGAACCCACTAACCTCGACGTCGTAGCGCAGCAAGTACGGCCAGCGACTGACCGGGTCATCTGATCCGGTGAAAAACTGCTTCTGGTAGTCGAAGCACGGCCCCCATGTGAGGTTGGCTCCGATCTTGAGATCTTCACCCAGCACATGACGCATCATGTCCGCGGCGAGGACTCCTTCGGTCGGCTTTTCATAGTGGGCGCAGCCGGCGGCATGAATGTGGTGATCACCTGAAATCCAACCGCGGGTGGAGGGATCAATCCACCGCTGCACTTGGAAGCGCCAGCGATTGGTTTTACCCGCAGCGACTTCCAGTGAGTGCCGCTGGATGAGCGATTCGGGTCCGCGGGAGAATTCGACCGAATACTGACCGGCCGGCAAACCGATGGATTCGCCGTCATTCCGATAAACTTGCGGGTGGAAGAAGAAGTCCGGAGCCAAGCGCTTGGACTGGGCCGGGAACACATGCCCCCGAGTGTCAGTAATGAGTAGAGCTGCGGTGGTGGGCTTGCCGTGCTCATCCAGCACCTCGAGATGCACCGGGACGGCGGGCTGGCAGGTGAAGAGAGCGTCCACTTCACTGCGAAAACCCAAATCTTGGGAACCCTGACCGACATCGAAGATCAACTTCGCCTCGCGACGGCCCGCATCCCGGGAATAAATTTGAACCAGCCGGTACTCCACGGGAAGCCCTCCCAGTTCAGGCTTCAGAGGAGCGGCCTGCACCAGCGACACATCCAACCATCGATCGGGAACCGTCTCGGCGGGAGATCCATGCAATCGGGCCGCCTGGGGACTGCGTACCCGGAGGGCCGAGGTGGTCCCCGCCTCGTTGTGGACCTTCACCAAAAAGGTCACCCAACCCGTTTCATGGAGGACCGCCGGTGCGGGTCCCGGCGCGGCCTTGACCCGCATCTCTGGCGTGACCTGCACGACCACCAGCACATGGGCATCTAGGATTTGCTGGGTACGGGTACGGGCCTTGTCGGGGGTTTTATCCATGAGGGCCGCCTCGAGGTCGGCGCGTTCCTTCGCGCTGAGAGGCGATCCCGCCAAAGTCAGCGCCTCGGACACGCGACGCACCTGGGCGGCAAAGGGTTGCCAATCTGGCACCGGCAACACGGGCAAATCAGCGGCATCGGAGGAGGGAACCGCGAGGGCCAGCAAGACTGCCAGACAACGGAGGCGGTGGAGCATGTTCATGGTCGGGATGAAAAATCAGTGACCTTCCGGGGATTGAGACGAATCTTGCCTCAAGAACTCGCTGCGACGCAAGTCAGCCCAAAACTCTTAGCCCTCACCGTAGAACACGACTCACCC
>JAPLUF010000059.1 GCA_026397755.1 Verrucomicrobiota bacterium
AAGGGCGCTCACTGGTGGTTCGCCTGTGCTACACGGACCGCTACGAGAAGGAAGGGGATCTGTCCTTCAGCGTGTTTCTGGCTCCGGCCGAGACCATGATTTACACCGTGACCGTCTCCGTCACCGAACGGCCAGGCGTGGGTCGCGGGGTGTTCATCGGCGGCCTGCAAGGCGGCAACGCACCGGATCAACCGGAGATCGTCCGGCAACTCACCCGCGAGATGTTCGGTATGCGACCGAAGGCTTTCGCCTTGTACTTGGTGCAACAATTGGCCGATTGGATTGGAGCGGTTGAAGTTCGAGGGGTGGCCGATTCTGAGACCGTCTACCGTCACCTCCAGAACCGGAAGGTGATCGAGGCTTCTTACGATCGGCTGTGGACGGAATCCGGCGGAACGATGTCGGCCCACGACGGCTGTTTTGACCTACCACTCCGGCACGTGGAAATCCCACGCGAGGAGATCAAAACCAGCAAACGCAGCCTCTACCAAAAGCGCTACGCCCTGCTGCGCGATCTTGCGGCCCAACTCCGTGCCCACTGGGACCAGTCGAGCAACCGCCCCACCTCGACAGCACAGCCACAAGTACCCCACTGACGGACCGTCTCGGCCAGAGCTGGTGTCTGCCTGTGTTCGCCTGTCTTCGTCTCCGCGGTCGGATTCCCCTTTCGGCCAATCGGAATTGCGACCGATGGTGGGGTGAGAATAGTTTTACCTCATGGAATCCCCCCGATGGCTGAGCATGGCCGCGGTCGCGATGGCAACCCTCTGCGGTCTTCGCCTGACCGGCCAACCGGCGAGCGAGGTGGATTTCGTCCGGGACATACGGCCTCTTTTTCAAACCCACTGCTACTCCTGTCACGGCCCGGACAAAGACAAAGGCGGGTTCTCGCTAGCCACGCGGCCTCGGGCCATGGAGGGAGGAGACACCGGCCCGGTTCTATTGTCGGGCAACAGCGCCGCAAGCCCGTTGGTTCAACGCATCAACTCGTCGCTCGACGACCAGCGAATGCCGCCCAAAGGCGAACGTCTCAGCCCGGCACAAATCCGACTCATCCAGACCTGGATCGACCGTGGGGCCCCATGGCCAGACCAGGCCGACGAACCCGATCCTCAGAAGCAGAAAGCCGCCGACCACTGGTCGTTTCGGGCTCTGAGAAAACCGCAACTTCCCCAGGAGTCCAACTCCTGGATCACCTCGCCCATCGATGCCTTCGTCCTGCAGAAGTTGCGCAACGCCGGATTGAAACCCACGGGACCGGCCACGAAAGAAGCGCTCCTGCGCCGCGTCTCGTTCGATCTCACCGGGTTACCCCCGAGTCCCGACCAAATCGAATCCTTCACCCGCTCCCGAAACCCGCATGCCTTCGAGCAGGTGGTCGATCGCCTGTTGTCATCCCCCGCCTATGGTGAGCGCTGGGCCCGTCATTGGCTGGATGTAGTGCGCTATGCGGACTCAGGCGGCTACGAGACGGACATCTTCTATGAACAGGCGTGGCGTTACCGCGACTATGTTGTCCGCAGCCTAAATGACGACAAACCCTACGACCGTTTCCTCATGGAACAGGTCGGCGGCGACGAACTCTGGCCCGAACAAGCCGAAGCAATGCATGACGCCGTGGCGGTCTGGACGCTGGGGGAATGGCCCAATGCGTTGGACGCCTATCCCGAAATGCTGGAGTACGTACGGCGAACCGATCAGGTGAGCACCCTCAGCGAGATGGCCTTGGGTTTGACCGTCGGCTGTGCCAATTGCCATGACCACAAGTACGACCCGATTACTCAGCGGGATTACTTCGGTTTGGAGGCCATTTTTGCAGCCAGTGAAACCTGGAATCGTAACACCCGCTCCAAAGCCTGGGGCCAGGGAGAACGCACCGCCCATCGCGCGGTGCGACACGCGAATCCCCCGTTGCCTATTCGCCTTCTGAAGCGTGGCAACCTCCACCAACCCGCTCGGCTCATCGGCCCGGCCCTGCCGGGTTTCCTGCCCGGTGGCGGACCCTTGGAAACCGGCACCGGCGAAAACACTCGTCGACGAGCCCGCCTCGCCCGCTGGCTTGTCTCGCCCGAAAATCCACTGACAGCACGGGTGATGGTAAATCGCCTGTGGCAGTGGCACTTCGGTCAGGCATTGGCGACGACCCCGAACGATCTCGGCACTCAAGGTTCTCCACCGTCCCACCCGGAACTGCTCGACTGGTTGGCATCCGAATTCATGGAAAGCGGCTGGAGCCTCAAACGAGTGCATCGGCAACTCATCCTATCGGCCACCTACCAGCAGTCCGCGGTGAGGGATGCCCAGTCTCTGGCTTTGGACTCGGAGAACCGTTGGCTCTCCGGCTTTTCGCGCCGCCAACTGGAAGCCGAAGAAGTCTGGGATCAGTTGCACGCCGCGGCTGGGTCGCTGGACCAACGGCAGTTCGGTAAACCCTTCGTGCCCCGACTCACCGAGGGAGAGTTGAAGGGCATGTACGACCTTGAAAACAAACGCGAACTGAAATGGCCCGTGACCGCTGAACAAGACCGTCGCGCCCTCTACATTCTGAATCGTCGTTCCTTCCGCTTCCCGTTCTTCGAGGCCTTTGATCCACCGAACACGGCCGTCAGTTGCCCGGTGCGTCAAACCACGACCGTGCCGGCTCAAGCCCTCACCTTGCTGAACAACGGGATCGTTGTGCAGCAGTCGCAGGCCATGGCCGCTCGTTTGGAACACGATGAGGGAAGAGACTTGGAGTCCATCGTGAAACGCGCGTGGTTGCTGGCCTACAACCGCACCCCGACCCGCACTGAAGAGCGGATGGCCCAAGAGTTCATCACAGCCGCTCAAGCGGCCCATGCGTCAGCCGGCGCCGCAGCCGCGCAGAGCATCGCCTTGCGCGAGTTCTGCCTGGCCCTCATGAACACCACCGAATTCATCTACTCTAACTAAGCCTGCCACCGTGAGTTTAATTCCCCCTTCTTCCCGAAGAGAGTTCCTGAGCCGCAGCGGCATGGGCATCGGATGGCTGGCGCTGTTGGATTTGATGAGTCGTGAGGCCGGTGCCACGGAGCGTCCCACGATCATTCCCGGTCCCCACCGGGCGCCGCGGGCCAAGGCCGTCATCTCGCTGTTCATGCACGGAGGGCCCAGTCAGGTGGACACTTTTGATCCCAAGCCGTTGCTGGCGAAGTATTCAGGCCAAACGCTGCCGGCGAGCTTCGGGAATTTAAACCTGGAGTTCACCAAGACGAGTACCGCCAAGGTGCTGGCCAGCAAGCGCACCTTCCGGAAATGCGGCCAGTCGGGTCTCGAATTGTCGGATATCTTTGAACACTTGCCCAGTGTGGCCGATGAACTGGCGGTGATCCGGAGTTGTCACCACACCGAGTTCAACCACGCGCCGGCCCTCTACATGGCGCATTCCGGAGCCCGTTTGATGGGCCGCCCCAGCCTCGGTTCGTGGGCGATGTATGGATTGGGATCGGCCTCCCAGAACTTGCCGGGATATGTCGTGATGCGCGATGGCCCGCTCAAGGGAGGCCCGATGACCTACGGCAACGGATTTCTGCCGGCCGTGTATTCGGCGACCGAATTGAGCCTGAGCGGGGTACCCATCCAGTATCTCGACCGACCTCAGTCGATCGGCGGTGACGATCAGCGCCGCGTGCTCGATTTCTCACAACGCCTCAACCGCCACTCCCTCGCCGAACAGAACAACGACGACCCGCTCTCCGCGCGCATCGCGGCTTATGAACTGGCCTACCGCATGCAGTCCGCTGCGCCCGAAGCCGTGGACCTGACCCGCGAATCAGAAAGCACGAAGGCGCTCTATGGTTTAGACAACGACCTCACGCGCTCCTTCGGCACCCAATGCCTCAGCGCCCGACGTCTTGTCGAGCGGGGTGTGCGCTTTGTCCAACTCTACCACGGTGGCGGCGGTGACGGCTGGGATACCCACGGTGGCAACGATTCCAAGCACGTCCGCAACGGCCGCCAAATCGACAAGCCCATCACCGCTCTCATCACGGATTTGAAGGCTCGGGGTTTGTTAGATTCCACGCTCATCATCTGGGGCGGAGAATTCGGACGCACGCCCACTTCCGAAGGGTCCGATGGCCGGGATCACAGCCCCTACGGTTACTCCGTCTGGATGGCGGGTGGAGGCATTCGGGGCGGCACGGTCTATGGAGCGACCGATGATTTCGGATTCCGCGCGACCGAGAACCCGGTTCAAGTCCGTGACTTGCATGCCACGATCTTGCACTTGCTCGGCCTACAGCACGACAAGCTCACCTACTACTTCCAAGGCCTCCAGCAACGCCTCACTCAAATCGATGGCGACAGTCGGGTGATCCGGGAAATTCTGGCCTGACACCGGCAAGTTCGTATCCGTTGTCCTATACCCGTTAATCAATACCAGACGGCGGCGGCGCCTGACTGGTGACTCAGGCGCAGTCGTGCAACCGACACGAAGATCGTGTCAGGGCCGCCACATTTTTTTGGGAGGCGTTCCGTGAAGACACGCACGAAGGCAGGTTTTCCGAAGCCAGCCCGGTCCTGGGCACTCACCCAAATGCCTTTCCGAAGACCCCGAAACGGCCACTCCAGCGAAAAACAAGTTGGAGGTGGGATTCATGGCGGAACATGCTGCTTCCGATGTTTATCCCCCGCCCAGCCCTGCAAGCATTCTGGCGCTCCTGCGCTCGAATGGCCGTTTTGGCCTTTGCGGGGTGGGCACTGGCTGACGACGTCGTTGGCGCTCGGCTGTGGGTTCAACCGGCTCGATTGAATTTGCGAGGGGCCGATGACGTGCACGGAGTTCTGGTCTCGGCACCCGCGGATTCGCGCTCAGGGCTCACCAACCTCTTTCGAGACGTCACGCAGGAGGCCCACTTCAGCAGCACGGATGAGCGAATACTCACGGTCACTTCCAATGGCCTGATTCACGCCATGGGTAATGGCACGGCCCAGGTTCTGGTCCGTTTCGGAGGACAGACCCACCGTATCGCCGTGGGGGTGCAAGAGGCCGCCCACCGGATCCCACCGTCGTTCCGACAGGAAATTGAACCGCTGCTCACTCGCTCGGGCTGCAACATGGGTGCATGCCATGGCAAGCTGGCCGGGCAGAACGGCTTCAAATTGTCGCTGCGAGGTTACGCCCCAGAACAGGACTACGGCTGGGTCGTGAATGATGTCAGCGGACGCCGAATCAACCCCGCCTTTCCTGAAGAGTCTCTGTTCATTACCAAGCCACTAGGCCTCGTTCCGCATGAGGGCAAAGCACGCTTTGCCGAAGGCTCCCGCTACCACCGCACCTTGTCGGAGTGGATCGCCGCCCGAGCACCAGGACCCAAACCGGCCGAGGAGGAAACCGATGCCAGCCAATTGGAAATCCTCGCCGGAATCCCCGCCCCATCGGCTCCTACGCAATCGGGCGCTCTGGCCGCAAAACGCTCGGTTTTGAGCCGCATTCTCGCACCCGGCGAAACCCAGCAATTACTAACACGCGCCCACTGGCCCGATGGGCGCATCCGGGACGTCACCTGGCTTTCTCAGTTTTTTTCCAACGACCAGAATATCGCCACCGTCACTCCGGAAGGGCGGATTCAAGCGGTCCGTCCTGGTGAGACCGCTATCCGGATTCATTTCCAGGGACTCGTTGAAATTGTCCGAGTGACCATTCCGTTCACCAACGTGGTCGAGGGGTGGAAGTTCACCCGCGCTCAGAATCCCGTGGATGTCTCGGTCTTCGCCAAGTTGCAGTCATTGAACCTCCCCCCGTCGCCTCGGTGCGATGACGCGACCTTCTTGCGTCGGGCCATGCTCGACACCCTCGGAACACTCCCCACACCGGACGAGGTGCGCGCCTTTCAAGCCGACCGTTCACCCGGCAAGCGGGCTACTCTGAGCGACTCCCTCTTCCAGCGCCCTGAGTTCGCCGATTACTGGACACTTCAACTCGCGGATTTGTTCCAGAACCGGAAGGAACGCGATCATGACGTCCGCGGTGCAAAAAATGTCCGCGCCTTCCACGGATGGTTGCGGGATCAAGTGGCCTCCCATCGACCCTGGAACGCTTTGGTGCGCGACGTCCTGACAGCGAGCGGCGATTCCGTCCAACACCCGGAAATTGGCTACTACTTGTATCTGGTCGGTGAAAAGCGTTCCACCGAGAGCGAAGCGCCGGATGCCGTCGCGCAGGCGTTCATGGGCACGCGCATCGGTTGTGCCCGGTGTCACAACCATCCGTTGGAGAAATACACTCAGGACGATTTCTACCATTTTGCCGCCTTCTTCGATCGCGTGACCCTCGACCGAAAGGGACCCGCCGACGGAGCCACTACCTTGCTCACCATGAGTCGCGAGGAACGCGAACGCACCCAACGTTTGCAGGAGGCAGAAACGAAACTAAAAGCCGCCGAGGCCAAACTACTGGCATTGGGCTATGACAGCGGAACTACCACTCCCACCACCGGACCTGAATGGGCGAAGCAACTCGAAGCCGCCCAAAACGAATTCCGCGACCGCAAACGCGAGTTCACTTCCAAGAAACGCGAACTGGCCGAAAGCCGGAATAAAATCCCCCACGCCTGGCAACCCCGCACCCTGCGCGACGTCGAGGCACGCCCCCTCGACCGTAAGCCGATGGAGTTCAGCGCCGACACCGATCCGCGGGCCCAGTTGGCCGATTGGCTGACCGCAACCAACAACACCTACTTTGCCGGCGCGATGATCAACCGTCTCTGGAAACACTTTTTGGGAACCGGTCTGGTGGAGCCGGTGGACGATCTCCGCGCCAGCAATCCGCCTTCGAATCCGGAACTGTGGGCCTTGCTCAGTCGGGAGTTTATCGGAAGCGGCTACGACCTGCAGCACGTGATGCGGCTCATCCTCAATTCGCGAACGTATCAACTCAGCGCACGCACCGTGCGCGGCAACGAAACCGACACCCGGTTTTACTCGCACTACTACGCCCGCCGCCTGCCTGCGGAAGTCATGGCCGATGCCATTAGCTCAGCCACCGGCGTACCCGATCGATTCGATGGCTTCCCGGTGGGAATGCGTGCCGTGCAAGTGCCCGAACCCACCGTCAGCAGCTACTTCCTCACACTCTTCGGCCGCAGCGAGCGGGTGACGGCGTGCGCCTGCGAACGCAGCGGCGAGGTGACCTTGCCGCAATTGCTGCACCTCCAAAACGGCGAGGAATTGAACAAGAAGATCCAGCACCCGGAAGGTCGGCTCAAGGAGTTGATCTCTTCGGCTAAGACCCCCACCGACGGGCCGCGACTCGTCGAAGAACTTTACCTCATCACCGTCGGACGACGCCCCACTGCCGTGGAGTTAGAACGGGTGCTGAAGCAGTTCACCGAGACCCCTCCAGAGGAAGTGCTGCCCGATTTATTTTGGGCCCTGCTCAACACGAAGGAGTTCGCCTTCAACCACTAACCGGAACCGAGTCACGCCATGATCGACATCTCCCTCGCCTCCCGGCATGCAACCCAATGCAATGGCCTCTCGCGACGCGGTTTCCTGCGCCTGGGGGCACTGGCTCCACTGGGACTCTCGCTGCCCAGCGTGCTTTCTTGGGAGAGCGCTCTGGCTGGTTCCGCCAACGGGTTGATTCGCAAAGGGCCCCGAGCCAAGTCGGTGTTGCTGGTTTACCTCGGAGGTGGCCTTTCGCATCACGATTCCTTTGACCTGAAGCCCGGAGCCATTGAGGAAATCCGCGGCAAGTACACCGAGATCCCCACCAACGTCACCGGCCTCAAGGTGGGCAACCTCCTGCCCAAGATGGCGCAGACGATGGACAAGGTTTGCCTGGTCCGCTCGTGCGCGCATGACAACGACCACCACGAGACCGCGACCAACTGGGTTCTTTCCGGAAAATTTGGCACACCGTTCGGGGATCATCCGGCGATGGGTGCCATCGTGGCGCACGAGACAGGGTTCGTCGGAAAAGTGCCTCCCTATATCGCTGTCCCCAAGAACCCCAGTTTCACCTGGGAACTCGGTAAGAGCGCGTGGCTCGGAGGCCGCTACGAGTCCTTCAAGGCCGGCAATCCCAACGACAAATCTTGGAAGGTCCGCGATCTGGCCTGCCCGGCCCAGTTGACACCCAAAATCTTGGAACGACGACGCACCCTGCTTCAGGCGGTGGACACCCTCTCGGCACACATCCGCGGCAACGACCAGATGGCCACCTACGATGAGTTCGCTCAGAAGGCCACCGACATGATCTTGTCGCCCGACGCCCAGAACGCCTTCGCCCTCGAGAAGGAATCCGAGGCACTGCGCGACACCTACGGTCGGAGCGAGTTTGGACAAAGCTGCCTGCTGGCCCGCCGTCTGGTGGAAAGCGGCGTGCGCTTCGTCACCGTGAACTACGGAGGTTGGGACCATCATGCGAAGATTTTTGAGAGCCTCGACAAGAAGCTGCCCGATTTCGATCGGGGCTTGAGTGCGCTGATCAACGACTTGCACGAGCGCGGGACGCTGAAGGAAACGCTCGTCGTGGTGATGGGCGAATTCGGTCGCACTCCCAAGATTAACAAGGACGCAGGACGCGATCATTGGGGGCAGGCTGCTTCCATGCTGTTCGCCGGTGCCGGAGTGCACGGCGGCCACGTCCTCGGTGCCACCGACAAGAACGGCGCCTTCGTCACCGATCGCCCCGTGCGACCTGCTGATGTGTGCTGGACGGTTTACGATGCACTGGGCATCGATCCGGGTAAGACCATCATCACACCGGAAGGGCGACCCACCCTCATTCTCGACGAAGGCAGCGTCGTCAAGGAGCTCTATGGTTGAGCCAGAGAACACCGCTGACTTTTCCCGTCTCTGGAGCACCGGGAAGCGTCTTGTGTACCTCTGTGCCGCGGCTCTTTTGTCGGTGCAAGGCCTGGCTGAGGGCCCGAAACCGGAGCCCAAAAAGCCAACCCCTCCGACCATCGCCGTGGTGCTGCCGCTCGGAGTGGAAGCGGGCTCCAGACAGAAACTCACCGTCCGCGGCCTGAACGTGACCAATGCCACAGCCGTCCGACTGACAGGCCTGACTCCGACCCTGACCGCCGAAATCAAAGACCGGGGAGTGGCCACTAAAATCGACGGCTTCGACGCCCAACGCGTCGGAGACCAACGGTTGGAAATCGAACTGTCGCTGCCAGCGAACACTCCGAGCGGCACGAACATCGCGGTCGTGGTGGTTTCGCCCGACGGTGACTCCAAACCCTTCCCGCTGCTCGTTGCGGCGGCGGGCCAGATCGTCGCAGAGCAAGAGCCGAACAATGGTTTTCGCGAAGCAGGGGCCTTGGATGACGGAAAGACGGTACGCGGTGCACTGGAAACCTTGACCGATGTCGACGTGTTCCGCTGCGAACTGCAAGCCGGTCAAACCCTCCGTGCCGAAGTGATGGCCGAGCGACTCGGTGCCACGCTCGACGCCACCCTTTCCCTATACGACGCCAAAGGGCGACTCCTGACCAGCAACGACGACGCCAAGGGCTTAGGGCGGGATTCGCTTCTCGAATTCAAAGCCCCTTCGGCAGGGCGCTACTTGCTCGCTGTGAGTGGCGTGACCGAGAAGGCCGGAGCGGCCGCAGTTTATTTGCTGACCGTGACCACGGCCCCCTGATTCCGCCCCAATCTCGACTTTCCATCCCAGCGATCCATCCGCTCAGGGTCGCCCGCGCGGCTCACTTCAACCCTTCCATGATGACAAACTGGAACCGACTGCGCCGGACGGCACTCTTCCAACGGGAGGCCGAGCTCACGGACACCTGGCAAATCATCGGCTGGTGGGAAACACGACGTGTTCCTTACAACCTCATTGTGGGCATCGCTGGAGTCGTCTCCATAGCGGCCTGTTTGTTGGCTGTGGGTGTTGGCGGAGCCTTCTTGAAGGAGCCCCTCCAGCGGCCCGATCCACCGCTCTTCGGCCTCGTCCTCGTCTACGCCGTGGTCGCCAACGTCTTCTACTCCGGCGGCTGGCTTGCCGAACTGATTTGGCTTCGACTGTGGCGCATCCGTCAGCCCCGCTTGGCCGTGCTCTCATTTAGTCTCGGACTTCTGTTTTCCATTTTGCTCACCTTGCTTCCCGCCGTCGCTGCCGTTTCGTGGGTCGCCTACACTCTACTCATGCGACAGCCTCCTCTCACGCCCTAAGGATCAACCCGTTTTACGAACCCGTTTTCAGCGAAACCCACGACGTCCACTGCCACCTGGTAGCGAAGCCAGAAGAGGCCTCCGCAGGTTGGTCATTGGCGTAAACCCACAACCACGATTAGATTCATCTGCATCAATTCTTCCGGTCCAGTTCAAGTCTCGGGCGCAAGGCCTCGACCCCGACTCGGGGTGCTATTGGCGTTGGTGTTCTGCCTCGGACAGCAACTGTGCTTCTCGGCGGAGGTTACCGCTGCCAAGGGCTTGTCGTGGTGGTCGCTCCAGCCTGTTCAGCGACCGACCGTACCCGGGGGAGACCTCGGGAAAGACAACCCGATCGACCGCTTCCTGTCCGTGTCCCGCGGCGTCCAACCAAAGCCCCCAGCGGACCGCCTCACCCTCCTCCGGCGAGTGCATCTCGACCTCACAGGCATCCCCCCAACGCCGGCCGAGCAGGAGGCATTCCTCGCTGACCCCTCGCCCGATGCCTACCGGAAGGTCGTCGACCGTCTGCTGGCCGATGAACAGCACGCCGTCCGCTACGCCCGGCACTGGCTGGACGTGCTGCGGTATGCCGACGCCGACGAGCGCATGACGGCCGCGCCGGGCATCCACCTGTGGCGGGACTGGGTCATCCGGGCCCTGCACGAAGACCTGCCCTACGACCAGTTCGTGCATGTCCAACTCACCGGCCGACGCTCCAACGAGCGCACCCAAATGTCGGCGACGGGCCACCGGTCCCAACGCGAGCCCCGCCCGGGCGATTTATTTGCCCTCGGGTTCCTGTCGCGAGGGGCTGGGTCTGATCCACAAGAACTGGCCATGAACGCGGTCGACACCATTTCCAGCACGTTCTTGGGCATGACCGTCGCCTGCGCCAAGTGCCACGACCACATGTTCGACCCGGTGTCGCAGGCCGACTATTACTCGATGAAGGCGCTCTTCGACCCGCTGGTCCTTCGCAAGATGACGCTGGCATCGGCGGGCGACCTCGTGGCCGCAGGCAAAGCACAGGCCGAAATCGAACGTCAGCGGGCCCCGCTCGAACGCGAACGCGACGCATTGCTGGAGCCCATTCGGCGCACCCTTTACGACGCGCGCGTCGCCATGCTCCCGCCAGATATCCAGGCCGTCATCCGCAAGCCAGAACGCACTCGCAGCGTCGAGGAACAAAAGATCGCCGACGATTACTTCCCCATCCTCCGAATTGATGGCGACAAAATCGACGAGGTGCTCACCGAAGACCTCCGCAAGAAAGACCGCGACTTACGACGCCAGATTGACGACCTAACACAAGGAATCCGTCGCACCAACGCCCCCGTCATCCCGGTATTTCACGCCGTCGAGTCCGACCCAGATCGGGCCCGTGAACAGCGCTACATATTGACCAGCGCCGATCCGAGTCGGTCCGAAACGAATCGACCGGTCCGCCCAGGATGGCCCTTCGTGCGCGGCGCCATCGACTTCCGAGAAGGGCGCGTCGAAGCGTTCGCCGACTGGCTCACCTCGCCCGACAATCCCTTGTTCGCCCGGGTGGCGGTGAACCGGCTCTGGCAATGGCACTTCGGCGAAGGACTCCATCGCCAGCCCAGCGATTTCGGTCATCAAACCGGCAAGCCCACTCAACCGGAGCTCCTCGACTGGCTGGCCTCGGAGCTCGTCCGCAGCGGGTTTAGCCTCCGTCACATCCATCGCCTCATCGTCACGTCGGCCACCTATCAACGGGCGTCGGAGACTGAAGGGGCGTTGAAGCCCGGAGCGGCCGAAGCCGCCCACCACCAGCACGACCCGGACAACCGCCAACTGTGGCGACACCCGGTGCGTCGCCTCGAGGCCGAGGCCATTTGGGATAACTTGCACTGGGCCGCAGGGCTGCTCGACGTGCAAGTCGGCGGACCGTCGTTCGAACCGGGTGAGCGCAGTGGCACAGGCAAAAGCACGCAGTCCGCGACGACTGCGACGACCGCTACAACCGCGACGAAGCGCCGTCGAGGCATGTATATCACACGCGGCTTTTCCACGAGCCGCGAGGCCACGCCGGACTTCCTAAGGACCTTTGACGCGGAGGATGGTCGAGACCCCTGCCCCATGCGCACGCGAACGGTCACGGCCCCACAGGCGTTGTTCTTGATGAACAGCCCGGAAGTAGGACGCGCGGCCGAGGCGCTGGCGGCGCGACTGCGGTCCGAAGCAGGCAACGACCTTCCGCGCGCGGTCGACCTGGCCTATCGACTGGTGCTTTCGAGGCCCCCGGAAGCGAAGGAACGGGAGCGGTCGTTGACCTACCTCGCGAACGATCCCCAGCGGCTGTCCCGCTTCGCCTGGCTGCTCTTCAACCTCGACGAATTCATCCATGTCCCCTGACTCGCCGACACGGGTTCCGCACAACGCCTCCGCCTTCGACCGGCGGCAGTTCTTGTTCCGAGCCGGGGGCGGATTTCTCGGCGTCGCACTCGGTGGCCTGTGGGCCGAGGCCGGCGAGATCCCCAATGCCATTGTTGGGCCCCACCTCCGACCCAAAGCCCGATCCGTCATCTTCCTGTTCATGGCCGGCGGAGTCAGCCACATCGACACCTTCGACCCGAAGGGCAATACGCATGCCGGCAAATTGATCGATGCCGTGGGTTTCGGAGACAACCTGGCCGCCATGAAGCGCCCGGTAATTCCTTGTCACCGCACCTTCACCCGGCATGGCAAATCCGGCACTCCCGTGTCGGACTGGTTTCCGCACATTGGCGGAGTCATCGACGAGATCGCCGTGGTGCGCTCGATGTGGTGCCACGAAGGCAACCACTTCCCGGCGGTCATCGAAACGTGTACCGGCCATCGGGGTCGCCAGTTCGATCATCCCTCCTTCGGCGCCTGGGTCTCCTCCGCGCTGGGTTCCGAGAACCGCAACTTGCCGACCTTCGTGAACATCGGCCGCCCCTCCTCACCGGTGCAACTCACCGGCGGATACCTCGGTGCCGGCGTCTCGGCCACCCCATTCCAAGCGGGCCCCACGCCGGTGCCCAACTTGCATGCGCCCGAAGGACTCAGCGCCCGCGAACGCGATGAGCAAATGGAGCTTCTGGAGTCCATGAATGCCGAGTTCCGGGCACGACACACGTTGCAGTCGGCCATCCAGGCCCGCACCCGGGCCTACGAACTGGCCGCCCGCATGCAATTATCAGCACCCGAGGCGGTGGACTTCGCAGCGGAGCCCGCCCACATCCGCTCGATGTACGGCCTCGACGATCGGCACACCGAGGAGTTCGGGAAGCAATTGCTGCTCGCGCGACGACTCTCGGAGCGCGGCGTTCGCTTCATCCAAGTTTGCCATGCCGGCGGAGGCAACGGCGGCTGGGACTCCCACGGCGACATGAAGACTCATGAACCGCTCTGCCGCGCCACCGACCGGCCCATCGCGGGACTCATCCGAGACCTCAAACAGCGCGGGATGCTTGACGACACCCTATTGGTTTGGACCAGCGAATTTGGGCGCACGCCGTGGTCGCAAAACACCACCGGCCGAGACCACAACCCCAAGGGCTACACCGCGTGGCTCGCCGGCGGCGGCGTCCAAGGCGGCCTCGTGCATGGCGCCACCGACGACGTCGGCTACCGCGCGGTCGAGAACCCCCACTACTACAGCGACCTCAACGCCACCATCTTGCACCTCCTCGGCCTCGACCACACCCGCATGGAACTCCCCGCCCTCGGCCCCGTCTCACGCCTGGTCGAGCGCGGCGGCCCGATCCGCGAAATTCTGGCCTGACCAACGACGGATACTCAGGGGTTGCTCTACATCCCACAGACGCAGGCTTTCAGGGCACCGCAGACAAGAGCCTTCGTGCACGACCCTCGTTTCGCCTCTTAACGAAGTCGACCAGCAGATGGGAGGCAACCCGCACCCTGACGCCATTCGAGCGACATTGGTCGTTGTAGAAGCGCAACACGCCGTCGCGGCTCCCACCGAAAAGGATCAAACTATTGCAGTGCCTGCAGAGGGCCATGAGTCGTCCGGGGGGTCGGAGTCTGATACGAGGAGTCTACTACGACAAAGTCGCTGGGAGACGGATTGGTCAATCCATCGTTGTCCTTGGTAGGACGGCGGATTGCGGTTCGGGAAAGCGCATTCGGAATTGCTGGCAATGCTGTATCCCCCGGCTGTTGGGTCCGCTCACCTAGTCAACCAGTCACCCGGTCACTGTTGCTGGCCTTGGTGGTCGTGGCAGACCAAGTCGATAATCACCGCGCTGGCTAAGATCACGACGACGTCTTCGCCGTCCGCAATGTCCACGCCGTAGGTATCCGTCCAAGAGAACCAGCGCTTGCTCACTTCTGCCACCACGCGCCCGTGACGCCGAAAGGTATACTCCCGGTCGAGGAGATCGCCGGAGGCCTCGAGATCGTCGGGCCCGGGAACATCGACGGTGAATCGGCACCGAAACAACGTGAACAAGTGTTTACGCACCTTCGCCACCACACGCCCATCCTTCTCGATGTCATACGTGGGCCCCCAGTTCAGGAGTTTTTGACGAATGAACGCGAGCTCATGGCCGCTCGGATCCTGGAACGAGAGCTTGTCGCCCCAGCTGAAGACCTTGCCATTGACTAAGTACACCTCGTTCTCCGAAGCGTCGCGGATGCGATAGTCGTCGCCCCAGCTCCAGAATTTCTGACGCATCACATAACGCATACCCCCTAAGGCACCAGAATCGCCGCACAACTCAAGGCAAAGGGCGATTACGCAGGTGAGAAACACGAGCGGAGTTTCCGATGGACCGACGACACCCCGGCCAACTTCGAACGCACACCCCACCTCAATGCCATCGACCGCCTCTGGCAGGAGCACATCTCTGGGATAAATTCGCCGCGCAACTCCATCGGTTTGCCCGCCTATGGCCAGCGGGATCCGCTCATCGATTACAAGGCCCAGGCCTTCAAACTCTTCGACGCCCTGATGGTCAACATCAAGTCGGAGATCTGCCGCAGCCTCTTCCGCAGCGCCTCGAGCCGGATGGCCTTCGAGCAATTCCTACACAACCGGCCGCAGACGCCCGCCCACGAGACGGCGGCTCCATTCCAGGATCCGGCCTCACTGGCTGAATCCAGCAACGGGTTCACCGAAGCCAACGAAGGGCTGGTCAAGGCCCAACTCGTGGGTAAGGACACCCGCATCGGCCGCAACGACCTCTGCCCCTGCGGCAGGGGCAAAAACTACAAGGCGTGCGGCCGCTCCGTCATCCGCTCGCGCCTCGCAGGAATTCGTGAGCGCCCCGTGGATTCCACCGCTGTCGCTGATTTTGTGCGGTAGCCGTACCCACATCACATACTACGAAGTCGGCAATTTCCAATCTAGGTTGCGGAGCCCATTACCGAGTCCGAGCCG
Organism: Verrucomicrobiota bacterium; assembly: GCA_026397755.1. GTDB lineage: Bacteria > Verrucomicrobiota > Verrucomicrobiia > Limisphaerales > UBA9464 > SXXZ01. The sequence continues at coordinate 15,515 of JAPLUF010000059.1, forward strand.
AGGCAACCCGTACGGCCAAAGTCGGCAACCCTTCTCTGACCCGGCTTCCGGGCAATTCCCCGAACAAATCGTCATCAAACCCTCACATTTCAAGTTTTTGACCCCTCACCCATTTTCTATTTGACTATCTGATTACTCCCCCTGCTTCTTAGGCACCTTGGCACCTCCCGCATGCTCAATAAAACCACCATTCTGCTGCGAGTACGCATTCCCGTGGCCGCCGACCGGTTCATGGTCCGATCAAGAACCACCGCGATCCGCGAAATCCCCTCCGTCCAAGGCGTTAAACTCAATCTGCGCCTGCTTAGGACACAGCCCGGTCAAACCTCGAACTTAGCCATCACCACCGCGACCGCAGCCGGAGAAATCCAAGCCAACAAAAGCAAAGACAGCGACTTAATCGGAGACCCACTCCTGAAGCCCTCACGCAAGCCCTCTTCCTGCAGAAATATAACAAATACCAAACATCCCAACCCTACGCTCAACCGGACGTATCACAGCGTTCTTCGCCCGATGCCGCACGCCGGTTAGCTTCACGCTAACCCTTAACAAAATCATGGACTCCTATCACGGAACATCCGTTTCGGCCACGCAACTTTTCTCCTGTGAAAGTGTCAAAGGCTGAATTTGGAGGTGAAGGTCGGTCGGTTTCTTTTCTCCGAAGTAGGCGAGAACCGACAGGGACTCTTGCCCAAGGAGACTTGGTATCTACTGAGAAACAAGCGCCGGCAGCCCCCAAGTGAGTCCTAAACAACGTTAGCGATTCAATCTACAGAGTTAATGGAAAAAAATGGCTTTAAAAAAATTACCCA
>JAPLUF010000144.1 GCA_026397755.1 Verrucomicrobiota bacterium
GACAATTACCCCGTGTACAACGATTGGGGCACTCTGGGAGGCAAGAAGGGTGTTATGTCGCTCCACGGCGGGCTGACCGGTGCCACCAATCGCCCGTTGAACATCTACGTCCCGGCGTTTGCAGCGTTCCAGTGCCCGGCCGACAAGGGGGATTCCCTCTGGAAGAGCACGTTTCCGAAAGGTACCCGCAGTTGCTACGACGCCTGGGGCAATAGTTACCTGACTGTCTGGTCAGTGGAGACGTTGCGCGTGAAGCATGTGACCGGAGATTCCTCCAATCCTGGTGCGCCTCAGGGACGACCTATTAAGACGAGCGAGATTGCTCTCGGGCCCTCGAACAAGCTGATCCAGGGGGACTGGCCCTGGTGGGCCGATCGCGACAAGAACGACATCGCCAGTCAGTGGCACAACGTGAAGGGGCAGTACCGCTTCAACGTGCTGTGGGGCGATGGGCACACCGACTTCTTCCGCTTCCCTAAAGAGGCCTCTCAGTGGAACTACACCGGCCCGGCGCCGGACCCCAACTTTACCTGGTGGTGAGCGGTGTTTTTTAAAGCGTGAACGCCGGGTCGGGGGACCCGGCCTAAAGGGTGACACTGTGGGTTGGGTGGTGCGTTGTAGGGCCGGTGCCCTCACCGGGCTTCACCGCGTATGGGGCCGGATGGGAACACGGCAGGCGTCGAGGCCGGGATCGGTCAGGGTCGGCGTTTTTGACGTCGTTGCCACAAGGCCAATGCCCCGGTGCCCACGATGAGGAGGGCCCAGGTTTCAGGTTCGGGAACGATAGCCGGGGTGGTCAATGGATCGACCGGCGTCAGGCCCGCGGCCTTGTATTGCGCCTTGGTTTCCAGAACGACCGCACCGCTGACGGGGGTGACCAATTGCCAGCGCCCGGCCAGCGCGACGGCCTCTGTGGTCTTGCGCTCTCGGCGCAGTTGGTTGATTTGATCGCGGGCCCAGAGACGGACGAGATGGCGCGAAGCAGTGGGTCCGTTCGTGTTCCCGGTTTCGGATCGCTCCCGGCGCCAATGCCACTCGGGAGTCAGCCCGGTCCAGGTGTCGAGGAACCGCTTCAAGTCGTCGTCCAAAGTGCCGAGTCGGGGCACGGATTCATACAGGGGCTGTGCGAACCATTCCTTGGCGGCGAGATGGGGCCCGGCCGTGACCTGGAGGTCCACAAGTCGGGCTCCGGTGGCTTCTCCTCGTTGGAGTCGCTGGGTGATCAACTGGGGGTCGCTCAGAAGAACAGGCACGTTGCCGTGGATCCAAAGGACCGTGCCGCCGGCCTGTTGAGAGGCCCAACCCCAGGCGGCCTCCAGCGCCGGCAGCGGATCGTGGCCGCCCTTAAATTGGGGTGTGTTGCGTTCCATTGGCTCGACGGCGGCTTTGAACGGGCCTTCGTTGATGGTCGCCGTCTCCCGTAGGCCATCCTCGGAAACCCATAGGCGCAGGTCGCCTCGGGCTGGCGTTGAAGCCAAATACTGCCGAAGCGCTTGCCAGCCATCCTGTCCATCCCGGCCGCCGTCTATCACCACCGCCAACCTCCCTCGGGACGGTGTCGTGACGGAGGAGATAGTTTGTCGCACGGCGGCGTGCGGAGTCGAACGGTCATCGATGCTCCACTGACTAGAGGTATCAGCCTTGCGCTGCAGTTTTAGTGTGGGGAATGCGTGGGGTCCCCACGAGCTGGGGATGGTCGCTGTTAGGGTATTAGTGCCGGTGCTGTTCCAACCCCAAGCGGACGGCGGATTGAGGATCTTCTGCGGGGACTCGAGCCAGACGTGATGTTTTAGGGTTTCGGCGAAGGCGAAGTTGCGCTCAACGATGCGGGGCCAGACAAAGGCGACTTCTCGGGCACCCAGCGGCGTTAGGGGGGCCGTGATACCGATGCGAACTTTCATGGTGCCGCCCTTGGGAGGCACCGGAAAGCATTGCATGAGCACGCGGTCGGGGCCGGAGGTGGTGACGAGGACGGGGTCGCGGCGCTGGGCGACGGCCACTTGTTGATAGGCGGCTCGGACCTCGCCGCGGCCGGCGAAGGCAGCTTCGCGTTCTTCGCCATACACCCAGAGGGTCAGGCGCGAGACCACGCCACCGGGGGGTAATTGGATTTCGGCCCGGGCCTCGCGTTGGCGCGACGCGTGGTCATTGCGGAATTCGAGGATCCATTCGGTGTAGCCCCAACCGTCGTCGGCGTTGCTCGTGACATCGAGGCGGGAGGATTGGAGGGACAGGCCAGACACGTGGCCGGCGACTGCTTCACCACCGATCGAGGGGTCCCACTCGAAATTCTGGAACACCTCGCGACCGACGCCTCGCAGGGAACCGAGCGGGGGCCGGACTTCGTTGAAGGCGCGCCCGGTGACTTGGAAATAGACGGCCTGGGCGGCTTCTGGCGTGACGGTGAAGGGGCGGGACTTGCGGTTCTCGAACGGGTCCAAGGCATTGTCCCAAATCTGACGCCGTGTGCCGTAGCAGGCGCGCAGCACCGTTTTCTCGGTGCTCCATTTCCGCAACCACCGGATGGCCACCTGGCGGTCTGTGGGTTCCTCGCCATTGATGGCATCTCGCAAGGCTCGCAGGGTGAAGAATTCCGGCAGCGCCAGTGCGGCCAAGATGAGCAACGACCCCACCGAGGCTATCCAAGTGTGTCGTGGCCAAGATAACGCGTGGTTTTGGGCGCGTTTTCGACCGGCGGCTCGGAGGCGGAGACCGAAAACCCACGCGATCAAGGGAGCTAACGGGATGAGTCCCAGGCCGCAGTAGATGATGCCGAACACAGCGATGGGGGTGATCGGGGCGTAGGCCACGGCATAAGACCCGGAGATGCCCAAGGAAGCAGAAAGCATCCAGGCGAACCATCGGGGCAGGGGTTGGGTGGAACGTTCCAGAAGCCAGAGACCCAGGGCGTTGGTCATTGGAACCAAGGCGATGAGCAGAATGTGGAATGGGGTGGGAATCGGATCCAGGAGGTCATTGGCCGAGGGGTGTTCGACCCATTCGAAGAGGAGTGTTCCGAAGGGTAAAAGAACGCCCAGAAAGGCGCGGAGGATCAACCATAGCCAACTTTTTCTGGATCGGCCTTCGAGCGGCGGAGACGGGTCCTGGGCTTGGCTGGGAGCCGTGGAGAGGCCAGGAATGGCGGGGTTCTCGAGCAGGCCGGGATCGACCTGGGCAAGAATGCGCCGGACATCCGATTCGGTGACTACCGACAGATTTAAAGCGGACGCCTCGCGTTCAATATGGTCGCGCAAATCGGCGACGACTTCATCGGCCTCGGCGCCGTCGGCGGCGAAGCGGGCGCGGTGTTGGTCGAGATGGCGTTGGAGGACGGCGCGGGCGCTGGGGGTCCAGGTGTTCATGAGCGGACTCCGACTTGTTGGGTGCTGCGCTGAAGGGTTTCGAGGAACACGTTCATGGTCTCCAGGGTGCGAAGTCCTTCGGGGGTCAGGGAGTAGTACTTGCGGGCGGGGCCGCTGGACGATTCTTCCAGGCGGGTGCTGACCAGACCGGTCAGTCTGAGGCGGGACATCAGGGGGTAAAGGGTGCCTTCGGTAAGGCCCATTCCGGGTACCTGCGACAGTTCTTTGACCAGTTCGTAGCCGTAGCGTTCGCGGACCGAGAGGGTCCGCAGGATGCAGAGTTCCAGGACGCCTTTGCGCATTTGAACGACCCAATTGTCAAAGAAGTCTGACATGGATTCTTGGGGAAGTGGGGCTGATCAGAACCAGGAGGTCTTGGTGGTGAGCGAGACGTTTAGGTCGGGATGGACGACGGCCTCAATTCGGTAGCGGCCTTTGGGTTCGAAGTAGCCTTGTTTTCCGGAGTCCATGGTCCGTTGAGCGGCATCGAAGCGCAGGCCGAGGCTGGATTCGCCACCCGGGGTGACGGTCCAACGGTGTTGGGCGCCGGGATCCAGGGTGGGGAGGCGCTCGGAGAAGCCAGCACCGGAGACGACGAGGTTACTCAAGGTGTGTGGCGAGTCGTTCTTTACGGTGATGCGAGGTGCCGGGCTGCAGCTGCACAGGGCGGTGGCGAGGCCGAGGGTGATTAGGCTGGGGTGCTGCTTCATGGGGTGGGTGGCCCACCCAGGTATGGGTCGGGGAGTGAGCCGTTGCATGATTTGGAGTGCGGTAGACAACAGGGGGAACCCGATGAGGCTGGCTATTAACAGCAGGTTCATGATTGCTAGTGTGTAATGCAAGGTAGCTTGTTTGGCAAGGTTTTACTGTTTTGAATTCTGTGGGCTGTCTCGGGGATGATGAGGCGGGGTCGTGGGTGGGCGCTTCGCGGGATCGGGCCTCCGCTCGCAGGGAACGTGGGGAGGGGCTGGGCTTTCGCGCTGGCGCGCGAGGGGGAATAGGGTGTTCACGTTCCTACGCTCACTCTGGCCCGGTTCCGCTGCCGCTTGACGTGTTTGGGTGTGATTTTCGGGCGGATGGGAA
>JAPLUF010000204.1 GCA_026397755.1 Verrucomicrobiota bacterium
CCACCCATCAACAAAGCGTAAACCCAAGCGTCCGATCCCAAAAGACCAGCAGATAGCCACCCACCACGCACGCACCGGCGGCAGCGGGATCGGGCCGGAGCGAGCATTGGAAGCGATCACCCTCACCCCTCGCGCGCAGCGCGAAAGCCCATGCTCCTGCGAGCTTCCCTGCGAGCACAGGACTGATCCCGCGGAGCCCCACCCGCGACTCAGCCCCATCGCCAGACCAACAACACAGCCACACAACCGGCACCCGCCCGATCACCTCAGCGACCTACTTTAACCCATGACGCATCCGATCCGCTTCGGGTACTCTGCCGGAAGTGATCCCCCGAGTCCTGACCCAGTTCCTTGCAGGCATCCCCGCCATCGTGCGGACCCTCGCGATCGTGCTGGCCCTCGGCTCGGACTGCGCCCGAGTCCACGCTGCCGTCCGGCCTCCCGACAACGCCCGCGAACATTGGGCCTTCCAGCCCGTGCGTCCCGTCACGATCCCCGACACTGGCAGCACCGGATCGGCACAGAATCCCATCGACCGCTTCGTCCTAGCCCGGCTCGAAACCGCCGGAATCCACCCCGCCCCGCCTGCCGACCCACGCACCCTCATCCGACGCCTCAGCCTCGATCTCACCGGCCTTCCCCCCGAACCCGCCGAGGTCGACCGCTTCATCACCGAAACCGCCCGTGACCGCACCGGTGCGACCGGCCGACACATTGACCGCCTGCTCAACTCCCCCCGGTACGGCGAACGCTGGGGACGCCATTGGCTCGACGTCGCCCGCTACTCCGACACCAAGGGCTACGTCTACGGACGCGAAGAACCCCGCTTCGTCCACGCACCCGCCTACCGCGACTGGGTCATCAACGCCCTCAACACCGACCTGCCCTACGACCGATTCCTCCTGCTTCAACTCGCCGCTGACCAGTTGGTTCCGGCCGATTCCCCCGACCTCGCCGCCCTGGGCTTCGTCACCGGCGGCCGCCGCTTCCTCGGCGTCACCCACGACATCATCGACGACCGCATCGACGTCATCACCCGCGGCACACTGGGCCTCACCGTCGCCTGCGCCCGTTGCCACGATCACAAATACGACCCCATTCCGACGGCCGACTACTACTCCCTCTACGGCGTGCTCCGGGGCAACGACGACCAACTGCTTACCTTCAACGAACCGCAAGATCCCCAACTCGCCACCCTCCGAAAGAAATCCTCCGACCAGATGCGCTTGCGCCGTTCCGAGGCCAACGCCCGACTGCGCGAACGGGCCGGCGACTACCTCGCAGCGCAGTTGAATCTGAAGGACTACCCCGAAGAAGGCTTCGACCAACTCCTCTCCCCCAGAGACATCATCCCCATGTCGGTGCGCCGGTGGCGGGATTTCCTGAACGTGTCGGCCACTCCCGACCACCCGATCTTCGGACCCTGGCGGGCTCTCATCCTCGACCTCAAAGACGTTCCCGACGCCGACTGGCCCGACGCCGCTGCAAAAGCACTCGCCGCCGCCCAACGCCACGTACCGACTTGGAATCCCCTCGTCGCCCAGGCCTTCCGCCAGCCGCCCTCTTCCCGCGCTCAAGTCGCCCAACACTACGGCGCCCTCTTCACCCGAGTGGACACCGACTGGAAAGCCCTGAGCGAAGCCGCCCGCACCGCCAAGAATGCACCACCGGCCCAACTCCCCGATCCGCCCTCCGAGGCCCTCCGCCGCTTTCTCCACGCCACCGCTTCGCCCACCACCGTTCCCGACACCGGAATGGTGAACACCGAGTTCTTCTACCCGACCGACATCACCGTCGAACTCTGGCAACTCCAGGGCGCGGTCGACCGACGACTCATCGCCCTCGGTGTCCAGGCTGCACTCGTGCTCGTCGACCGCCCCTCGGAGCCACAGCCCGTGGTGTTCCGCCGCGGCAGCCCGTCTCAGCCGGGGCCCGAAGTCCCCCGCCGCTTTCTCGAAGTGCTGTCCGGTCCCGAACGCCGTCCGTTCCAGAAGGGCAACGGCCGCCTCGAACTGGCCCGAGCCATCGCCTCGCCCGACAACCCGCTCACCGCCCGCGTCATGGTCAACCGCGTCTGGCAACACCACTTCGGTGCCGGCCTGGTCAAGACCCCCAGCGACTGGGGCCTGCGCGCCGAAGCTCCGAGCCATCCCGAGCTGCTCGACTGGCTGGCCCTGCGCTTCGTCGATTCAGGCTGGAGCCTCAAGGCACTGCACCGGCTCATCGTCTCCAGCGCCGCGTACCAATCGGCTTCCCAGGGACACGATGGGCGCAGTGCGGATGAACGGAACCGAATCCAGAAACTCGATCCCGAGAACCGCTGGCTTGCGCACTTCCCGCTGCGCCGATTGGAATTCGAACAACTGCGCGACGCCCTGCTCACCGCCTCCGGCCGACTGGATCCCCGGATGGCCGGTCCGGCCGTAGGTCTTCTCGAACCCAATAACCGCCGACGCTCCGTCTACGGTTTCGTGGACCGTCAATTCCTCCCCGGCGTGCTGCGCACCTTCGACTTCGCCAACCCAGATTTGCATGTGGCTGTCCGACACGAAACCACCGTGCCGCAGCAAGGGCTCTATTTCCTCAACGGCACCTTTGCTGCCGATCAGGCCCGGTCGCTGGCCAGATCCGGAGCCGCACTGTCTCCCACGGCCCGCATCCACGACTTGCATCGACGCCTTTTCCAACGAGCCGCCCGACCCACTGAAATCACTGACGGACTCCGATTCGTGACCGCCGCCGAAACCGCACCCGACCGACCTGTCCTGCCGCCGATCGGACCACCCGAGCCACGACTGAGCCCTTGGGAACAGTACGCCCACGTGCTCCTCCTCACCAACGAGTTCGCCTTCGCCGATTGAACGACCTGCTCCTCCTACCATGCCTTCCAGGTTCTCCCCGTTTTCCAGCCAGAGCTCGCATCGACCCTCGCTCAGTCGTCGTGATTTCCTCACCCGATCTGGCCTAGGACTCGGGGCCCTGTCGCTACAGACCCTCGGAGACCTTCCCACCGCAACGGCCACGGCTTCCCCCATCTCTCCGCTGGCCCCCCGTTCACCCCACTTCGCGCCGCGGGCCCGCCGCGTCGTGCATTTCTTCCTCAATGGTGGGCCGTCGCAGGTGGATACCTTCGACCCCAAGCCGGCCCTCGCGAAATACGCTGGCCAACCCCTGCCCGGTCAATACCTCCGCACCGAGCGCAAGACCGGTGCAGCCCTGCCCTCGCCCTTCAAGTTCGCGCGCTACGGGCAAAGCGGTTTAGAAATCAGCGAACTGTTCGCCGGCACCGCCGCCCATGCCGACGACATCGCCGTCATCCGCTCCATGCACGCGCAAGTGCCCAATCATGAGCCTTCGCTCATGCTCATGAATTGCGGCGACAGCGTGCAGCCGCGCCCCAGTTTCGGATCCTGGGCGCTGTATGGGCTCGGAACTGAGAACCAGAACTTGCCGGGTTTCGTCTCACTGTGCCCCGGCGGCTTGCCCATCAAGGACTCCGAGAACTGGCAGTCGGCCTTCCTGCCCGGCGTGTTCCAGGGAACCTTCGTCGATCCGCAGCACCGCGAAGTGGAGCGGCTCATTGAGAATATCCGCAGCCCGCACGCCACCCCGGGCATGCAACGCCGGCAGCTGGATCTTCTGGCCTCGCTCAACGCCGCCCACCGGAACGACCACGGATCAGATCCTCGACTCGAGGCGCGCATTGAGTCCTTCGAGCTGGCCTTCCGCATGCAAATGGAAGCCAGTGACGCCTTCGATCTATCCCGCGAACCGGCCTCCATTCGCGCGATGTACGGCGACACCGTGCACGGCCGGCAGACGCTGATCGCCCGACGTCTGCTCGAGCGCGGAGTCCGCGTGGTGCAGTTGTGGCACGGAGCCGGGCAACCCCGGGACCATCACGACAACATCGAGGCTAATCACCGGAAGAACGCCGCCGAGATCGACGGCCCCATCGCCGCCTTCATCACCGACCTCAAGCAGCGCGGCCTCTTCGACGACACGCTCATCCTCTGGGGCGGGGAGTTCGGTCGCACGCCCTCGGTCGAACTCGGCGACAGCGGTAAGTCTAAGCTGGGCCGAGACCACAACCACTACGGCTTCAGCGTCTGGCTGGCGGGCGGTGGTGTCCGGGGCGGCGTGGCTCATGGCGCCACCGACGAGTTCGGGTTCCGCGCGGTCGAGAACCCCGTGAGCGTGCACGACTTGCACGCCACCATGCTCCACCTGCTGGGCTTCGACCACGAGCGCCTCACCTACCGCCACGCCGGCCGCGACTTCCGCCTCACCGACGTCTCCGGCGAAGTGGTGCGCCCGGTGGTCGCCTAGGACGGGCCCGATTAATCCGATCGCTGCGACTGACGCAACTTCTGCACCTTCCGGATGAGCTGAATCTTGTTGTAGGCGTTGAGGGCCGCGATCTTGTAGCACTCAGCGAGCGTCGGGTAGTTGAAGACGCTATTGATGAAGTAGTCGAGCCCCCCTCCGAGCAGCATCACCGCCTGCCCGATGTGCACCAACTCCGTGGCCCCGGAACCGATGCAATGCACCCCGAGCAGCTTCTCGGTGTCGCGATGGAAGATCATTTTGAACATGCCCGAGTGGTCGCCGAGGATCTGCCCGCGCGCCGTCTCGTTGTAGCGAGCGATGCCTGTCTCGTAGGGCACCTTCTTCGCAGTGAGCGCCTCCTCGGTCTCACCCATCATGGAAATCTCGGGGATGGAATAAATGCCGATAGGGAAACGATCTCCGAGCGGTGCGCTCTCCTCGCCGAACATGTGCAAGGCCGCCAGGCGCCCCTGCTCACTGGAGGTCGCCGCCAGCGACGGGTAGCCGATGACATCGCCCGCCGCATAAATGTGCGGCACTGCCGTCTGGAAATGGGCGTCGGTTTTAATGCGGCCCCGATCGTCGGCCGATAATCCGACCACCTCGAGACCGAGACCCTCGGTGCAGCCCACACGACCGGTCGAAATGAGCACCATCTCGGCGATCAGGAACTTGCCACTCTCGAGCTCTAGCAACGCCTGCTTCCGATCCCCATCGCTAATTTCCAGACTCTTGAGTCCGTCACCACACCGGAAGGTGACATCCAATTTGCGCAGTTGGTGGATGAGCTCATCGACAATCTCATGGTCGAGGAACTCCAAGGGCCGTGGGCGCTTGTCCACGACGGTCACCTTCAATCCCAAAGCCGCGAACATGGAAGCGTACTCGATGCCGATGACACCGGCACCCACGACCACTACCGATCGCGGCAGGCGCTTGAGGTTTAGCAAACTGTCGGAGGTGACCGCGATCTCCCCGTCTAGAGTCACCCCGCGGGACTCGGCCGGCCGAGTACCCACGGCGATGAGGAACTTCTTCGCCTTGAGGGTCTCATCCCCAGTGAACCCACTGACCACCAATTCGTTGGGACCAACAAAACGGGCCGCCCCCTGGAACATTTTGATGTCATTGCGAGCTAGCGAGTCATGGACCACCTGGAACTCGCGACCCACCACCCCAGCCACCTGGCGCATCAAGCGCTCCATCGTCGGCCGAGTGGGACCCGAATGAGATCCGCCCGCGTCCTCATGATCGTGCGCATAGAGACGTCGCACCGCTTCCCGGAAAGTCTTCGACGGAATGGTACCCGTCTCGATGCAAACGCCGCCGACGTTCGCCTGTTTTTCCACAACGGCCACGCGTTTGCCCAACTTAGACGCCTGGACTGCAGCCCGCTGACCCGCGGGACCGCTGCCGATACAAATGAGGTCGAACTCGTGCATGGAAGAGAATTGAAGGATTCGGGAAGAGACATGGGGCTCCGGACCCGCCTTAAGACGGAAACCGAATCGCCCCAGAGTAACTTCCGGTGGATTTCTCCGCGGATTAAGCCGGAACTATTCAGTCGGAAGAAAAGTGATGGGGTAGCAGATTCTTTCACAAAATCGGGGGTGGGCGACGAGCCAACAGCGAACCTGTTGCAGAAGAAGACGCAGCCAGCACGACGGATCCCATTGAATCGTTCCGTATAGGCAATGGGACGACTCTGGATGTCGACCGACGAGCCTCGTAGATAAGGATCGATCTCTGAGCGGTCCGTGTCTGCCGACGTGGCGCTTTCGGAGAAATCGCCCTACCTCGGAGGTGCTTGGGTGAGGCTGAGGCTGTGGCGCGATCCTAGATGTCGACCGAAGGGCCTCCAGGTTGGGATCGATCTCCGAGCGGTCCACCCCTTAATGACGGGTTCACGACCTGACCCGTGCCGTGATGGAAGTTGCCTCCCTTCGCGGAGATCGTTAGCCAAGGCGGATGAAGACAGACGTCGGCGTGTGGGGAATGCGAATAGGGCAACGATGGCTCGCCGCTGGCGTTGCCCTGGCACTCACCGTCACGCTGGCTCAAAGCGCAACCGCCCAGGCCAACTGGCCCCAGTTCCGGGGGGCCGAAAGCCGCGGAGTCGGCACCTCCGACCGGCTGCCTCTAGTCTGGGGCTCAGACACCAATGTCGCCTGGCGCGCAGAGGTTCCCGGACGCGGGTGGTCTTCGCCGATCGTGTGGGGAAAACGGGTGTTCCTCACCACAGCGGTGAGCGAGGGAGAACTGGAAGCGCCCAAAAAAGGCCTGTATTTCGGCGGCGACCGACCGAATCCCCCGAAAGAGCGCCAACGCTGGATGGCCGTGTGTCTCGACCGCGACTCCGGCAAGACCCTCTGGAGCACCGAGCTTCACGGAGCAATTCCGACCACGCCCATCCACCTCAAGAACAGCTACGCCTCCGAGACTCCGGTCACCGACGGCAAGCACGTGTACGTGCTGTTCGGATCCGTGGGCCTGTTCTGCCTCGATCTCCAGGGCAAGGTGGTTTGGTCGCAACCCATTCAATCCCACAAGATGCGCTACGGATGGGGCACCTCCGCTTCCCCGGTCTTACATCAGGGTCGGGTATATGTGGTCAACGACAACGAAGAGGCTTCAACCTTGAGCGCGTTCGACGCCAAGACAGGCAAGTTCCTGTGGCAAGTCCCGCGCGATGAACCCAGCAACTTCAGTACCCCCTACCTTTGGAAGACCCCGAAGCGCACCGAACTGGTGGTTCCGGGCCGCACTCAAATCCGCAGTTACGACCTGACAGGCAAGGTGCTGTGGCATCTGCAAGGGCCCTCCACCATCGTCATCCCCACCCCGTTCGAGGCCGAGGGGTTGCTGTATGTCGGCGCGGGGTACGTCGGCGACAACCTCAAGCTCAACAAGCCGGTCTACGCCCTTCGGCCCGGCGGGGTCGGCGATCTCACCCTGCCGGAAGGAGCCCGGGAAAGCGCCACCATCGCCTGGATGGAAGCCAACGCTGCCCCGTACAATCCGTCACCCTTGGCTTACGACGGCCGATTCTACGTGCTGTGGGATTTCGGTTTCTTGAGCTGCCGCGATGCTCGAACCGGCCGGGAACTCTACGGCAAGCAGCGGATCAAGGTCGACGGAACGGCCGGCTTCACCTCCTCACCCTGGGCCTACCGCGGGCGGGTCTTCTGCCTCAGCGAAGACGGCGACACTTATGTGGTCAGCAGTAAGGACCCCTACCAGTTGGAACGAGTCAATACCTTGGGCGAATTGTGCATGGCCACTCCTGCCATCGCCGGGGACCGGCTCTTCATCCGCACCGCCTCGCGACTCTACTGCCTGCGCGAAACTCATTGACCGGATCCTCAAGATCCCTCTTGGCCCCCGGTGCCTCGCGGTTAGCCTTCCGCAATGCGACGCCGCGGGTATACTGGGGTGCTAGGAATTCTTCTCCTAAGCACCGTCCTCTCAGGGATGGCCCATGACGGCGACCCAACCAAGGCCGGGCCCGACGACGCCAAGACGGTGGATCCGGGCCACTCCATGCACGGGCAGATCTTCAACGAAGGCCTGCGCCAACACGCCCGTCAAATGTCGGGCATGCCGGAGATCCACTTCGACATCACCACCACCAACGACGTCGCTCGCAAGTTCTTCCTGCAAGGCGTGGGCCAGTTGCACGGGTTCTGGTACTTGGAATCCGAGCGCTCCTTCCGCGAGTCCGCCTTCCGCGACACGAACTGCGCCATGGCTTACTGGGGCATGGCCATGGCCAACGCCAACAACGCCACTCGCGCGGCCGGGTTCATCCAGGAGGCCGACCGCCGCAAGGGGAGGGTGACCCGCCGCGAGAAGCTCTGGATCGAGTCCTTGGCTGAATTTCACAAGGACCCAAAGCGCGACGAGAAGGACCGCCGCCGCGACTACACCCGCGCGCTCGAGAACATCATCTTCGAGTTTCCCGACGACGTGGAGGCCAAGGCCTTCCTCGCGGTCCACGTGTGGGACAGCAGCTACAAGGGCTGGCCCATCGGCAGCGCTCAAGCCGTCGAATCCATTCTCAAGGAGGTCTTCGCGCAGCAGCCCATGCACCCGGCGCACCATTACCGAATCCACCTCTGGGACGGTGAGAAGGATGAGTCGGCCATCCGGGCGGTTCCCTCGGCCTCGAAATCCGGCCAGAGTTCCCCCGGTGTGGCCCATCAGTGGCACATGGCTGGGCATACCTTCAACAAGCTCAAGCGCTACCCCGACATGGCCTGGCAGCAGGAGGCTTCGGTGCGCATCGACAATAGCCAGTTGATGGCCGACCGCCTGTTGCCCGACCACATCCACAACTACGCGCACAACAGCGAGTGGTTGGTGCAAACCTACAACTATATCGGACAGGTGAACCGGGCGGTGGATTTGTGCATCAACATGATTGAGATGCCCCAACGGGATCGCCTACGAAAAGCGGGGCACCGGATCCCACGGGCGCCGACGCCTCATGGAGACACTGCTGCGCTGGGAATTGTGGGACGAAGCCCTGCGACTGAGTCAGACCCCCTATCTCGAACCGACCGTTCTAGCCGACGAGCAAGGCCGACGGGCGCGCCTGCTCGGGCTGGCCCATCTCGGCAAAGGCAACCGCGTGGGTGTCTCGGAGCAAATCGAATCCATCGAGGCGGCCATCCGAGTGTTGCGCGATGAACGACGAGCCCATGTGGACGCCGCCGAGGCGAAGGCCAAGACCGACAAGAAAGGCCGCGGCGAAATCGATGCGGCCATCGCGGATGCCGTGAAGCGCACCACAGAACCGATGGAGAACTTGGAGAACTTCATCGAAGAACTACGTGTGGGTCTGAATGTGCACGCCGGCGAAACCAACGACCTACCCAAGCGTTTGGAGGCCCTGAAGACCGTCTCCAAGGAACGCCTGGCCGCGATGTGGTTCCAAATCGGAAACACCAATCAGGCTCTGAAACTGGCCAAAGAGGCCGTGGATGCCGGGGCCAACCAGGTGCACCCGCTGGCCGTGCACACCGAGCTTCAGTGGAAGGCCGGCCAAACCAATGAAGCCCTGAAGACCTTCGCGACCTTGCGCGCGCTCAGCGCCCGGATGGACACCCACCTCCCCATCGTGCGCCGTCTGGCCCCGGTGATTGCGGCCTCCAAGGCTTCGGACGCCGGCTCGGACTGGCGACCAGCGGCCACCTTCCCGAGCGATTCTGGGGTGCGGCCCGCGCACGACTCACTGGGATCCTTTCGTTGGAACCCGCAGCCGGCCCCGCCGCTCGAAGTCACCGGCTCGGACGGCAAGCCCATCGGTTTAGCCGATTTCCACGGGCGCCCGGTGCTGCTCGTCTTCTACCTCGGCGGCGGATGCCTGCATTGTGTTGAGCAACTCCGCTTGCTGGCCCCGCGAACCGAGGAGTTCAAGAAGGCCGGGATCGATATCTTGGCCATTAGCACCGAGACCGTCGAAGGCCTGGCCAAGACACGGGAAAAGGCCGGGAAGGACGGCCGGATTTCATTCCCACTGGCGGCCGATCCGACGCTGGCGGCCTTCAAGAAATGGCATGCTCACGACGACTTCGAGGGTGCCGCCCTGCACGGGGTTTTCTTGGTGGATGGCGAGGGTCGGGTGCGCTGGCAAGATATCGGCTTCGAACCCTTCACCGACTTCCATTTCCTGCTCCCCGAAGCCCGTCGCCTGTTGAGCTTCCTTCAGGAGTGAACAGGCAAGCAGGAGCCGGAAAACCGGATGATTTCAAAAGCTTAGTCGGATCAATAACTCCTCGACGGACAATCCGTGGTGAGCGGCAGCCAGTTTGAGAATGCTCCGGAAGGTACCCACACGCAGCGGCGCGTGGTTGGGAATCGTCAGATGGTATTCTCCATCTAGTCGGGTCGTCAGACGGACATGGGAACCTTCTTGTCGCATGCGTTGATAGCCCAAGACCCGCAACGCTTGGATCAGTTCTGCTCCCGAAACGTCGCGAGGAGTCTTCACGCCACGAGCACTTCATCCCGGACAAAATGGAGACGGATCACCTTCGGCATCGGATCGACGTTCCCTTCGCCGAAATGACAACGGACGGCGTCTTTGACCATCTGCCTTAACTCTTCTAGCGAATCCCCCTGCGTGACGATTCCATGGCCCAAGGCTGTGGCCACATAGCCCCCATCCATCTCGTCTTCCTGAACTTCGAAAATGATCTCGCTCATCTGAGCCAAACTAGAGAGGGCCTCCACGGGAAGCAAGTCGACCCAAGTGATGCCGGATCACTCACCTCGGATCCAGGCCAGCAAGTCGACGAACTCCTGAGGCTTCAGCGCCGACTCAAAGCCAGCGGGCATGAGGGAGGCGGACTGGGCGGTGATGCTGCGAATGGCCGAACGCAGGATGGGTTGCTCGCTGGTGCCGGCATACCGCATCACCAAATTGTTGGCCGTCTCGGCGGCGATGAGTCCGGTGAGGGATTCCCCATCGGTGAGTTGCAGGGTCCACGCCCGGTAGCGCGCCTCAACAGCCTGACTGGGGTCTAGGATGGCCATGAGCATCCAATCCAAGGGTTTGTCAGCAACCATGCCGAGATCAGGGCCCACTTCCTGGCCTTCGCCCCGCAGGCGATGGCATCCGGCACACAGGCTTGTGAAAGCACCGTGGCCCCGTTTGGGGTCGCCCTTCAGCGACGCGGTGCTGGCGGTGTACTGCGCGATGACCTGAGCCCGATCGGCCGAACTCGGCTTCAAAACAGGGGCCGTCGCCACAGGGGCGGGCTTCTGGCCCGATTTCAAAGCGGTGAACAATGCGCTGTCCGGTCGCAAGGAAGTTTGGATCGCTGTGAGGATAAGTTCATCGCTGCCATCCCGGGCGGCCAGTTCGCGCAAGATCGGTTCGGCCTGCTCCGCGGGCCATTGCCCCAACGTGAAGGCCGTCTGCAATCGCACCGATGCCTCTGGATCGCGCGCCAGCGCAGCCACTGCCGGGAAGACCTCCGGGTGACTGGATGCCAGCCGCTCGGATTGCTCCAAGGCCTGGCGTCGGACTCCCGGATGAGGATCGGCCAGGGCCGTGATCACCGTGGCTGCATCGAGGGCTCCTTTCAGCAGACCCAAGGTGGCCAAAGCCTGCACCCGAACTTGTGGGCGATGGTCCGGCGAAATAAACCCACGCAGGCCGGCAGCGGCACCTCCTGCGGCACCTCGCTGAACCAAGAGTCTTTGGACCGAGTCCCGCTGCCAGCCATTGGGGGAATCCATGGCCGCGACCAGCCCCGCGGTATCCAGAAGACCCAGCTTCGGGATCGGACGCCGCGCGGCCCCACGAGGGGAGATACGGTAGATGCGGCCACGGTCGTCGCCCGCTCGCTGATTCACCCGAGCCTGCATCTCCGAGGAAATCCACTCCGGATGCTCGAGAATGAAGCGGTACATGTCGGCGACATACAACGCACCGTCGGGGCCCACCCGCAGGGTCGTGGGCCGGAACCAGTTATCAGTGCTGGCCAGAAATTCGGAACGCTCCTCTCCGGCGGCTCGCTGGCTGTGCAAGGCGCTGCCCCGGGCGCTGAGCACTTCTTGATGGATCACGTTGTGGACCGGCTCACTAATGAAGACCGAGTGCGCGTAGGCCGACCCGAACAAGTCATCGCGGTACGGAGTGGGGCTGCACCCACTGGTCACATGATTCAGCGACCACGGTTGGTTGGGCCGGATCAACGGCGCAGAGGCCGGGAAGGCCCGGGTGGAATCTTCGCGTTGAGCCAGCATTTGGCTCACCCGCTTCACCGCCACCTTCGGATTTCGGCGAAGATAATGCTCGGGCAAGGTCACTTGCCACAGCCAGGTGGGGTTGTTGTTGCCGAACCAGTGACCCCAATCATCGCGACGACGGCCGAACTGGGTCTGGGCCGAGACGGTCTCCATCTCGCCGGTGTCCGGATTCATCCGTAAATCGCGTCCGCTAATGGACAGGGTCTTGCCGGTCTGAAGGGATTTTACGGTCCCGCCGCTGTCGCCGTTGGCGAGGTAAAGCCAACCGTCGAGACCCCATTCAAAGCCATTGAAGCGGTGCTGCTGATTGCCCTCGGTGAAGCCCGAGAAGAGCACGCGTCGCACATCAGCACGCCCGTCCCCATCGGTGTCTTCGGCGTAGAACAAGTCGGGGGCCGCCGCAATGAGGGCGCCCTTTCCGAAGGGCAACACACTCGAGGGAAAGGCGAGGTCGGTGAGGAATGGCACCACGCGGTCCATGCGCCCGTCGCCATTGTCATCATAGAGGATGTTCACGCGGCCACCGGGTTTACCTTTGCCGTCGAGGCCCAACGGGTAGTCGCGCATCTCGACCACCCACAACCGACCTTGCATGTCCCAGTTGAGGTGAACCGGATCGATGACTAGCGGCTCCGACGCCACCAACTCGATTTGGAAACCCTCCGCCAACCGCATGGACGCCAGCGCCTCTTCCGGGGACTTCGGAGGCGGCATGCGCACGGCGATGAGTTCGCGGGCAGAGATCCGCTGAGTTCGGGCAGGCTGCGCACCGGTGGCCGGAGTTTCGATGAGCAACACCCCATCGACCGCGCGCACCGTCGTAGCGACCAGAGAGGGTGGATCCTCCGCCACTCCGGCACGACGCCCGGACCGGACGAATTGCGACCAACCCTTGGTCCAACCCAGTTCGGCTCGGACATTGCGGTTCCAAAGATGGATGGCGTAGCCCTCCGGATTGGACTGGATGAGGTCTGCAAACCCGTCGCCATTAAGGTCCACCCAACGCAGCCCAGAATCCTTGCCTTGGGCATCGAGCACGGAAAGCCCCTCGGGCAACTGGAAGTCGACCGGCTGGCCATCAGGTTTCTTCAGGAGGGTCTTGCCGGGCTGATTGATCAGCGTCTCCGGCACCCCATCGTGGTTAAAATCGACGGAGTCCGCCGACAGGCCCGGCACACCCATCGCGACGACGGACATTAAACCGACCACACAAACCCAACCAGCCGCACCAGAAGCGCGCCGTCGAACGGACCCAAATCGGGACAGGCTCATTTTCCAAGTCGATCGAGGACGTTGCGAGTAATGCGTTCAACCATCGGATCCCGCCCGCGAAGCCCGTGGGACCAATCGGTCGAGCCACAAGTAAACACCGTGCCTCCGCGGGTGTAAGTGCCCAGCACGGCGTGTCCCTTGCGACCGGGTTGCCAGCGTTCGTACCACTCGCAGTCATCCGGATGCCATTGGGCGGGCGCGGAGGCCAGCACCTCGAAGTTCGCCGGCGTGCCATCGCGATGGGTGGGCTTGGGCAACCCGTCCTGCCACTCCAGTTCGCAACCGTCGCACTCGTAGCCCACGATGGTGTCCTTGGCCCCGAAACTATCACCGGTCTTGAGCGTGGTGCCCTCGAACACCCAATGGGTCGGACGGTGGACATTGAAAGCCCCCGACGCGTCCATGAGCTGCCCATGGCTCTTGTGGTAGCCACCCCAGAGAAATCCGACGCCCGTGAGTTGGTTCTCCGGACGCTGGACCAAATGGTGACCCCACAGGGAAGAGAGCGTGGCCTGACTACCCCGGGCCACGAACACCGGATCTTGTTGGACGTTCTGTTTCCAGCACGTCAGCGCCGACCCGTTGTCCTCGGCACGCACCTGCCAGCAGCACGTGTTGCCGCTAAAAAAAGCCACATTGCCGCCGTCGCCGATGAACTTCTCCAGATTGTCCCGCATGGGGGTCGACCAGTACTCGTCGTGACCCACGCTGAGCACCAGCTTATAGGCCTTGAGGATTTCTGGGTGCGACTCGAGGTCGCTATTGGCGGCGTACTCGAAGGTGTATCCGTGCGACTCGGCCCACTCAACGAAGGCCTGTTCCCAGCTCGAGAACTGCGATCCGGGCGGACGCTCAAAGGACACCCGGTGCCCCTGATTGCCCCCGCGACCATTGAAGGCATAAAGGCTGAAACCGCCCCAGTTGTTGTAGGCGTTGTAGGTGTTGGTGGAGAACTGCAGGAGGATCTTCGAATCCCCTCCCGGTTGCGCCGCTCGCACGATGAAGAAGCAACTCGAGTCGGCCACCCGGTGCGTGCGCCGCACGTAGTTGCCCCCATGATCCTCCACGCGGAACTGAACTTGGTAGTAGCCCGACTTCCAATTCGCGGCGATGGGCACCCGGAGATCCACCGGCCAGCGGCATCCGTGCGACGAGGCATTGTCCGGCACTGACTGGATAGCGCCCGTCTCCGAGGTCCCCTTCCAGACCACCGTGCGCTGAGCACCCATGCGGGCGATTTCGACGGAATACCGCCGCTGGCTAGAGGAGACATGAAGAGTCAGTTCAGCCCCCTGCGGATAGCTGACGTGTCCGGCATACCCCTCGATGTGCAGTTCCGGTGCGATCTCCGCGGCACGGGCGATCCCGCCGGCCGCGGTGGCCAAGCCAACCAAACCGGTCATGCGCAAGAAGGGCCGTCGACGAATGGACGTGGATTTCATGGGTTCTTGGAGTTCCGGATTTTTAGATTCTGAATTTAGGGCTTCGGCCAGTGCAGGTGACGGTGCAAGAAGTCGAAGGTGCCCTTGCCGTGGATGGTGTGGGGCCCGTCGAAGAATTCGATCTCGGTGCGGTCACCCAAGCCCAGCTTGACGTACTGCCGACGGGTCTTAGCGAACTCGTAGGCCACCCACTCATCGGGCCCGACACCGTCGTCATGGCCGCGCTCCACCATGAAAGGCCGGGGAATCATGAGCCAACTCAACTCAGCGTAGTTGAAGGTGTTGCCCAGATTAAACTCGGGCATGTCGTACTCGCCCCCATACAAGTAGCTGTAGTTCGATCGGGCCGACACGTTCTTCCAAATCCACTCGTTGTAGTCGGCCGAGCAAATGCTCAGGCAATAACGGTCGATGACTTGCGGGATGCGCATGGCCGTCTTGCCGCCGTAGCTCAATCCGTAGAAGGCCATGCGCGAGGGATCCACGAAGTCCTGCGACGCCAACCAATCCAAAATAACTTCGTGCTGGCGGTGAATGAACGACCAGAGGGTGAGCTTGAGCGGTTGGGCCTTGCGCAGCACCTGACGGAAGCGGTTCTCGCCGATGTAGCAATTCTGCGGTGCGAAGGTCACGAAGCCGCGCTCGGCCAATCGCCACGCGTAGGTGTGATACGCCCCGGCGTCGATGCGCGGATCGGCCACATCGGTCGGTCGGCCCTCGAGCCCGTGTTGGCAAACCACCACCGGACGCTTCTCGCCGGGCTTGAGTCCGCGGGGCACGACCAGGATACCATAAGCCACCACGTCGGGATGCACGTCGAGCATCACCTCGTAGGCGGTGATGCCATTGGTCTCGATGAGTTTCCGGGTCCGCGGCGAGGGCGGCAGCGAGGCGGGCGGAATGGGGCCGATGACCTCCTTCAGCAAATAATCCCGATAGGCGCGGGTGCTCTGGGCAAAGGTGTCAGCATTCTTGCGATCGGCCTTCTTCCAGAATTCAGCCCGCGTGAACTCGGCCTCACGCATGAGCCACTGGGTGTCTTCCAAAATTTGAGAATACGCACGCAACTGACGCGCCGTGTTGTCTGGGAGCGGTTGGAGAGCAGAAACAGCGGCGAATACTGCGGGTGCCTCTGGAAGCCCCAACCGGTCACCGAACGCACCCAAGGCCTCATCATTGAACAACTCGTCTGGCTGGGCCTTGACCAACTTCCATTGATCCAGCCCGGGCACCCCTTTCAACCAAGCCCCCGCCTCTTCGAGAACTTGCCGAGCCACCTCGGGATCGGGACGCCCCAGTTTACCGGGTGCGGCGCCATGGTGGGACTGGCCCGATTTGGCGGGATACTGAGTCTCGGGGAATTTTCCATGCACCCAAACCAATCCACGGGGTGCGATGAGCCCGGCGATTTCGCCCGCGCCGAACTGGTCGGTCAGCGACCAGACGTTCCGGTCAATGGGCTCGTTGTGCAGGTGCGGATTCACCTGAAACCCACTGACGGCCGTGACATCGATGCGGGGATCCAAGGCTCCGGCCAAGCACGCAACCATACCGCCCTCGCCATAACCGATCACGCCCACAGGCTTCTTAGACCCTGAAGCCGATTGCTGCGAATTCAGCCAATCCACGGCAGCCAACACCTTCTGGATCTCATAGCCTTGCACGGTGCGCCCCATTTCGTAGGCGGCCCGCCACAGCATCTCACGCTGAGATTGCTTGAGCTTGCGCAACCCGGGCAGTCCGCTGTGGGTATCGGAGCGATCAACTAGCGCAGGAATGAGCACGCGGCATCCGCGTTCGGCCAACCGTCGGGCGAACTGATCGGACTCCGGGACGCCCGCCTGAAGACCGGCCAGTTGCTCCGGCGTCTGGTCCGCATCGGCGATGGCCACTACGAAAGCCTTGGCCTCGCCCTCAGGAACCAGCATTAAGCCATCGGCCTCCACTCCACGAACCACCGACCAACTCACCGAGAAAATCTTAAATCCGCGGCCGCGGCCCACTTCAGCCAGATTACCGGAAGAGCCACCCGAGACCGGTGCCGAAATCCGCAGTTGCGCCGGCATGCGAGCGTCCACCACACCGAGGATTCGGGCCAATTGCTGGCGGTTGGTCTCGATGGACTTCACATAGGCCTCCGGCGAGTTGAGGTCCCGGTTCCAATGGCGGGCGCGGGTTTGGGGTGAAGCCGCAAGAACACGGTCCAAATAGCGGTCGATGCCCCCGACCAAGGCGTGAGCCAAATCACCCGTCTGGGTCAGCGGTTGAGTTCCGGGCAATACGACCGGTGACGAGTCAGCTGCCTGCACTGCTGTGGCCAGTAACAGCGGCAACAGGGAGGACTGCAGGCAGCACCGGAGGATAGAGGAGTGCAACGTCATTTCAGGAGGGGTTTTAGCAAACAGCACAGGAAAACCGGCGAACTTCAGGGAGAATTTGAAGCCAACCTTGACGCTCCCTAGAGAGACTTCAAGCC
>JAPLUF010000281.1 GCA_026397755.1 Verrucomicrobiota bacterium
TCTGGACCGCCACAAGCCGACCGGCCTTTCCAGCCGGCAAGTAGAAGCCCGTCTCCTTCATGCCCAGCGGCCCGAAAAGGCGCTTTTGCAAGAAAACATCGAAGGGCATGCCCGAAACCACCTCGATGAAATAGCCAAGCACATCGAGCCCCTCGCTGTATGTGAACTTCTCGCCCGGGTGATGGTGCAGCGGCATCTTGGCCAAGCGCAGCACGCTCTCGCGAATGGTCACGGGCTCGGTGGTGAAGAGATCCACCACACCGGCCTTGGCATAGAGCTTTTTGAAGCGAGCGTCGCCGTCGATGACGCCGTACCCGAGGCCGGAGGTGTGCGTGAGCAAATCACGAATGGTGATCTCGCGCTTGGCGGGCTCGCCGGTCCAGGTGCCATCGGCCTCGTTGTAGGTCTTGAGCACCTGGGGCTTCTTGAACTCCGGGATCCAGTTCGACACCGGATCATCGAGTCGGAACCGCCCCTCCTCCCAGAGCATCATCACCGCGGTCGAGGTGATGGCCTTGGTTTGCGATGCGATGCGGAAAATGTCGTCGCGCTTGAGCGCCCGGCCGGCCTCGTTGTCGGCCATGCCGAAGGCCTTGTGATAGACCACCTTGCCATTGCGGGCCACCAGCGCCACCGCCCCCGGAATACGCCCCTCGCGAATGGCCTGCTCGCAAACAGCATCGATGCGGGCCAACCGCTCGGGCGACACCCCCGCCTTCCGCGGAGCCGCCTCAAGCAAGGCCGGCGAATGATGGATCGAAGCCGTCTGAGCCACCGCAGCGGGTGTCCACACCGCAACCGTCGCCAAGGTCAGGCCCAAGGCCAGGGCACGGCCAGCAACGGCAAACGCATCGAAGATCGAGATCGGTTTCATAAGGGAATCGCGGAAAACAAGACGGATGAACGCGTCGATGACGGACGATGGCATCGGAAGGTGGATAGTTCTTAAAAACTCCCCCAAACCCTCACCTGAGTCACGCTCAACCCGACCGGATGATCACGCCAACGCGCCTCCACGAATCTCGAAGCCGCGGAAGCGCCGAGTCCCATCCCACAACCAAAAGGACGGAGCCCCTGAACTGCTGAGTGCTGCAGGGACAACGAATCCGCCCCGACAACCCCTCTGCCAACCCCGATGCCGTCGGCCGATCCCATGCAAGCCGGTGGTCACCCAGCACCCACCTCCTGCTCTGACGCCGGGAATCCCTTTCAATCCGCAGCCCGAGTTCCAATGGCCATCAGTCGTTGAACCGTGGCTTCGGGGATCCCGCCCAAGCCGTACAATTCATAAAATACCTGCCGCAGAGATCCGAAACTGTTAGCTATGCCGCTTCTGTGCCAACCAATCTGGTCCTTGGCAATCAAGCGATCCCACTCCCTAGCGAAAGCGTCGGTAGGAGAACGCTCTACCTGAGACTCTCTCAGTCCATCTACCACGTCATGGATACTTCGAACCCTTTGAGTCACTCCATGCTGAGTGTAGATGACGGACAACGCTCCGGTATAAAGTCTTTTGGACCGTTGGACAGCCGGCTCGTCCTGCAGAATGGACAAAATCTCAGCGAACTCAGGATTACTCTCTAGTTCGATCTTGTATTGATACCGAGAGGCCACCTCCCACGCATCCGTATTCCAGAACCGGCTTATTGCAGCACCATAAACCACTTCAGTGAAGACCTCATTGGACGGCCCTCGAAGAGCATTGGTCATCCTGACGAGCTTTTCGTCAGCACGACTGGGAGACCGCAACTCTCGACTCAACCACTCGGGATCCGAACCCTTTGCATCAACGATACCTTTGAATCGTTCGGGGTGTGCTTCGGCGAGAGCCGCGGCCAAAATCAACGAATCCGGATGATTCCAGATCCGATAATAATAATTCACCCTCAACTTTTCAATCAGGATAACAGCTATTACCAAAAACCAAACCCAATTAAAGATCCGTGTTGCCATGTTTCAATTTAACATTTTGGTTCCTCGCTACTTTCAGTGGGCTAGTTGCGCGTTAGGGTGAGTTTCAGGGCGATGACGTAGAGCATGGTGGTCATGTATTCCACTGTCCGATACCCGCGGGCCTTGCGCTTCACAGCCGACCACCACTCAAGGATCCGCGTCATCTCTAACCAATTCTCCAGTTTCGGAAACCATAAAATCTAGGGATCGGTCGAGACCAGTTTTATCGAGATTCATTCGAGAATACACAAAAGATCGAACCATACCTGAATCATAGAATTCCAAAGAAGACTCTGTTCCTGCGGGTCTATTATTAATTACACAAATCAAAACCGCCCCATTTCTATTATATCTTATGTACACGTCATAACCATCAACCATCGACATTTTCAAATTTACCGGCACACCTGACAGTTCGCTAAAAAACGCGCTAACCATATGCGTTTTATTTTTAAACTTTCCAGAAGACATCTGCCGGATCATAGCTGAAATTTTACCTCCGTCACCGTCCAACAGCTGGATGGCTGTATTTTCAGATTTAGTTAACTCGCTGATCATCTCATTAAATTCGATTTCCCCTTTCGGTTTTAACTGCGCAACAAGATTTTCTGCATTAACAACCTGGGAAGACGTCTTTGTTTTTTTAAAATACGAAGCAGCGGTATTTTGTTTTTTCTTTTCTGGCACGTCCGAGAAATCCCTACTTTCAGCCAACTGATTCGTGACACCTCCAACCTGACGACTAACTAATGAACCACCTTTCGAGGCAACAACATTCGAGTCATTTAAATTCGCAAATCTAATTTTAGGCTGAAGCTCTTGGACCTCATGCGAAACTATATCTAGAGTCAAGAAATTACCGTAAAATTTTCTATAAAAAGCAAAAAGAAAAACCGCCACCAATGTCGACAGCAATACAACCTTAGTCTTTACTTTCGGAAAAATGTTTTTAATAGACATAAATTTACCACAGACGGCGCGCATACCGTCGTTGATTTCAAATCAACAGATAAACGAATAATCGAATTGAGAGTCACCGGATTTCACCCTAAGATATCCTTCCCCACTTTCAGTCCCCGATGGAGAGCTTTCGATGGATGACCCCTTGAATCCCGTAGACATGATTCGAGAGGAGACTCGCTGTGTCATGACCCGCAGCCAATGGATAGCCAGGCTTGGCCGCCCCTCGTTCCTCGCTCCAAATCCAACCTACCAATCCCACAGAGATAAGAACTAGGAGCACACTCGGAAGTATCTATTTATTAATTTGCGGCTCATTCATTCTTATCATCGATTTCGCTTCCAGCCATCCAACAGTTGGATTCTTTAACACAGAAATCGGCGGAGGCAAAAACTTTGAAGAGAAAGTGAATTTAATCAGCCAACATCCGAATAAACAACATCGATTCACACTTTTTGAAAACCCGCTTTTTCTAAAATACACCTTGATACTCCACAGCCATCAGGCGTTGGAAAAGATCTTTTGGAAAATCCCCGTACAATTCTTTCAAAACGGCCCAATACTCTTCCTTGTCCTCATTGATTCCTTGCCAGCAGCGCAAGCATTTTTCTTGGTACCTTTCATTATTCCATCGTATAAACGCTTTTCTATCGTCTAAATCACTGACACCAATCCCTGAGCTTTTCATCCTATTTTTAAAAAACATCAAATTTTATTATTAATGCTTGCAACACTATTTTCACCCGCACCTCAACCGGACGGCGGTTAATGGCTAAAGTTCTAAGTAGGTGTGTTTGACCAACACCGTTAGATCCTTATTTTAATAATTGGAGCGTTTTGTTTTATTATCTACTTTTTAATTAAACGCTTTCTGCGCTATTAGCTTTAGTGTAAATACCAAGAATTGATGCAATTAACATAAAAGCAATAAAGAAAAGCATAATAACGCTTTCTGAGCGCACGCTTATGGAAAACCAATCTGCGAGAGTTCCCATACAATTGCAAGGCGCTAGCCCGACATTTTTAAACATGATTATTCGGTATCCAGCCAAAGCACTGCTGAATGCGCCTAACACGAGGTATCCAAGAATACTTTTCCGAAATACCACTATCGCTACAGCAACAAATATTTCGATAACGGCGGCTACTGCGAAGGACTGACGTTTAGTTATAAAATCAATTACGTAGTCAGGATTATCTAACGAAGCCACAGCGTGCGGCATAGAAATACTGTGCTGTTTAGCCAATGCAAGCACCAAGAGAAAAAACGCAATACAAATCTGTACACGCACTAAAATGTGACAAATGTTTTTTCGCCCTTTAGATTTCATATTAAATGCTCCATTTTTGGATTGGGATTCTCAAACTATTATCGCATGCGTTTTTTTAAAAGTTGAGATGTATAAATACAAGTCGAATTTTTTATTGATTTTACTATCTACGTTTGCACGCAGGTATTTGCGCTTTCGAGCAATGACCGCTAGCTTTTTAACCTGATATTTAATTATTTAATTAGTTTTTAAATCATCGCCGATTCGCTGCAAAAATTCTCAAACTTGAACCCAACTAACACGCTTATAAAATGAGACTTTTCCAATTATCAGATAAACTACAAACTCAATTTTAAAAAAATACACTTTCCGCACTAGTATAGGAACGAAGGTGCGGAAGGCTCATTTTGCGACAGATCTAAATAGCTTAGTAGACGGATTTGTAGCAGAGAGTTTGGGACACCGTGTTTGTTGCTAAGGGCGAAAGATTAACACAACTATTAAAAGTTTTCTTGTAACCCGGGATCATGAGGTCCCAAGAGTTACACATGCCAGTCATTGTAATCGATTTGACTTTTACATTCGTACAACCGCAACCACAATCATAAAAAAAGCAGTTGCCGCAATACCAAGAACCAGGAGTCGTTGTTTGGGTGCATTCAGCCCCGTAATTGGAACAATTTGTTTGTGTTGTACGATCGTCATACTGCTTCGGCTGCTGATCAGCATTATCAGCATTTACACTTAGCATCAGGGACATTATACCAGCGAGAGCTTTCACCAGGTTTCCACTTGTTTTCATATTTATTTTATTTAGTTTTTTAACTTTGGTTTTTAAACACATTACTGATCACTAACAAAATTTGTTGATATTTGTTTTCGGGTGTGTTTTTTATATACTGTAATTATTATCGGCATGACCGCTAGGCCACATATTATTGCGAGCGCCCATCTAGTACTGATTTTTGAGGTCTTGCTGCCCTCGGCTCGGGCTTGGCCTCTAAGCTGAAGGTAGTGAGGTGAGTTCAAGCTCGGCCAAGGCTCATGATGCAACAGGTAGGGTTTAGGCTTACCGGTAAGGTCGATAAAACGATAATCTTGTACCGTAACAAGGTGCGGAGGAGCTACACTTGGAACATTTTTTCCAGATGCTTGATTAGCAGTCCCCTTTATCGCCCAATTCGCTATGGCTTCCTTTGAACCCGCAGATCCGTCAGGTTGGTAAAGGCGCGTCAACTTCGCTGCAAATGGATACTTCTCGCCATTATTCCATTCCGACTCATAATTAATGAAAGGATAATCGTTCTGGATTTTAGAAAGGTTAACCCGAAAACGATTGTCAGAAGTGCGAGCTAACTTAGCAATATGATCGGTATTAATACCCAATGATTTGAGCTCCATCTCCTCAAAATACAATACGGGAGGTAGATTTACTGTGAAGCGCCTTAGCAAGTCCCCAGGTCCCGTAGAAACGTTAATAATTCGTGCTTCGGCGAATGGGAGCTTTTGCTCCATCAGATGTGTGGTAAGAACTAACGGGTAAACACGATCTGGAGCAGACTTAGCGATCCATTTACCGGACATTCTCAACACCATCCAAACGACCTGTGCCGAATCGTGTACACCCAAAGGAAAATTGTCTGTTGTTATGGTTGCAGAATATAGGTTGCTACCATTTAGGAGTGAAGGGTTCGAATAATTGACAACTACACACTCCTGTTCGGTAAAGGATCCGATTTGCGCAATTTTTTCTCCCTGTTGATCTGTGGTCTCGATGAAATATTTTTGTGCAGACACTTCAGCAACAAAATTATAAGCGTTTACAAGGTTTGTTTTATTAAACTCCTTAGTCTCAATAACGGTTCCAGAAATCGTATCGCCATGCAGCCTGTCTAATAAATAAATTCCAAACATTAATATTGCAACTTGAAAAAATAATTTGGTCGCTATATTGTTTTGCGTCAAAGGCTTAAAGCCGGAATAATTCCAAATTAAACACATGCGATAGTCGGGTCGGGATTTTCTATTTATTTAAATTTGACAGGTGAATCGTAGATCATCCCATGAGATAAGGTCATCTCACTCCTGTGATTTTTTATTAGCATGGAACAGTGGGTTTGCTGGGTTGCGAAGCTTAGCGCATAACCACGAAACCCTTTTTTGAAACGGAGGCGTGCGTTGGTGCCGCCGCTTTCTTGGCAGCGGTTCCGTTGGAAATTTCTGTGGGTGGCAGCGAGGGTCATGGCGATGGTTCCTTGGAGGCCTTGAGGTCGATAGTAGAACTTTTTTGTACCTCAACGAATCAAATAATTAAAAATTGAAATCGCGTCAATTGATTTTGAGCGTTTGGATCAGTTTTAGCAGGGTGAGCACAAGTCCGCGGATGAGCGCGCTCGGATCGCTACATCAGTCTTCGCTCGGTGAGGGTGAATTCTTTCATGGAGTTTTCGGATTTTCGCCCCTCTTTCACGTGCTGTAGCATGTTGACTCGGCGCCGACTTCTTCAACCGACGGCTGCCGCCTTAGCTCTTTCCGTCCGCGCTAAGCCTCCACACAGACCCACCGACGACGATCCGTGGGTGGCAGCCCTAAATCAACCGCACACGCCCCAACTCCGGCCGCGGCCCCGAGGGCGATTTGCTCCCTATTCCAGCCTCGGTTCTCCGCTCTCAACGCGTCCGAAGTCCCGGCGTCGGGTGCATCTCGCTAGAATTCCCTCAGGCAGGGCAAAACTCTCCAAGTGCATCGGGCGAGGGTGGGGGGTAGGCTCTGGGGCAGATGATGAACACGAACCCTGTCTCCCGTCGGGCGGCCGTGAAAGCGTTGGCCGGGGCAGCGGGATCGCTCGCTCTGAATGGAGTGGCAGCCCCGTTGGCCCATGACCGCGGGCCCAACAAAATCCGGCTCGAGAACCTGAACCCGGGCACCCGGGACTGGATGCTGACTAAGACGCGGATCGACCCGACAACCCGCTACCGGAGCCCGGCGATCGAGGGCTACGCCTCGCGGACTAGCGTTAGCGCGGGCCAGTACCTCACTTTCCACGTTAGCACCAATCCGGCGTCGGACTTCACCATCGATATTTACCGGATGGGCTTCTACGGCGGGAAGGCCGGGCGATTCATGCGCCACATGGGCCCGTTCAAAGGACGCGTGCAGCCCGATCCAGAGGTCGGTCCGAAACGCGAACGTCTCTGCCAGTGGGAACCCTGCGCCCAACTACTAATCCCCGAGGATTGGGTCAGCGGCGTCTACTTGGCCAAGCTCACCGAACTGAACGAGGGCATTCAGAGCTACATTATCTTCATCGTCCGCGACCAACGCGAGGCGAGCTACTTGTTCCAGTGCTCCGACAACACCTGGCAGGCCTACAACCGCTGGCCCTCGCAATTCTCCCTCTATGACGATGGAAAGAGCGAGTGGTACTGGGGCGGCGGCGTACGCGTGGGCTTCAACCGGCCTTATGGCAAGTACTGCCAGATCGTCGACCAACCGCTCTCCATCGGTTCCGGGGAATTTTTCCTGTGGGAATACCCCTTCGTGTACTGGCTCGAAGCCCACGGCTATGACGTGAGCTACATCTCGAATGCCGACACGCATTTTGACCGCGCGGGTCTGTTGCGCGCCGATGGCTTACTGAGCGTCGGCCACGACGAGTACTGGACGATCCAGATGTACCGCAATGTTGAGGCAGCCATTCTGGCTGGCGTGAGCGTGGGCTTCTTTTCGGGCAACGCCGTCTGCGGACGCATCCTTGAGGGCGACCCCAAGCTGCGGTCCTTTGAGCGGGTCGGTGTGTACGGCCCGCCGGGAGGCACCCGTGAGTTCGTGTCCATGAGTTCGCTCAAGCACGAGCGGCCTTACGCCAATGAATTGGTCGGCGCCCACAGCACGGGGCCGGTCACCGGTGGGGCCGACTGGATTTGCACGCGGCCCGACCATTGGATTTACCGCGACACGCGGATGAAGGAGGGCGATCGCATCCCCGGACTCATTGGCTGGGAATGGCACGGAGATCCGGCGCCGATTAAGGGCCTCGAAATCGTGGCTACGGGGCCTACCCAGGACGCCCCAGGCAAGCCCAACGGCGGCGTTTACACCGCTACGACCTATCCGGGACCCAAGACGAATATCGTCTTCAACGCCGCCACTTGCTGGTGGGCCGACGGCCTCGCCGAGCCGCCGGGCTACCTGCACCCCAAGGTGTACACCGAGCCCAAAGGGCTCGATCCCCGTGTGCAGCAAATCACTCACAACGTGCTGCGCCGCATGCTGGGTCGATGAGCCCCGGGGCCACGCCCAAGGCCGAGCTCAAGGCAGCCCTCGTACAGAAGGCCATTCAGCTCGGCTTCGACGCCTGCCGGGTGACCACGGCCGAACCACCGGCCTCCGCCCCGGACTTCGAGCGGGCGTTGGCCGAGGGGCGTCATGCCGAAATGGCCTGGCTGGCCAAGGCTCCGGAGAAGCGGGCGGATCTTTCGCGGGTCCTGCCCGGGATT
Source organism: Verrucomicrobiota bacterium (assembly GCA_026397755.1). Taxonomy (GTDB): domain Bacteria; phylum Verrucomicrobiota; class Verrucomicrobiia; order Limisphaerales; family UBA9464; genus SXXZ01. The sequence continues at coordinate 8,685 of JAPLUF010000281.1, forward strand.
CGCAGCGTGATCACTTTAGCGATCAGCTATCATCGGCCAGCCGAGCAGGAGGTTTCAGGTCGCGCGGGCTCCGAGGTTGTGGGCTTAAACCGGGCGCCCAGCGGCCCGGCCAGCGTCAATCCCGACCCCGAGATGGCCAGTCCTTTGTCTCCCTCTCTGTCCGGAGTCGTCGCCCGCTACGCGCAGCATCCCGACTACCACGATCTGCTCAAAGAACCCTTGCGAGCCCTCACGGAGTTTCTCGACACCGAGGCCCGCGTGGCACAGCGCTCGCTGTGGTATGTCGACACCGGGCCCATCCTGGAGCGCGACCTGGCCCAACGCGCAGGCATCGGCTTCGTTGGCAAGCACACCAACCTCATCTCGCGGAGCCTGGGCAATTGGTTCCTCTTGGCGGAGATTCTGACGACGGCCGATCTGGAACCCGATGCGCCCGAGCACAACCGCTGCGGATCCTGCACCCGCTGCCTGAGCGCCTGCCCGACCGGGGCCCTGCCCGCGCCCTTCACGCTGGATGCCCGGCGGTGTATTTCGTACCTGACCATCGAGCATCGGGGTTCCATTCCCGAAGACCTGCGCCCCGCGATCGGCACCCGCATCTTCGGCTGCGACGATTGCCTGGCCGCCTGTCCTTGGAACCGCTTTGCGCGCGCCGGAGCGATCTTGCGCGAACACCATCGAGCCGATCTGACCCAACCCGATTTGCTTGAACTGCTGTCCCTCGACGAAGCGGCGTTCAAGTCACGCTTCGCGGGCACGCCCCTCCTGCGGACCAAGCGGCGCGGGCTGCTACGCAATGTGTGCGTCGCCCTGGGCAATGTCGGAGACCCTCGGGCGATCCCGGCCTTGACGCAGGCGGCCCAAGATCCCGAGCCCCTCATCGCCGAACACGCGGCCTGGGCGCTCCGCCGGATCGAATCTGCCTCACCCGCTCCCGGCATTGGGCGCTGATCCCCCGGATTCAGGGGAGCATTCGGGGCACCCCGCTGCTTCCCTTTTGCAGGCCAATTCCTGAGTCTCTCGGGCTCAATGAGTTCCGCACCGGTCCTCGACATCACGAACCTGACCATTCTCCGCGACCGTGTCCCGATCCTCACCGACCTGTCTTGGCGGGTGATGCCCGGCGAGCATTGGGCGCTCCTGGGAGGCAATGGCTCGGGTAAGACCAGTTTGTTGTCGGCACTGGCGGGTTACCTAATGCCCACACGCGGCGACATCGCTCTGCTCGGTGAACAGTACGGCCAGGCCGACTGGCGGGAGCTTCGGATGAAGCTGGGGATCGTTAGTTCGTCGGTGCGGCAGATGATGAACGACACTGAGCCCGCCCTCGACACCGTGGTCAGCGGCCGCTACGCGATCATCGATTACTGGGGAACCCCCAAGCGGTCCGACGCCGCGAAAGCGCGGGAGTTGATGGAGTCGGTGGACATCGGCCACTTGGCTCGTCGCCCCTGGGCTGTACTTTCACAGGGCGAACGTCAACGGGTGCTCATCGCGCGGGCCATGATGTCGGACGCCCGACTCTTAATCCTCGATGAGCCATGCACCGGGTTGGACCCTGTGGCCCGAGAGCTGTTCCTAGAATTTCTGAACCGTCTTTCACGCCGGCCCAATGCCCCGACGCTGGTCCTCGTGACCCACCACGTCGAGGAAATCACTCCGATCTTCAGCCACGCCCTACTGCTTCGGGGTGGCACTGTGCTGACCTCCGGCCCCATCGGCCGGTCGCTCACCAGCGGGTCGCTGAGCCGGCTCTTTGACCACCCGGTTCGGCTGACTCGGAGCGGAGGCCGGCTTTCCCTGCGGGTGAGCCTTAGCCCGGACCGGGCCTCCTGATTTTTCCACGGGAGACTCTGCTGCGCTCACGGGCCGACGCGGACGATTCCTAAATTCTTCCGGCACCAAGAGCGGATCGTAGCCATAGCGGCGGCAGAACCCCTCCGTCGGCGCGATGATGAGCGTCTGTCGGTGCAGGAAGGGGTCGGGGTATTCTAACCGGAAGGCACGCAGCGCCAGTCCGTGGAAGTCCTTACGGCCGTATAGAATATCGCCAGCGACCGGGCATCCGGCATGCGCCAAGTGCAGGCGGATCTGATGAGTCCGTCCTGTGATCGGCAACGCCAACACCAGCGCCCTACCCTCGCGAGCGCCCAGCACCCGGAAGCCCGTCTCAGCCGGCTTGCCTTCAGGACCATGATCTACCCGGTGCTTGCCATGCTCCGTCGGATCGGGCCCCAGCGGCTCATGGCACACCCATTCGCCCAATCGAGGAACGCCGTCGGTCACCGCCAGGTAGGCCTTTTTAACAGTCCGCTCAGCGAAAACCCGCGACAACGCAGGCATGGCACCTTGGCTCTTGGAGAACAGCAGCACCCCGGTGGTCGGCGCGTCCAGACGGTGCACAAAGCGTAGAAACTTCAGGTTCCGGGATCGAGCCCACCAATCCCCCGCCTCGATGGAATCCACCAAAGCCCGGTGAAGACTACGGTCGACATGGTCACCGTCATCTGGCCCCAGCATCCAGCCGGCCGGCTTATCGATGGCCAGCACCCCGCGATCCCCATAGAGGATGTTAACAATCGACCCATCGTGCAGTTCAAAGCAATCCGGCTTGGCCACGCCCCATATAACCACATTCCGCTGCCAACCTCACGCCATTCTTGATCCGTTTTGCCGCCCAGCGTCAGGACAGATAAGAATACCGTGATCACGACGAAGGAGGTCCAGTCGCACGGTTGACGAAGTCGCGCAGGGATATTGGAAGGTCAGAATAGTGGGTTTTAAAAAAGTGATGAACTGGCCCTTTTTGTGTAAATAGGTGGGACCGACCCCTTTTTGACTCCTTTTCTAGGAAAAATCCTGATGGCAGATGGCCAGTTCGCAGTATCGTCCCTCCGTGCAAATCGAGTCCTTCAAAGTTTTTTGCGACCTCGCCGAGACGGAATCGTTCACCAAGGCGGCACTGATCAACAACATCACTCAGAGTGCGGTCAGCCAGCAAATCACCTCCTTGGAACGGCAGCTCAAGACTCTCCTCATCGAGCGCAGTAAGAAGAAGTTCCGACTGACCCGCGAGGGCGAGATGCTCTACGAACAGGGTAAGAAGATCATCCTGACTTACGAGGGGTTAGTGAACAGCCTCCAGGAAATGCGGAACGTGATCTCAGGTACCATCCGCATTGCAGCCATTTACAGCATTGGCTTGCACGATCTTCAGCCCTACGTGAAGCGCTTCCTCAAGCTGCACCCGTCGGTGAAGGTCCATGTCGAATATCAGCGAGCAAACCAGGTCTATGACGATGTCTTGGGCAACGTGGTCGACATCGGTCTGGTGGCCTACCCGCAGAAGGAATCCAAGCTGGAAACCATCGCCCTTAAGCCGGAGAAGATGCTCCTCATCTGCGCGCCCGGACATGCTTTTACCAAGTCCAAGGGGCTGAAATTCTCACACCTCGAAGGGCAAAAATTTATCGGTTTCGAGCCCGATATTCCCACACGGAAAGCCATCGACCTTGAACTCAAGGAACACGGGATCACCATCAAGCACGTCATGGAGTTCGATAACATCGAAACCGTGAAGCGGGCCGTGGAGATCGGCGCTGGGGTGAGCATTGTCCCGGCCGGAACGGTCGCCCAAGAAGTTTCAAAGAACACCCTGGTGGCCATGCCTTTCATCGACATCGAGCTCAACCGACCCATCGGACTGATCCACAAGAAGTCCAAGGTGTTATCACCGGCCATGAAGCAGTTCATCGCCTCCCTCCAAGCCATCCAGCCAGTTAACTGAGAGCCTGAGTCTTCTCAGTGGGTGCGCAAAGGGGGCTGTGCCTCCAGTCGTAATACCACCACTGGTCCGGCGATCGATTAGCAAACCGATCCGTGGACGGGCAAAGCTTCTGGGGAGTGAGCGGCGATGAGTGTGGATCGGTGGACCCAGTGCTCGACGCGGAACTCCGGTGTGCAGAGCACCTCGGCAATCCAGACAAACTCGGACTCGAACGGAGGGAAGACCGCGTCGCCAGTCACGGTGATCGGTACCCGGGTCAAGAAAAGGTCACTGCATCGGGGCAGCAGCCGTCGATAAACCTCAGCCCCCCCGCAAACCCACACCGGACGAGGGTCGTTCCGGAGTTCTTCCAACAAGGGTTCTACCTCCGAGGCCGTCCGTACTCCCGGGATGGGGGCAGCGCTTCGAGTCAGGACAACGGTCTGACGGCCGGGCAATGGCTTTCCGATGGACTCGAAGGTCTTTCGACCCATCAGCAAAATTCCTCCCAA
>JAPLUF010000272.1 GCA_026397755.1 Verrucomicrobiota bacterium
CAGCCGATGGCGAACCCGCCGATGCGGTATTCGGTCGGGATGGGTTCGGCCCAAAGCGAACCAGCCAGGGTGACGAGGGATGCCAGAGCCGTGAGGCGGAGAATCGAGAGGGAGTTCATGAGATGGGGATTTCAGGACATGGAAGCGAAGCCTCGCCCAATTCTCAACACCCAACCCGTGTTCAAGTCCGCCTTAAAAATTCTTACGCTGCAGGTTCCTTGGAATGGGTATAGACCTCCGGTGGTTCACCGGGGTCCGTGTTCCGCCCAGCATCTGCTTCCACGAGGCCCTGGGAAATTGGGCCCAGTCACAGAGTCTCGACAGGTTTGGGTCGAAACTCGGTTTGCGGGTTGGGGCGCCAGACTTGACTGGAGTTGGGGATATCAGCGTCTCTGGAGCCTTCAATACGGCGGTCTTCCGGGCTGCTTTCGAATGGATTTATGACGTTCCGGGTTTTCAGGCAGTGGACACGATGGGTGTTTGGGCTGGTGGGCGCAGGGTGCTGCGTCCATGCGGCTGATTTCTACGTGTCGCCCAGCGGGAAGGACTCCAATTCAGGGACTTCGCTCAAAGCACCCTGGAAGACCTTGAAGCGAGTCAACCGGCACATCGCGGATCACCGTCTTGCGCCCGGTGATGGGCTGTTTCTTGAGGGCGGAGCCACCTTTGACGGGGGCCTTCGCATCGAACACGCCGGTGGCGGAACGCGGCAGTCACCGGTGCGAATCACCAGCTACGGGCGCGGGCAGGCGATCCTCCGGCCAGGCCTGGAATCGGGCCTTCTCATCCGAGAGACTTCGTGGATCACGGTTTCCCAACTGAAGCTCATCGCCTCTTCCGGAAACCTAGGCGATGGCATCCGCTGCGATCGGGACCAAGAAACCCTCGAGCGAGTGGCCGGTGTGGTGATTCAGGACTGTTCGATGACGGGCTTCGGATGGCACGGAATCATGGTGGATGCCAGCCAGCGCTCGATGGGGTTTGAAGGCCTCAGAATCGAACGGTGCCTGACGTCGAGTAACCGCTATGCCGGAATCATGGTGTACGGAGGCAATCCGGCGGGGCGGAGTTCGCGGCCTCATGCGGGGGTCCGAATCGAGGATTGCGTGGCCGTGGGGAATCCGGGCGATCCCGATGAACGGAAACATCACTCGGGCAGTGGCATTTTCATCGATGGAGTCGATACCGCCCTCATTCGAGGCTGTGTTGCGGCGGGCAACGGGGCTGCGTGTCGCAATGAACGAGGGGGTCCGGTGGGCATCTGGGCTCACGCTTGCCGTCGGGTGACCATCGAGGGGTGTGAATCTTACGGGAACCAGTCCTGCCTCCGGGATGGTGGTGGGTTCGATTTGGATGGGGGATGCGAGGAGAGTTTGTTGATTCGGAACTTTTCACATCACAACCACGGTCCCGGGTTCTTGGTGTACACCTATTCGGGGGCCGCTTACGCCGACCGTGATTGTCAGGTCCGGAATAATATCTCGTGGAACGATGGAGCCAGAAGCTCTGGCTATGCCGGAATCCAGTTGGGCTCGGAAGACGGATGCCAGATCACCGGTTTGATCGTGGAACGAAACACCGTGATCGCACCGCTCGAATCCGTGGCGGCCGTGCGTGTCATGGGACGGTCCATTCAGGCCTGCATCCGAAGCAATTTGGTTGTGGTTCCCGCACACGGAACCTTGGTCTCCATCTCCGGTTTCGAGCATCGGGTTCGCTTTGAGGACAACCGTTATTGGAGGGCCGATGGGAAGCCCGTGTTTCTGGTCGATTTCCAATGGACCATTCCCGCCTTGAATGCTTGGCACAACGCCACCGGACCCGATCACCGATTTGTTGCGGTGGGTGAGCTCTTCGCAGATCCAGAACTCCGGCTTCCTCAGACGCCGGACTTCAAATCGCTGCGACGTCGGCCATCATGGCCTCGAGTGTCCCACCGGTTTCTTTCCGAGGTTGGTGCCCCAGAGAAGCCGGGCTTTCCTTGAGTTTCGGGTCCTGAATTTCCGATCGAAGTTCCGTTCGCGGCAGCCCCGAGCAAAGGAGGCTCTTTTCTACGCGTCGCTGTTGGCGACATGCCATCGGGCCAGGTACCAGGCGGGAACGATCAGGGTTGTAAAGAAGAGGCACAGGCCGAAATTCTGGTACACGTTGGGCACCAGAGAGATTCCCTGGTGCTCGGCGATTTCGATGCCGAAAAAGTGCGCGATGAGCCCAATCATAACGCACTGGATGGTCTTGAAATAGGCCCGATTGCGCAGCGTCAGCTCCCGCTCATAGATGTGATGGTCGAATGCACTGCCAACAAAGCTGTGGGCACTCACGAACAGGAGGATGGACAGGATTGTGCCTACCACCAGACACACTCTCAGAAGTACTAGGAGTCCGGGCCGGTCGGTCTGAAGGAAGAATTTACCGAAGTACCCTCCCCAGAGAGCCACGATGGCGATACGCGACAGCCTCAAGGTGGTCTGGGCCGAAAAACGGAAATAATGGGAGGGGAGTTTCATGGGACAGGCACGAGGTTCAGAGGGGGGCCGGTGATGGTTAAACCAGAACCCGGCTTCACGTGCGCTGGATCAGGCGGGCTAGGGCGGCGATGGGCCACTGAATCTGAACTGGGATTTAATTTCGGAGGCTCACGTGTTCGAGGCGGTAACGGTACGTCTCTGAGTTGGTGCCGGGTTGGGTGCTCTTCTCCCCGAGGGCTGCTCCCAATTCGTCCCAGAGGGAAGGGATTGTCGAGGCGGGCAATCTCTGCTGGATCTGGACTGACCGCGTCGGTTCCCCGGATAACTCACTCAGGGAAGCCCGGAGCCGTCGGTTCAATCCGGTATACTCCACGCTGAAGCGGTAGGGGTCTCCGGCTTTCATGCCTCCAGGGATGGCTAGAGCCCAAGCCTTCGACTTCCCGTTCGATGCTAAAACCAATCGCGCCTGGTCCGCCGACGCGATCTGGAGCGTCAGCGAGTGGCGCTCAATCGGCTCATCGGCGGCGAAGAATCCCAGAATCATTGGGTTGTTCGGAGTGTTGCCGAAGGATTCGATGCGGAAATTCAGTGCGGCTTGGAAAGAGGTGTTTTGGGGCGAAAGACGGATGGGATGCACATAGCGTCGGCGCTGGGGAGCTTGGGATGAGGCCGCGACCGAATTCGACTTCCGCGCCGTCGGCCATTTCCCCGTGATGTTGACGGCCCGGGACTCCTTAGACCAGACGTAGGGGACTGCATCCAGGCTCATTAGTGGGACCTTGTGGGCCGGGTTGGCTTTGCGGCCGAGACTCAGCATGTCGAAGTCGAAGTGCCAACC
>JAPLUF010000337.1 GCA_026397755.1 Verrucomicrobiota bacterium
CGTTCTTGTCGCGATCGGCCCACCAGGGCCAGTCCCCCTGGCTCAGCTTGTTCGAGGGCCCACGAGCAACCTCGCTCGTCTTGATGGGTCGGCCTTGAGGAGCACCCGGATTGGAGGAATCCCCCGTGACATGCTTCACCCGCAAGGTTTCCACCGACCAAACCGTCAGATAGCTATTGCCCCAGGCGTCGTAGCAACTGCGGGTTCCCTTCGGAAACGTGCTCTTCCAGAGGGAATCCCCCTTGTCGGCCGGGCACTGGAACGCTGCGAAGGCTGGAACGTAAATGTTCAGCGGTCGGTTGGTGGCACCCGTCAACCCACCGTGCAGCGACATGACGCCTTTCTTGCCGCCCAGGGTTCCCCAATCGTTGTACACGGGGTAATTGTCCCGATTGTCGTCGGCGTACATGTGCAGTCCCAGTCCCATCTGGCGCTGGTTGTTATTGCAACTAATCGTCAACGACTTGCTCTTGGCCCGCGCCAAAGCCGGCAGGAGCATACCGGCAAGAATGGCGATGATGGCAATAACCACCAGCAACTCGATCAAAGTGAAACCGGCACGCGATTTTGTTCGGGGATTAATGGATCAAGTCATGGCACGGGAGGTTGGTTAGTGAGCAAAGGTAAATGATGAGCGCGCGTCAACCCCGCGTTACCGGCTCGCACGGACTCGGATGCTGGCCCTTCGATGGATTGAAAATCGAGGGTCTGGGCATCTTCCTGCTTTTCATCCGGGGCCTTGAGCCGAACCGTTACGGGTCTAGATCGATGGCATGGATGCAAGTGAACTGACATTCAAACGGGTAGCCCTGCTGGGAGTGGGCGCATTCACCCAGGCGCTCATGCGCCACCTCCGCGGAGACGGTGGCGAGGTCACGGCCTACCTGACCCGGGACTACGCACATTATGGCCCCCTTCAGGAAGGCCTCTGCGTTTCTAGCGTCGAGGTGCCCAACCCCTGCCCAGGATTCCGTGAACGGCGACCCGACTTCCTCATCCCCATGTCGCTGGAATGGGCGCTTCGCCCATGGACCGCAGAACTCCTAGGCCTGGAAATTCCCATCCTCTGCCCGACCGGCGAAGGCTTGCGCTTGGAGCGCGAGCGCGATTTCGCCCGGGAACTCTGTCGCCAGACCGGCATCCCATTCCCGCGCTCACACCTCATTCCCACGCGGGCGGAAGCCGAGGCTCTGGTGCGGCGGGAGGGCCGTCCATTCGTGGTCAAGAACCCCCTGTGTTCCCCCACCAGCCCCATCCACACCATCGTGTGCGAAACACCAGAGGACACCCTGGCCTGGTTACCGCGGATCGATGACGCCGAGGGGATTTTTCTCCAAGAATACCTCGGACGACGCGAAGCCGGGCATATCGCGCTGGTGAGCGACGGAGAAATTCACTCGTTGGTCACCAATCAAGAATACAAACGTGCCTTCGACGGGAACCTCGGCATCGTCGCTGGAGCCCCACTGGGTGGGCTCGTGGAATGCGATCCCACTGACCGCTACGGCCTTGCCAAGGAACTCCTGGAGCCCCTGCGCCCGTGGTTCCGCGAGGTCGGGTTCCGCGGGCCCGTGCAGGTGACCGCCATCCGCCACGACGAGCGCTGGCATGTGCTCGAGTACAATGTGCGATTGGGCGTCACCAGCGGTCCGATGATCGCCGCCATGCTGGCTAACCCGCTGGACACCTTCGGCCGCTGCGCGCTGGGGTTGCCCCTGAGTCCCCGTTGGCGGAGCGGCCGCGAGTTCGGGTGCAACCTCACTTTGGCCGGCTACGGTTATCCCTTCACCCAACTCACCGGACCGCGGGTCCCGGTGACGGTCGACGGCGCCTTCCAGGGTGATGTCTGGTGGCAAGAGGTGGCCGAGTCAGCGCTGGGCGGACTGGAGGCCACTGGCCACCGCATTGCGGATATCACAGCACTGGCCGGATCCATGGACGAAGCCATCCGCAACGCCTACAGCGACATCCGTAAGATTCGATCCCTTGGCAGCTACTACCGAACCGATGTGGGCCAATCGCTGTGGCCGCCCGGCAACCCATGAAGTCCACCGTTTGTCGCCCCCGTTCCGCCTGGGTCCAGGTTGACCTCGACCAGTTGGCCCGCAATTGGGAGATCCTCCGCCGCGAAGTCACCGCTTCGGTGAGCTTGATGTTTGTGGCCAAGGACAACGCCTACGGGCTAGGTGCCGTACAAGCCGCCCGGGTGGCGCTCGAGGGCCATGCCGATTCCCTGGCAGTCTTCACTCTCGGGGAAGCGCAGGAACTCCGGGATGCCGGCATCACCGCCCCGATTCTGCTGCTGGGGGAACGCCTCCCCGACGAAGTCCCTCATGTCGTCGAGTTGAATTTGGAACCCTGCGTCGGATCTATCGAGATGGCTGAGGCGTTCTCGCACGCGGGCCGAGCGCAAGGCAAACCCGTGGCCGTCCACCTGAAGATCAACACGGGCATGAACCGGTTTGGGTTTTCTTGGAGGAACGTGGATTCCTGGGGACCGATACTGAAGACGTTGCCAGCCTTGGAATTTCGTGGGGCGTTGAGCCACTTCGCCCAAAGCGACGAACTCGACAAAGGCTTCGCCCGCACCCAGTCCCAGCGATTCGAAGGGGTGCTGGAACGACTCGCAGCCCTGAGTATTCAGCCGCAGTGGATCCACCACTGCAATTCCGGCGGCGTGCTCGATCTGCCAGACGCTCATTTCAACCGCGTCCGCGTCGGCCTGTTGGCCCAGGGCGTCTATCCGTCAGAAGTCTGCCGCCGTCTGGAGGGCGTCCTTCCCGTGTTGTCCTTGCGAGCCCGACTCACCGCTATCCAAGAACTCGAAATCGGCGACTCGGTGGGCTATGGCATGCGCTGGCGGGCCGAACGTCCGAGCCGCATCGGCGTCCTTTCAGTGGGTTACGGCGACGGCTATCCGCGACTCCGCAATCAAGGGCAGGCCCTCCTGCATGGACGCCGAGTCCCCATTGTGGGCGGTGTCACCATGGACGCCCTAATGATCGATCTCGCCGATGTCCCCGAGGCGCAAATGGGTGACGAAACGGTCCTGCTCGGCATGCAGGGCACCGACTGCATCACGGTTCAGGAACTAGCCCGCCTGAGCGGCACGGTCACCTACGACGTGCTGGCGGGTTTCCGGGCCCGCCTGCCGCGTGTCTATTGCCCGTAGGTGTAGGTGAGCTTCCACCTCACTTCATATCCACCCAAGCGCTCGCGGCGGAGACCGGGTCAGCTCGTTCTTCAAGTGAAGCAAGAAACACTCGAGCCTGTCGGGTGACCTTGCCAGAAAACCACTCCTTACCGTTGGCGACTACCCGCACTGGGCGATCCAAATCGAGCAACCGATCCGACAGACGCAGGCGGAAGCTGGCTGGAACTTGTCCCTCCAACTGAATCTCTTGTCCCTGCACCCATGCCACAATCTTGGCCCGCTCCTGAAGGGTAATTTCAGCAGGTACTTGGAGCCAATAGAAACGGCGGTGGACCACATCATCCTGCTGCCAGACGATTTTTTTGGGCCAGGCATTGCGAACAAAACCCGCCATCCAGGGAACGGCTTCGGTGTCCTTACGGTTCATCCAATGACCCAATCCCTCGTAGATCTTCACCTGATGGACGTACCCGCCGGAATCCTCGCGGGCCAGTCGGTCCAGTTCGGCCCCACGTTCAGCGGCGATACGGTTGCGGTTGTAGGCCGCGTCGTTGCCACCCATGAAGATAGCGAAGGGCAAATTTCGAAGCCCCAGAAGCGACGCCTCATTGGGATGACCGGCCATCATGGAGGCGGCCGCAAACCGATCGGCCATGCGGGGGGCCAATTGCCAGACTCCGTCGCCCCCGGCCGAATAACCCATCAGATAAACCCGATCCGGACTCACCCCCCGCACCGCGACATAGTCGTCGATGAGACGCTGGAACATCGGATCGATGTGTCCCTCATGCCACAAATTCCAAGAATCCGTGGGAGCCCGAGGGGCGATGTAGAATCCCTCGCTGGGCTCGTACAGACGAATCTGGTTCTGCCACTGTTGATCATTCACCGCCTTGGGTGCCCCACCGCCCCCGTGCATGGAAATCCACAAGCTCCGCTGCCCGACCGGCGCCTTGCCAAACTCCTTCTCTAACCACCGGAGTGTTTTGCCCTCGAGCACCAACTCCTTCTTGTCGACTTCCGGAGTCCGCTCGGCCGCCAATTCGGCGAGGCGGTCGGCCGCCACCATGGGCAGCACCCGCTCGGCCTCGGTCTTCGTCAGCGCCTGGGACAACACCTGAGCCTCCGCCGGACGCCGGTTGGACGGCAAATCAAGCCACTCGCGCATCGCGTCTACAGCGACCGAGGCGGGGATCAACTCGGGCCAGCGGGCGTCGACTGTCGATTCTCCTGAAGCCAGAGGACCAAAAGACATCTCCCGCACCTCGGCCCCAACGGTGAAGCGAAGCCAGCCTTGCGCTCCCGGAGCCAGACTGAAGCGCGGCATATCGTTCAGGTCGGCTGTGCCGGACTTGGTGTCGGCCAGAGCGCAGGATCGCCGCACACCATCGAGCACACACACCTTGGCCGAGAGTCGAGTTCCGCCGGAACGGTCCCACAAGCGGACTCCGAGCGCGGCGATCTCGACCGGCGCAGCATCGGTCTTGGCATACCGCGCGGTGACGTTGACCGCTGCGACGTCCGTGCTGTTGCGGGCCCACACCATCGGAAAGGACGACCCCTCGCGCTTCCAGGAAGTGGCATAAATGGAATGGCGAGGTTCGTTGGCCCGGGCCTTTGAGGCGTCCCCGACAAACCATCCCCGATCCAATCCGCCAGCGTCATACTCGTCAGCCCCGGCAAAATGCCAGTCGCCGTCCCAAATCTCCACCCAGGTGTGGTTGCCCCGCTCGTTAGTCCACATCGGGGTTCCCACGGCCCGCGCAGGAATACCCACCGACCGACAGGCTTCGACGAGAATAATGGACAAGCCGGTGCACGTCGCTTTGCCGAGGGCCTTGGATTCCTTCAGGCTTTGGTTGGGGCGCTTGCGTCCGGTGTTGTAGTGAACGTTGACCAACTTGAAGAGCTGTCGATTCAGGGCCTGGGCCGCTTCGCTAGCCGAATGGGCGTCCTTCACCAGGTCTCGCGACAGGGTCATTAATTCGGAACGCCACGAGTCCCGGGGTTCGTCGAAAACCGCGTACGGCAAAACGTCATTGAGAAACACGGCCTCGGGCACTTGGGTGGCCCAGGGGAATTCCTTTCGGGCTCGGAAGGCCAAATCAAGATTGTCTAGGAGAAACTCGTTGCTGAGATTCGATCGGTCGCTCTCGGTCATGTGTTCGGCCAGAAAACGGGCCGCACTCTCACCGGCAGCTCCGTGCCGATCTTGAGCCGATCGGACAAAGTCTGGGATCGAGGCAGACCAGGCCGTCCACCCGAGTGCAACGAGCACGGACACGACACGAATCACACGCATGGCTGCACAGTGCACCAACTCCCCGGCCCGGGTCAAAGAGCCTCCACCGATGCATCGCGCCGCCAGACAGGAGTGCCCAGGGACAGAACTTCGCTGGAACGATTCAATTGGATCTGTCGTTCTGGCCCAGGCTTGTTTTTAAGAGGGACCTGGAACTTTCTGCTGGTCTGACTTTTGGAAGGGGTTCCATCGTCTCAAAAGCCGTGGAACATCGCCAACTGTCAAAACCGGGCCCCCTCTTCAGGTGGATTGCGCGGGCCGCACTGGCTCTGAGCCTGTGTCTCAACTTGGCCGCAGGCCCGACGGGCGGCCCCGATTTCTCCACCGAGGTCCGACCAATCCTCTCGCAGCATTGCTTCAAATGCCACGGACCTGACGACCTATCGCGCAAGAGCAACCTGCGTCTTGATGTCCGTGATGCGGCCCTCCAACCCGCTAAATCCGGAGCGGTCGCACTGGTCCCGGGCAAGCCCCTCTCCAGCGAGGTCGTGACTCGAATCCATTCCCAGGATCCGGACGAGATAATGCCACCGCCGAGCACCCGGCAGCCGCTGACGGAAAAAGAAAAAAAGACCCTTGAGGCCTGGATCGCCGCCGGTGCCGAGTACGTCCCCCACTGGGCCTTCCAGCGCCCCAAATCTGTAACGCCTCCCCAGGTCGACAACACCACTTGGGCACGCAACGCGATCGATCAATTCGTGCTCCAACGATTGCAAGAACGCGGGATGGCTCCTGCCGAAGCGGCCGATCCACACACCCTGGCACGCCGCGTCTCTCTCGACCTGACAGGCCTACCTCCCACACCTTCTGAAGTAGAGGCCTTCTTGAAGGACCCCAGCGACGCGGGCTACGAACACTGGGTGGACCAGCTCTTGGCTTCCCCTCGATACGGTGAACGTTGGGGCCGACGCTGGATGGATCTGGCCCGCTACGCCGACACCAACGGGTACGAAAAGGATCGCACCCGAAGCATCTGGCCCTGGCGCGATTGGGTGATCCGCTCTCTCAATGCCGACATGCCCTTCGACCAGTTCACTCTGGAACAACTCGCGGGGGACCTCCTGCCCAACGCCACGCGAGACCAGCGCATCGCCACCGGTTTCCACCGGAACACCATGCTCAATGAAGAGGGCGGGATCGATCCGCTCGAGTTCCGTTTCCATGCCATGACCGATCGCGTGGCCACCACCGGCACCACGTGGTTGGGGCTCACCGTCGGGTGCGCCCAGTGTCACACTCACAAATACGACCCTATCCCGCACCGGGAGTATTATCAGTTGATGGCCTTCCTGAACAATGCCGACGAACCGGACATGGACCTCGTGGAACCGTCTGAAGAGGCGCGCCATAAGGCCCGATTGGCCGAAGCAGAAGCCCTAACAGCAACCCTGGCAGAGCGGTTCCCGATCGAAGAAACCGTGTGGTTCACTCCCACCCTGATCGAGGCCCGGTCCCTGAAGGGATCGCCCGTGAGCGCTCTCAAAGATCACTCAGCCCTCTTCACCGGGACGCCGCCAGACACCGACACCCTCACCCTCGTCGTGACCACGCGGGATACCCACGTCGACCGACTTCGCTTAGAGACCTTGCTCGACGAAGCTCTCCCTAAAAAAGGGCCCGGACGTGTGGCTCATGGAAACTTCGTCCTGAGTGAATTACGGGTTACGGCTGCGCCGCTGGATGCACCGGATCAAATGCAGAAGATCGCTCTCGCCCACGCTCAAGCCGACGTCGAGCAACCGGGCTTTCCGGCGGCCAATGCCATTGATGACCAACTCCAGACCGGATGGGCTGTCGACGTGGGCGGCGACCGGCTCAACCGGGAACACCACCTCAGTGTCCAGTTCCAGAAGGAGGTCACCTTTCCATCGGGCATCCGCTTCGAAATCACTCTGGAACACCAGCAGGCGGCTCAACACCTCATCGGCCGTCCCCGGATTCGCTTGGGCCGACCGACCTCCGATCCGCGCCCTTTAGCGGAACGGCGCAAAGCCGTCGCAGAGGCTGCATTCCAAAAATGGCTCGGCAAAGCGCGCGAGACGGCCATCCGTTGGACTCCCCTGCGTCCCACGGCCGCAACCTCCAACCTCCCGCTCCTGACCGTCCAAGAAGACGCCTCGGTCTTTGCTAGCGGCGACATCAGCAAGAGTGACACCTACCAACTCGCTTTCACCGCGCCACCCGAACCCATCACCGCCGTCCGATTAGAAGTTCTGCCCGATCCGCGACTGCCCAAGAACGGGCCGGGCCTAGCCTATTATGAAGGTCCAAAGGGAGATTTCTTCCTAGGCGAACTCAACCTCAGCGCTGGCGGCCAGCCCGTCC
Organism: Verrucomicrobiota bacterium; assembly: GCA_026397755.1. Classification (GTDB taxonomy): domain Bacteria; phylum Verrucomicrobiota; class Verrucomicrobiia; order Limisphaerales; family UBA9464; genus SXXZ01. Next base: position 7,782 of record JAPLUF010000337.1, read on the forward strand.
GCTGGAAGTCCTCCTCGCAGAGCTTCGGTAAGAACGCCTTTGGGTCTGAGGCCACGGCAGCGTTGGCGGTCGATGGCGACCCGCAGACCGGCTGGTCCACCGCAGGCCGCGAGGGGCAGCGGCATGAGGCGGTCTTTATTTCCGAGACGACGATCCTCGGTAATGCTGACCTCAAGCTTTCCCTGCTCTTCGGGCGGCACTACGCCTGTTCTCTGGGACGTTTCCGGATTTCGGTCACCACCCACCCGGGCGGAGCCCAGGCACGAGATTTACCTCCAGAACTGGAACCGCTCCTGCTCATCGCCGATGCCTCGTTGACCGAAACTCAGCGCTCACAGCTTCGTCGTCACTTTCTGCTGACCACACCCGAACTCGGGGAGTCTCAAAAACGCATCGCCCAACTGCGACAACCCCTCACTCCGAAGACCACCCTGGTCTTGCAGGAGCGCCCACCGGAAAATCCACGTGCCACCTTCCTCCACCGACGCGGAGAATACCTTCAGCCCACTGAACGGGTGGAACCCGGTGTCCTCTCGGTGATCTCCCCGTTTCCGGCCGACCTACCCCGCAACCGCCTCGGCCTGGCACGGTGGCTCGTGTCCACCAACAATCCCCTGACGGCTCGAGTCACCGTCAATCGCCAGTGGCAGGCCTTCTTCGGCAAGGGGTTGGTTCGAACCACAGAGGACTTCGGCTATCAAGGAGACAGCCCAAGCCATCCAGAGCTGCTCGATTGGTTGGCCATGGATTTCATGCGAAACGGTTGGTCTCTCAAGCGACTTCACAAGCAAATCGCCCTGAGTGCCACCTACCGGCAGTCCTCGCGGACCCGGCCGGACTCACTGGCCCGCGACCCGGACAATCGCTGGCTCTCCCGCGGACCCTCGGTTCGCCTCGATGCTGAGGTCATACGCGATGCCGCTCTCAAGGCCAGCGGTCTGCTCTCGGACGCCATGGGCGGGCCTGGGGTGTACCCGCCTCAGCCTTCCGGGGTCATGGAGGCCGCGTGGGGCGGATCGTCTTGGCCGACCAGCGAGGGCCAGAACCGCTACCGTCGCAGCCTCTACACCTTCGCCAAGCGGACGGCTCCCTTTGCCCTATTCAACACCTTCGATGCCCCCACTGGTGAATCCTGCATCGCCCGGCGCGAGACCTCCAACACCCCCCTGCAGGCGCTCACTCTGCTCAATGACGTCTTCTTCATTGAGGTCTCCCAGGCCATGGGTCGAGACCTGGCCCGGCAATCGGGAACGGTGTCCCAACGCATCCAGAACGCATTTCAACGCTGCATGACTCGCCCCCCAACCGAAACCGAGCTTCATGCCCTCGAAACTTTCTGGAAAAACCAACTCCAGCGTTTCCAGGCTCATGAGTTAGATGCAGCCGCGGTGGCCGGACCCGGTGAGGGTTCTTCCATCGAAGAACGCGCCGCCTGGTCGGCCCTGTCACGGGCCCTGTTCAACCTCGATGAAATGATCACCAAGGGCTGATAACTCATCCCCACTCTCCCATGAATCCTTTGAACCTTCACCCGCATCACGTCAGCCGACGGCATTTCTTCAAAGACTGCGGCGTGGGCTTGGGCAAGATCGCCTTGGCTGGATTGCTAACCGATCGCTGGGGCAACTCTCTCTCGGCCTCGCCTCTGGCAGGCACCCCGGCCGCGACGGCCAAATCCCCGCATTTCCCCGGCCGGGCCAAGCGGGTGATCCACCTCTTCATGGGTGGGGCTCCTAGTCAGCTGGAACTCTTCGATTTCAAGCCGGAGTTAGCGAAGCTGGAGGGGCGCCCGCTACCGCCCTCGGTCATCGGCGGTCAGCGCTACGCCTTCATCCGGCCCGATGCCGCAGTGCTGGGGCCCCGCTTCAAGTTTGCGCGTCACGGCCAATCCGGAACGGAAATCTCGGAGGTCCTCCCGCATCTGGGGAAGATCGTCGATGACATCTGCCTGATTCGTTCCGTACGCACCGACCAATTCAACCACGCTCCAGCGCAGATTTTCTTCAATACCGGATTCTCCCAACCCGGCCGCCCAAGTCTGGGCTCCTGGGTGATCTACGGTCTCGGGTCCGAGTCCCAGAATTTGCCTGCCTTCGTCGTCATGAGCACAGGGGGCGGCCTGAGCGGAGGAGCAGCTCTCTGGTCCAGCGGGTTCCTTCCGACGGTCCACACCGGGGTGCGCCTGCGCAACCAAGGCCCACCCATCCTGAACGTCGACAACCCAGCCGGCATCGATACCCGTCTCCAGCGCGACACGCTCGACCTCGTCGCCGATTTGAACCAAAAGCGGTTGGGCACCGTGGGGGACCCGGAAATCGCCACCCGAATCGCCTCCTACGAAATGGCGTTCCGGCTCCAAACTTCAGCCCCAGAACTCATGGACTTGCGCGGGGAATCCCCGGAGACCTTAAAGATGTACGGGTGCGACCCGGCCAAGCCCTCCTTCGCCCGAGCATGCCTCCTCGCTCGGCGAATGATCGAGCGCGGAGTCCGCTTCGTGAACTTGTACCACGAAGGTTGGGATGCCCACTCCGACGTGGTCGGCAATGTCCGTAGCAACGCGGCGATCACCGACCAGGCCAGCGCCGCGTTGGTGCTCGATCTGAAGCAGCGGGGATTGTTAGACGACACACTGGTGATCTGGGGCGGTGAGTTTGGTCGCACTCCGATGGTCGAATCCAACCCGGCTCTGGGCCGGAGCCAGGGGCGAGATCATCACCCGCAAGCCTACAGTGTTTGGATGGCCGGTGGCGGCATCCGGGCCGGCATGAGTCATGGGGCTACCGACGACTTGGGATTCCACGTGGTCGAGAACCCGGTCCATGTGCATGACCTTCAGGCCACCATCCTGCACTGCCTGGGCTTCGACCATGAGAAGCTAACCTTCCACAATGCCGGCCGCGATTTCCGCCTCACCGATGTCCACGGGCAAGTGGTGCGGAACATCTTGGCCTAGCATCGAGTGCCCTGAAACGCCCTGAAAAAGGTGACCAAGGATTGTTGGTACCGGCGTGGCGTGAGAACCAACGCCAACGCCTCACCCTGTGACTGGATCTCGCAAGAGCCGGTGTTACCGATAAACCGCCGGTTCGGCTCCGATCGTCCCGGTCAGTTCTCCGATGCGCTGTTCGGAACGACTGCGCTCCAGCATCACACGGGCGTAAGACCGCCGTTCATGCAGGCCCAATCGCTCTGATTCCTGCGCATACTCCGTGCGGCTGAGCAACCGATCGATAGAGGTGACAATTGTGTTCCAGTGACGCACTTCCAACTCGCGCCGCATCTCCAACCGGGCGCGGTACCAAGGACTCGCGAGAACACTCTCCCGGTGGAACATCGCTCGGAAGGCCGGATCCTCGAGACGAAATCCTTCGCTGGCTCCATCACGCATAATGTGGAGAAGAGCCTGGAGTGGTGGCACGGCCTGGTGAATGGAACCGTCGTCGAAGTAATGCTGCGCCACTCGTCGATGAGTCGCCGCGATGTTGTCCACCGAATCGGCATATTGCCCCGCATCCTGCATCTCAGGTCGCAACATGCTCTCTACCAAGACGGCGTGAGGATGGTTAAAGACACGCCCCAGAAAATCGTTCACGAACTTCAGCGTGACTCGCCACCCCAGGCGACTGGCCGGGACGGTACGCCCCTCGTGGGTGAAGTCCGACACGCGCTCGAGATAGCCATTGGCGATCAGGAAAGCCGGATCCCGCTCCGTGACGCCCATCCGACACCAGACCTCCGGCACGAGCAGGCTGACATCATGATCCACGCGGGTCTTAGGCCCGAGATATCCGGCACTCGTCAAAAAAACCGGATTCTCGGAGACGGCCAAACTCACGAAGGCCGCATTGAGATCGTAAATGGGCGGCAGGGCGTTGAAAGGTCCCTTGGTCAAGGCTCCCTCGCTGCCGGCCCCGGTCGTCGACGGGGACTTGCCAGTCATGCTGGAGATGAACTCCATGAACGCCTCCGGCAACTCCATATGGTGGATGGGCCCATAGCACGCCAGCGGACGCACTCCAGGTTCCGCCGGATTATTCCGACGACCAGCCAAGACGGCATGCACCGGCGTGTACACCGGACGATCGGTCGCCAAGCGCCGCGCCAGTCGGGCCGACATGGTCGTCAGATGACGCCCCAGGTTATCGAGGAGATCGGGACGCGTCTGAAGATACCGAGGGTTCTTCGAGGGTTTGCCATCCACTATTCGAGGATGAGACGTAACCACGATCCATTCGGGAGAACCATCGCCCGGCTCTGAGGCCGCGGCCGCTTCGATCAGCGCCCGCATGGGCGCAGTGTATTGGTTCAGTCCGATGGCATCATCGACCAACTCTCTGGCCTGCTTGCGTGAGATGGGTTCGTAGTTGCTGAAGAAGCATCCGCCGCCAGCAAAGTCTGCTTCAGCGGCCTTGTCATACCCGCGATGAATGGCGTCGTCCGGCCGCTGGAAAAGTCGAAACTCACTGTTCTGAACGAATTTGAGCGACGGATAAACGCTCTGCGGGTCCAGGCCTGGCAATTGGCTGCGCGGCACGGTCACACTGGCCGTAATGTCGTCCTCCATCTGAAGCTTGAAGGCCGGAAGGTAATCCTTCCGAAGACCGAAAGTCCGCCAGGCTCCATCGTCGTCATAACCCACCCGAAGGAATTGGGTCACCAATCGCTTGCGCCCCAACCGCAGCTCATTGGCAGGGGTGCCGTTGATGACATCGACGCTGAACTGCGAGCGCCAGTCCTCTCCCCAGGAGGGTTGCCAAAAACGTTTCACAACGAGCACCAATTCCCGGATGTGCGGCGGCACAGAACCGATCCAGGCATTGTGTTCGTGGGAAAAATCTTCGCTCGGTGTCAGGAGCTTGATGACAGAACCGAGAGTTCGACTCGGATTGAGAATGGGCCGCTGGTCCACGCCATTGCGGGCGGGATCGCGAAACCGTTGGGAAAAGTCGCGAGCCACGACAATAGCCACTCGGTCGAAATCTTGTGCCAAGTCTGCGACGAAGACCGATCCGAAGAGGATGGCGTCCGTGATGGGCTTGGAGATCTCGCTCTTGCCGCCGCCAGAGACCGTGCAGGGCTTGTGACACAGGGTGCCCTCCGGGCGTGTTCCGACCAGACGCCAAGCCCGCGCTGCAATGGCCGGCGGCTCCAGATGTACCCGAAATCCGCTGGGCATCAGGTAGTGATGGTCCCGCCGGAGTCGGATCGACTGAGTTTTGCCGGCCTCATCCCAGCGAACCGTCAGGGACTCGATTTCGAAGCGGGCATTCTCAGGGACGTAGACCACCGTTGGAAATTGCCGGTCCACGGCATGACCTTCGGGCTGAAGATTCAGTGCATCCGGAATTAACCGGGTGACTTCCGAGAAACTGTACGGGAAATTTGCACCATGATGTTGGGCGTCGTATTCGCTGCCCAGATCGTGATTAGCGAAGACCAACGCTCCGCCGGCGTGCTCCTCCTCGACCAGTCCGAAGAGGTTGGCCGCAAAACTAATTTGGGTTTTGACCTCCTTTTTGCAGTAGCCGAAGTAGTTGTCCGAGATGAGTGTCACGATCACCCCGGAGGCATCCCGCGCGGTCAGTTTGAAGGCGTTCCCGTCGTTATAGAGCTCCCGCGCGTCGCTCCAACACATGCCGTCTCGACGCTGACGCTCGCTGGCCTCGTCCCGATGCGGAAGTCCCACTTCCTTTTTTGTGAGTCCATTGAGGTGCGGAGCCAAGATCACGCATCCGGTGTGTCCGCTCCAATGCTCGGCATCGAGGGAGGCGTCATTTTCTGGGAGCAACGGGTCGCCGGCATTGCCGAAGATGCTCTCGACGAAATCGAGGTTGGCCACCAGCGATCCGGGTACGAAGAAACGAATTTCCATGCTCTTGCGAGGCATCACGCCCGGAACCTCCGGGCAGATGACCGGGCGAATGAGCAGAGAAACCATGCAAGGGGCCGGCGTGGGCCCCGACGCCGTGAACGGCAGTTGCAGAAGTTCCTCGGGAGGATGAAGGGCTCGGGCCAGAAGGTCGGCAAAAACCGTCTTGGGGACACCCTTCTTGTCGTCGGGAATGGGCAACCCTCCCTCGGTGACATGGAAGATGCCGGAGGTAGTGCGCCGGTCCGACTTCGGATTGTGAAGAATCCCGTTGCGCAACCGATAACTGCGCAGCATTGGCGAGGCGACTTCGTCTTTGTCGGGCGGCAGGGACAAGATCCGGGCCAGACCATACTGATCCAAGACGAAGGTATTCCGAGGCAATTCCCGGGGGACGGCCGTGTCGGACAAATAGTCGTGGATGAAGTTGTTAATCCTGCGGTCCACCGGACTGGCATAACGGCAAAGCAGTCGGTCCTTCTCGCGGCCCTGGGCGATGAAGCTCTCGAGCAGTGAGTCCACCGCCTGAGTTTCACCGAACAACGGAACGCCTGTCATGCCTAACTCGGCCAGTTTCAGGTTGATGTGCCGATGGAGTTCGGTGGGGTTGGATGGATTCAGTCCAATGGAACAGTTCATGGGCTAAGAAAGCGGGTTTGGGTAATCCGCGTAAGACAGTCTCAACCCGGAATGACTCGCCTTCAAGTCCCGAGAACGGATCGGGTCCGGCGGGCTCTCATCCTGAGATCAGAGTTACGGTCCATCGGCGGCGTCGGGACCCTCGCGGCGAACCCGGGAGGAGGCCTCCAGAGCAAGAAAGTAAGCGCTGGCCTCGGCCGGATCCAGGCTCCAACGACGAGCCAGCAACGCCACTCTCTCTGCATTCTGCTGTTCGGAGGGACCTCCGCAAAGACCGGGACCTTCGACGGCTTCCCCATAATCGTGGCAGGTGAGGCCCAGGAGGCGTTCGTCCAAGGTCCAGTCCCCCTGACTCCACAAGGTCTCACCGGCCCAGGCATAGGCTCGAACCACGTTGCCCTCCCGGAGCCACGCCCAAGCATGGTGATTGAGGACGCGGTCCGCGGAGAAAAATTGAACTTCGCCGACCTCTCGGCTCAGGCGAGAGAGAAACCGGTAGAGTTGATCGATATCGGCGGCGGGATCCGGGATGGCCGCACCGACCACCAGTGACCAACCGCGCCAGGGCGGCGAAATGAATATCACCCGTTCGCGGAACCGCACCAAAGCCTCGGACCATCGGGAACCCTCCCCAGGCTCGATGTGCAGCATCTCGCGAAGAAACGGGGTGTTGGAGCTGCGGATAGCCAACCAGCGGTTGGGCAGCGGCAGGGTCAGCACGGACCTGCTGGAACCGACGAGGGGCGTGAGTGGATCCATCCAGCGCTGAGTCAGCCGCAGTGCCCGAAGGTGGCGCCGGTACAACGTGGCAAAGACGATGGCGATGCCAATCACCATACCGAAGCTGACCAGCAGCCCGATCGCCAAACCATGCATGACCGTGGGATTCATTGCGTTGCCCCCAACAAACAGTAGCACCTAGAAACAACACCCTGGCGGTCGATTGGCAAATGCGATCTGAGCACTGGGTGATTTTTAAGTCACTTCCCCGGAATTGGGACCCGCTGAACGGACGATGATTGACCCACGAAGGGACAGACTTCTGAGGGATCAACGGTGGGAACGCGTTTGGCGGAGGGTCTGAACGGCGGCCTGGACCTGCCAACCGGAGACTTCCAGGGCGGTCCGGGCGACTTCGGGGGCTACGCGGGTCAATTCTTGGACGATGCGGAGAGCCCGATCGCGCAGTTTCACGTTGGAGGGGTTGAGGTCGATCATCAGGTTTTCCTCGACCTTGCCGAGGCGAACCATGGTGAGGGTGCTGAGGATGTTTAGGACGAGCTTAGTGGCGGTGCCGGCCTTAAGTCGGGTCGACCCAGTGAGCACCTCAGGGCCGACGTCGATGGCCAGGACAACATCCGGCCGAAGGCTTCGGGTAAATTTCAGGTTCGGATTAAAGCAGAGCAAGGCGGTCCGGGCTCCAGCTTCACGGGCGGCGGCCAATCCTCCCCAGACATAAGGGGTCCTTCCAGAAGCTGCGATGCCCACCACGACATCCTTTGAGGAAACCTGACGGAGACGAAGGGCTTCATACCCTGCCCCGGCGTCGTCTTCAGCGCCTTCCACAGAAGTGTGCAGAGCCTTCTCGCCGCCAGCCATAATACCCTGAACCCACTCGGGCGGGGTCCGGAAGGTGGGCGGACATTCGCTGGCGTCCAAGACTCCGAGGCGGCCGCTGGTGCCGGCGCCCAGATAAATCAGCCGCCCACCGCTGCGGATGGCAACCTCGGCAAGGCGGATTAATCGTGCCAAGGCCACCCGGTGCCGGCCGATGATTTCGGGGACCTGTGAGTCTTCAGACAACATCAAGTCGATGGCCTTGCTCACAGGCATCCGGTCAAGATGCCGAGAACGCGGGTTCCGCTGCTCCGTCGGGGAAACCCCAGTCGCTTCAGGACGCGGAACGGGTGGAGAGACCGCCACACCCGGGGTTAGGACTGTGGGCACCTGAGAGCTGTCCCCCGAGGCCAGGGCCTGCTCAGCCAGGACCACCGCACCCCAGGCCGATTCCCGTTCCAAGGATCGGATCACGGACTGGGGTCGCACCGCCCGAAGAACGCTCTCGATGTGGGGGAGCCATCGCGGTTGACGCAAGAAGACACTGCCTGCCAAGACGAATTCCACCCGAGCCTTGCCCGTCCGGTCCAGTCGTCCCGCACAAACCAAGGCCAACTCTAGCAACTCGCGGAGGCACCGCTCAATAACCTGGTGGGCTCTCGGGTCACCGTGGGCCGCCGCCGCAAACACTTCCGGCGCTAAAGCGGCGACCTCACGCTTGGAAGCCGACTGCATCCAGCCCACCCAGGCTTCGGGGTCTTTGAAGCCAGAGGCCTTGAGGAGTCGGCGACCGAGGGCACCGATACGGCCGGTCTGTTCGAGTTGACGTATGGTCTCGCGCAATCCGGCGTAACTGATTGCAAAACCGCTGCCCTGATCTCCCAACTGGTGTCCCCATCCGCCGGCCTTGGCTATCACTCCACGGCGATTCCGGCCAAAGCAGCAAGAACCCGTGCCGCTCAAGATAACCACCCGTGCATCCACCGGATTTTTGGCATCCAAGGAGGCTGCCTCGAGCGCGCTCACAAGGTCGTGGTCGACGCGGACCGGCACTGACGGCCAGACCCTCGCCACACAGGCGCGCAACCGTTGCCGATCTTCTTCGGTCCTCACTCCAGCCATGCCGATGCCGATGGCCACCGGTTCCGGCAGACGGGATTTCAGGGAGTCGAAGTGGGACTGCAAATCCAAGTCCGAAGTCAGTCGCAAATTAGCCGGTCCGGATTCGATCCGGGCCAACGACTGTCTGCCTCCCACCACCGCCGCCAAGGCCACGGTGCGAGTGCCGCCACATTCGATACCGATTACCGTTTTGGACTCCGGATCCGTCATGAGGTGAATTGGAAGACTGGGGTGCCTCGGGACAAAAGCGCAAAGCGCGACGAACTGCGCGTTCCGCGATCGAACCAGGACCGGTCCGGAGTTGGCATTCCTGCCGTCTGAGAACAGTATTTCTCCATGAAGAAGAGCGTGCGCGAGATGCCCATGTCCCGACCGCCGTTGGAGCGGATGATGCGCATCCACACCGCCATCGCATCGGGCAAGCATCCCAATGCTTCGTTCCTCAGCCGCGAGTTTGAGGTAAGTACCAAGACCATCCAGCGGGATATTGATTTCATGCGCGACCGGATGGGTTTGCCCATCAACTACAGTGCCCAGCGTTATGGATTCTACTACACCGAACCGGTGGATTCATTCCCGACCCTACAAATCACGGAGGGAGAGCTCTTCGCGTTGGTGGTCGCTGAAAAGGCGCTTCAGCAATACCGCGGCACCCCTTTCGAAAAACGTCTCCTAACCGCTTTTAAAAAACTCGAGCGTTCGCTGCCGGACACCGTCTCTCTGAATCTGGCTGAATGGACGCAGACCATTTCCTTCCGAACCACCGCTGAGCCCAACGTGGACCTCGGGATTATTGATCGGCTGGCCCAGGCCGCCGCCGCCGGCAAGACCCTCCGCCTGACCTACCGCAAGCCCGGAGCGGCCCTCGAGGAGCGCACCGTAGATCCTTACCACATCGGCAATGTGAACGGAGACTGGTACCTCTTCGCGCACGACCATCTCCGAAAAGCCATCCGGACTTTTGTGCCTTCCAGGATTGCCGAAGCTGAACCCACCGGAAAGACCTTCCAACGCCCGGCTAAATTCGCGCTAGAACGGCATTTGAGCGACAGCTTCGGCGTGTACTCGCGCACCGGAGACTTCGAAGTCTGTGTCCGCTTCACGCGGGCCGTGGCCGACTACATTCGCGAGAAACGGTGGCATCCCTCGCAGACGCTGACTGAACTCCCCGACCGGGGGGTTGAGCTCCATCTCCGGCTGGGAAGCCTTGAGGAAATTAGCCGATGGATTTTGGGTTGGGGGGCCCAAGCCACCGTGCTCAGTCCGCCCGAGTTGGTGACCATCCTCCGCGAGACCGCTCAGGCCCTCGTGAAGAACTATCCAAAAGTCCCAAAACCCTGAGAGCGACGGCGGATGGCGGATTCCCTTCGAGACCCACCGATTTAATGTTTCGAAACCTTGGCTACGAGCTTCGCGGCATCGGCAGCCCGCCATAAGTACCAGGCCGCGGTCGTTCGAAACGGACGCCAGCGTTCACCAAAGGCCAACAACTCCTTCGGCCGAGGTTGAGCCTCATGCCCGTAGGTCACACGGAACCCCTCCCGAACGCCAAAGTCGTCGACCGGCAAAACGTCCGGCCGCCCCAACTTGAAAATGAGCAGCATCTCGACGGTCCACCGCCCGACCCCGCGACAGGCGCTCAGTCGATCGACGATGTCGTCATCGGACAAGGTCCGGATCTTCCGCGAAGTGGGCACGGTACCATCCATCGCCTTGGCGGCGATATCGCGGATAGCGGCCGCCTTGGAACCCGAGAAACCGAAGGATCGAAGGTCCGCATCGGTGACCCATTCCAGGTCTTCAGGCCGGGGAAAGCGTCGGCCAGGGAATCGCGCCAGAAACCGCCCCAAAATCGTTTCGACCGCCTTGCCGTGCAACTGCTGGTGGGCCACGGCGCGGACCAGCGACTCAAAGGGAGTTCGCTGAGGCTCGGGCTTCAAGGTGCAGGCACCGATTTTTTGGATGAGGCCACCCATCACGAGATCCGATTCGGCGAGATGTCGGAGGGCTTCAGGGGTCATAGCAACACGAGGAACCTGCA
>JAPLUF010000314.1 GCA_026397755.1 Verrucomicrobiota bacterium
CGGACCGATCTGGTGCCCTGCGCAGCGCGGGCCTGGAAGGTCTCGCCGGACCAGCGCGTTTTCACCCTGTGGCTCCGGCCCGGAGTGAGGTTTTCCAACGGGCGCGAAGTCACCGCCGCCGACTATGTTTATGGGCTGGAGCGGTGTCTCAACCCTGCCACTGGTTCGGGGATGTCGGGATTTTTGAAGGGCATCCGCGGCGCGCAGGCGTTCATTGACAGCAAAACTAATCACGTGGACGGCGTACGCGCCCCGGCGGCCGACACGCTGGTCATTGAATTGGAGCGCAGTGATCCCGCGTTTCTCTACTTTCTGGCATACTTTCCGGGAACGGCGGTGCCAAGGGAAGAGGTTGAGCGCCTGGGGCCCGCTTTCTCCGTCCGGCCGGTGGGCAACGGTCCGTATGTCGTACAGAAGTGGGTTCGGGGCACGCGGCTGCAGTTGGCGCGCAACCCTCATTACCAAGGCCCTGAGCCGCAGCATCTAGACGGGGTGGATGTCATGATCGGTGGTGACTCGACCACGCTTCTGATGATGTTCGAACGGGGAGAATTAGACGTGTCTCAACCTCCGTTCCCTCCATTCCCCAGTTTTCTCCGCCTTAAGAATGATCCGCGCTGGCGTGGCCTGATTGAACGGGAAACATTGTTTGGGACCCTCTCTATCGTCCTCAACACCACAATTCCACCGCTTAACAACCGGCTGGTACGCCAGGCGATCAGTCATGCGATCAACCGGGATCTCCGGATGCACGTGGCGCAGGGACGGGCCACTCACGCGGAGGGCATGCTGCCGCCCATCATGCCGGGCTATAACCCCCGTCTGCGCGGTTACGACTACAATCCCGACAAAGCCCGCGAGATCCTCCGAAAATCGGGCCTACCGCTGCCGCTGCACACCGTGTTATGGCACGATCCAATTCGTTCCGATGAGGCCCAGGGGTTCCAATGGGACTTGGATCAAGTCGGGATCAAAGTGGAACTCAAGGCCGTCTTGTTCAGCCAGCTCAGCCAAGCGCAGAAGACGGGCGACCGCGTGCCAATGGCGTTGGACGGTTATTTTTTGATTTCCCCAGATCCGGTGGACATGCTGGGGGGCAATTTCGATGGCCGGACCATCAAGAACGCTTCGGCGTCTAACTTTGCGTTCTACAACAATCCAGCCGTCAACCGACTCTTGGACCTGGCGGCGCCGGAGGTGGAACTATCCAAACGTTACGCGCTCTATCAGCAGGCCGAGGAACTCATCGTGCGAGACGCTCCCTGGGTGTTTCTCGGACATCCGAATCTCGTCGTCCTGCGCCAGCCCTGGATCAAGGGGCCGCTCGTAGAGCCGCTCTGGTGGTACCGCCTCGACCGGGTGTGGATTGAAGAATAGATGAAACAGAAGGCAACAGCAGGAAGCACGACGAAGAGCAGCTGCGCTCCAGTGGGATTTTTCACAGAAGGAAACGAAGACAACGAAGGTGAAGGCCTCCGGCGCCACGTTACCCTTAAACGAATCCCGTTGGGGTTGGCTTTAGTCCGCTCCTCACTCCTTTCGCTCTGTCTTCGTTCCCTTCGTTTGCTTCTGTGAAAACTCTCTTCCTGCTTCTGTTTACAACGATCCCGTTGTCCGCATTCGAGACCGTCATGGGCGGGCGAAGATCCGCCGAAAAAAAATGCCCAACGGCAACAGCACTCTGTTAGCCTTTGCGACTCCCCCAAGAAATTAAACAAACGCCATGCTCTTACGACTCGGCAATCGGTTGTTCTGGTCGGCCGTGACCCTGCTCGGCACGGCCGTGCTCACGTTCCTCCTCGTCAACGCGGTGCCCGGGGACGTGGCTCGGGTGATTGCCGGGCCAAAGGCATCGCCCGAAGTGATCAAGGCGATCCACACGAAGTTTCATCTCGATGACCCGATCTGGAAGCGTCTGGGCTATCATTTGAACAACCTAGCCCACGGAGATCTGGGGCAGTCCTACGTCACAGACCAACCGGTGGCCGAAGCCATCTTGACCCGGCTGCCGACGACTGCTGCCTTATCCACCCTGGCCATCATCTTGTGGATGTTCCTCGCTGTGCCGCTGGGCGTGCTGACCGCCAAATACAGCGGGTCGTGGTTCGACCGCTTCGTGCTGGTGATGGCCACGCTCTCCCTCTCGCTGCCCGCCTTCTGGCTCGCGCGCATGCTTCAGTATTGGCTTTCCTATAAGTTGGGCTGGTTTCCGGTGGCGGGGTTTCGAGGCTTCTCTCATTTGCTGCTGCCCGCGGGGACGCTCGCGCTGTTGTTCGTGGGCTACTACGCCCGACTCATCCACAGCAACATGACCGAAGTGCTCAACAGCCCCTACGTCCGCGCCGCCCGGGCCAAAGGCGCTCCGGAAACGGTGGTATTGTTCCGGCACGGTCTGCGCAATGCGATGATCCCGGTCGTCACGATTCTCGCCATGGACGTAGCCGGGCTGCTCGGCGGAGTGATGTTCACGGAGAACGTCTTCGCGCTGCCCGGCATCGGCACGCTGGCGGTGCAAAGTGTGTTCAACCTCGACGTGCCGGTCATCATGGGCACGGTGATGTTCAGCGCCGTCATCGTCGTGGCCGCCAACCTGGTGGTGGATGTGCTCTATCGGTGGATCGATCCGCGCATCAAATCGGCGGCGTGATGGGGATCTTTACAGAAGGCAACGGAGGAAACGAAGAAGACGGAAAAATCAACACCTGACAGATCACGGCCAGATGAACCACCACTTGCAACCCGCCGAACCGAAAGCACGAAGCGCCAATTTATCAGGGCTCCTTCGTTCCCTTCTGTAAAAGCATCATGCCTCTCCTCGAAATCAAAAACCTCCAGGTCGAATTCGGATCTGGCGCCCGCGCCGCCCGCGCGGTGGACGGCGTCTCCCTCTCGCTGGAGGCCGGCAAGACCTTGTGTCTCGTCGGCGAGAGTGGCTCTGGGAAGAGCGTGACCGCGCTTTCTATTGCCAAGCTGGTGCCGTCTCCGCCCGCGCGCTACGTCGGCGGCGAGATTCTCATCGAAGGCCGTGATGTGTTGAAGATGTCGTCGCGCGAGTTGCGCGATATTCGGGGCGGACTAGTGAGCTACGTCTTCCAAGAACCGGGCGCGTCTCTAAACCCGGTCTTTCGCATCGGAGCGCAGATCAAGGAGTCCCTCAAATACCATCGGCCTGCAGTCGCCAACGATGCCGAGGTCATCCGATTGCTGAAGCTCGTCGGCATTCCTGCGCCGGAATCGCGGCTGAGAAATTATCCGCACGAACTGTCCGGCGGCATGCAGCAACGTGTGATGATCGCGATGGCGCTCGCTTCGCAGCCGAAGCTGCTCGTGGCCGACGAACCCACCACCGCCCTCGATGTCACCATCCAGGCGCAAATCATTGAGCTGTTGGGCGACCTGCGCAAACAGCTGGGCATGGCCGTACTGCTCATCACCCACAACCTTGGCATCGTGGGTGACCTCGCCGATGACGTGGCGGTGATGTATGCGGGACAAATCGTCGAGCACGGGCCGGTGCGCGAGGTTCTCCAGAGGCCGCTGCATCCCTACACCCAGGCGTTGATCCAGTCCGTGCCTGACCTGGAGGCCGAAGTCGAGCGTCTGACGGCAATTCCCGGCACTGTTCCATTGCTGGGATCCTTCCCGAGCGGGTGCCGCTTTCATCCCCGTTGTCCGAAGGCACAGACAAGTTGCTCCACCCAGGCTCCAGAACTCGCCTCCGTCAAAGCGGGCCGTCGGGTGCGCTGCCCGCTTTGGGACTCGCTTCTCGAACCTCAAACCGTTTCCCACCGGGCATGAACCTTC
>JAPLUF010000177.1 GCA_026397755.1 Verrucomicrobiota bacterium
GGAATGCCCACGATGGTGGCCGGATACACCGCATCCTTGCGATGGGTGATGGCCGTGACATGGAACACGGGATACGGCTCAGGCAGCGTGTAGTATCCGGTGTGATCGCCGAAGGGACCTTCCATCCGCAGGGGTTCGATCGGATCCACATACCCCTCGATGACAAAGTCGGCATTGGCCGGAACCTCGAGGTCGTTGGTCTCGCACTTGACCAGTTCGACGGCCTTTTTGCGCAAATACCCCGCCAACAGAAATTCATCCAATCCATCGGGCAACGGAGCCGTGGCGGCGAAGGGGAACATGGGATCGCCACCCAGAAAGATGGCGACGGGCATGCGTTGACCGGTCTCGTAATAACGACGGCCGTGGCGCGCAGCGACCTTCTGCAACTGCCAGTGCACACCCGTCGTCCGGTCGTCATAAACTTGGATCCGGTACATGCCTAGATTGCGGGCCCCCGTGTCCGGATCTTGCGTCACCACGCATGGCAACGTGATGAAGCGCCCCCCATCGAGCGGCCAGCACTTGAGGATGGGCAAGTCGGCCAGCGTGGGCGGCAACGGATCGGTTCCCTTCCGCCAGTCGGGCGCATCAGGCCAAGGCTCTTGCCGACGGGCCGGAGCATCGAATCGATGGATGACCTCCTTGCAGGGGCCGCTCTTCACCGTCTTAGGTTTTGCATGGCGCAAATCCAAGGCCAGCGACAGGAGCCGCAACGCCTCTTTCATGGAGGCCGGCGGGCGGGCCTTCATGAGTCCACCCAGTTCGGCGGCCACGTCGTCCACCGAAGCGGCATTCATGCTCATGGCCATGCGCTTCCAGGAGCCGAGCGTGTTGATGGCCACCGGAAACGGGGAAACAACACCCCGGACCGTGGGCTTCTCGAAGAGCAACGCCTTTCCGCCGCCCGGTTTCTTCATCTCACGGTCGGCGATCTCGGTGATCTCCAACTCCGTGGCGACGGGATGCGAAATGCGAATCAACTCCCCGGCTTTTTCGAGCGATTCCACCCAGTCCCGAAACGATTCAAACGCCATGTTGGTCGGACGGTACGGCCCGTGGGTAATCCCGCAACGCTGGGATCTTCCGGAGTAAGGGCTCAAGCCAGGAGCGAGGGCACCGGCTTGGCGCCAGTCACTTCCGCATCCGTGAGACTCGCTTCGCGTCCTTCGTGGGGAACATGGAGACGGGTGTGATCCAACCCCAATTGCCCCAACAGTGTGGCGTGAAAGTCGTGGACACTCACCACATCCTGCACCGCCTTGTAGCCGAACTCATCGGTCGCCCCGTGGACATGCCCCGCCTTGAAACCGCCACCCGCAACCCAGAGAGAAAAGGCATGACGATTGTGATCGCGACCGTCTTTGCCCTGGGAGATTGGCAGACGCCCGAATTCGCCGGTCCAGAGCACGATGGTGTCGTCGAGCAACCCACGGGCCTTGAGGTCCTGGACCAGTGCGGCACTGGGTTGGTCGGTCATGGCACAGAGGCCCTTGAGCCGCTCGGCGTTTTTGTCGTGGGTGTCCCAAGGCTGGCCGCTCAAGAACAACTGCACGAACCGCACGCCCCGCTCGACCAGACGCCGGGCGATGAGGCACCGCCGCCCGTATTCAGCGCTCACCGGGTTGTCGAGGCCGTAGAGCCGTCGCGTGGCCGCTGATTCCCCTGACAAATCCATCACCTCGGGCACGGCGGTTTGCATGCGGGCGGCGGTCTCGAATTGGGCCAACCGTGCCTGCCATTCCGAATTGGCCGGATCGCGCTCGGACTGATGCCGGTTCAGACGGGTGATGAAGTCCAATTGATGGCGCCGCGCCTCGGCAGAAACACCGGCCGGGGTTTGCAAATGAAACACCGGAGTTTTGCCACTGCGGAAGGGAGTTCCCTGATACAACGCCGGAAGGAATCCAGAGGACCAATTCCGCTCACCATCGACCGGAAGGCCTCCGGGATCGGACAGCACCACATACGCCGGCAAATTCTCATTCTCCGAACCCAGACCGTACAGCACCCAGGAACCCATTGAGGGCAATCCCGCCAGAAACCGCCCCGTATGCATGATGCGCAACGCCGATTCGTGGTCCACCGAACCCGTGGTCATGGAGCGAATTAAGGTGATGTCGTCGGCGATGGATCCGGTGTGCGGCAGCAATTCTGAAAGATGCATGCCGCACTGGCCCTGAGGGCGAAATTGATAGGGAGCCCCCAACACATTGCCCGCCTGCTTGTCGAAGTGAACCTCCAGATCCCCGCCCGGATAGGGTTGCCCACTCCAACGATTTAACGCGGGTTTGTAGTCGAAGAGATCCATCTGACTGGGACCGCCATGTTGAAAGAGACTGATGACAGCCCTCGCCTTAGGTCGTCGGTGCGCCGGTGCAACGGCTCCGGTTGCCAGAAGTGGGTCCCGCGACAACAACTGTTGAAGCGCGAGGAAACCCAGGCTTCCGGCCGAACGCCCCAGAAAACCACGCCGCGACAGAAAATCTATGGAGGGGTTCATCGGAGGTAGAGACAATCGTTGAGGGTGAAGAGTGACTGGGCGAAATCCCGCCAAGCCCGCTGGTTGGAATCGGGATGGGCCGTATGAAGAGATAGCTGATGGCGCAGAAACTCTTCCGACGCCGAGCGCTCGGAGGCATCGGGCTCACGACCACAAACCAACAGGAAGGCTCGCTGAATGCGCGCCTTCTCTGAAACCCCGCATTCCCGATTAAGCCGGAGCACAAGATCCCGTGCCCGCTGCAGCGTGAACTCCGAATTGAGCAAGCTCAGGGATTGCAGCGGCATGGTAGTCCGAGCCCGACGAGTGCAGTTGAACACCAACGATGGCGCATCGAAGTTGACCAACCAGGTCGGAACCTGCGTCCGACGGTGTTGGAGAAACACTGACCGGGCCCGTGCTCCCGGCGCGGCCTCCTCCGCCAAAACTTCTCCGTCGCCGTTGCGCGGGGTAGGAACATACGGACCGCTGGATTTCGGATCCAAAACCCCGCTGGCCGCGATGATCAGATCTCGAATTCCCTCGGCATCGAGTCGGTGGACGGGAAACCGCCACAACCCCCGATTGGCCGGGTCGACGGACATCGCCTCCGCACGGGGCGCACTGGATTGCTGGAATGTCCGGGAACACAAGATTTGCCGGTGGAGATGCTTCAGGCTCCAGCCCGAATTCACGAACTCGGCCGCCAACCATTCCAACAATTCCGGCTGAGTCGGAGGTGAGCCGCTCAAGCCGAGATTTTCTGAAGTCTCCACCAATCCGATACCCCAGCACTGCTGCCAAATCCGGTTGACGGTGACGCGCGCCAGCAAGGCCGCTTGCGGAGTGCCTGGCGCCGTCAACCAGTGCGCCCAAGCCAACCGCCGGCCGGTGGTCCGTCCATGAGGGACAGGCAACGCCGCTGGGAGGTTCTGCCCGCGATCCAAAAACCCCGGAAAGGCCGGCTCGACCGGCTCACCCGGGGTCTTGGGGTTGCCGCGTTTGAGCAAGGGCACCGGGCGTGGCTCCGGGCGCACGTCGCTGACCCACGCAATGCGCCCCGGTTTGGGTAGTCGCTGAGCCTTGAGGACAGCCAACAAACGGTCCCGCTCCTGGACTTGAGTTTTCAGTGCCCCTTCGTAGGCCAACCAGCGCTCGTGTTCCGGGGTTCCCGCACGCGGAGAAGTGTGGATGCGCACCTCATCGACTTGGAAGCCGCGGCCACAACACAACTCAAACGCAAACCCGCCCGGCGGCAGGTCCGAGGCTGATAAGGTTAGCGGTTTGCCATCGGCCATCCCATCCACCCAGTGCTGGAGCGAGAATCGGTCTTTCTCCAGACGAGTGATGCGGACTCCATAATTGTGCCCGGCCCGATAACCTTGACCACCGATGCTGCCAATGGACTTGGAGTCCGCACCGGGGTAATCGAGGTGCACGGTGCTGGCTCCGGTGGGATGACCGTCGATCAGCAAGTTGCCGCCGGACTGGGTTCCGCGATCGGCGAAATCGTGCGTGGCCAGCACATAACCGATGCGATCGGAATCCTGGGCCTGTCCATCGGTCTTCAATGCGACGAGATCAAAAGTGACCTGGATCCAATCCCCCACCAACGGTGGTTGCCACGTGAACCGCTGGCGAGTGGACAACCAACGGTCCCC
>JAPLUF010000334.1 GCA_026397755.1 Verrucomicrobiota bacterium
ACGCGAATGTGCCGATGCCGGAGAACAGATCGGCGACGCGCTTGAGCTTTTTGTTTTCGCCGATATGCGTCGTGACCAGCCGCGCCAATGTCGCTTCGCCTTCGGCTGTTGCCTGCAGGCACGCGCCGGGCGGCAGCGGCACCATCTCCACCACATGACCGAAAGCTCCCAGCGCGACCGTTCCGGGCAGTTGTGTCGTGTCAACGAAGTACACCGGACCAAACGGGGTCGAATTGGTGTCCGGACGACTGTAAATGTAGGTGATTGGACCATTAGTGACCCGTGGCGCGTTCTCACCCGGAAACCGGATCGACACCGGCCCGCCGGTCAGCAACCGCGGGTGATCGATCCGAAGGACCGGGGTTCCGTCTGGCTGCTTGTCAAAGGTCAGGTGCCAAGCCCCATTGTGCACCCGGTAGGCCTCACAGCCTCCGTAGATCGTCACGTACAGAAACAACGTGGCGATGAAGATGCGGAAGAACTTCTTCAGCGTTCGCTCGGCATCGGGTGAAAAATCGTTGTCCACAAGGTTCGAGGGATGACCTGCTTCCTCCTGCTGTTCAGGCGTTGTAGGTGCTGGAGCTTACATTGCCTCCGCGCCCGGTCCAATTCGTGTGGAAGAATTGCCCGCGGGGTTTGTCCACCCGCTCGTAGGTGTGGGCCCCGAAGTAGTCCCGCTGCGCCTGGAGGAGGTTGGCTGGAAGTGTTGCCGAACGATACTGGTCGAAGAACGCCAGCGCCGTACTGAAGGCGGGCATCGGGATACCCTTCTTGGCCGCCGAAGCCACCACATTACGCCAACCCTTCTGGCTCTTCTTGATCTCGGCCCGGAAGTAATCGTCGAGCAACAAATTGGCCAGCTTGGGATTCTTGTCGTAAGCCTCCTTGATCTTGCCCAGGAACCGGGAACGGATGATGCAACCACCACGCCACATCAGAGCGATGCCGCCGTAGTTGAGCGTCCATCCGTATTCTGCGGCCGCCGCGCGCAGCAGCATGTAACCCTGCGCATAGCTGACGATCTTGGAAGCGTAGAGGGCGCTCTTGATGTCTTCGATAAACGCCTGCCGAGCCTTGGGATTCTTGGCAGCGCTCATCAACGGCTTCGGTCCCTTGAGCTTGCGGGATGCCTTCACCCGCTCGTCCTTCATGGCGCTGACACAGCGGCTGAAAACCGCCTCGGCGATCAATGTGACGGGCTGGGCCAAATTGGCCGAATCGATGACCGTCCACTTACCCGTTCCCTTTTGACCGGCGGTATCGAGGATCTTGTCCACCAAAGGCCCGCCGTCAGTGTCCTTGAATGCCAGAATGTCGCGGGTAATTTCCACGAGAAAGCTGTCCAACTCTCCCTGGTTCCAGTCGGCGAAGACCTGGTGCATCTCGTCGGCGCTGAGGCCCAAGCCGTTCTTGAGAATGTTGTAAGCTTCGCAGATCAGCTGCATGTCGCCGTACTCGATGCCATTGTGGACCATCTTTACGTAGTGGCCCGAACCTCCATCGCCGACCCAGTCACAACACGGCACGCCTCCGTCCACCTTGGCAGAAACGCCCTGAAAAATGTCCTTCACGGCAGGCCACGCCTTGGCTGATCCGCCCGGCATGATGCTGGGTCCACGTCGAGCCCCCTCTTCGCCACCGGACACCCCGGTTCCAATGAAGAGTAAGCCTTTGGACTCGCAATATTTTACCCGTCGCTCCGTGTCGCCATAGAGCGAATTACCGCCATCAATGATAATGTCCCCGGCCGACAAGTGCGGCACCAATTGCTCGATGAAGTCGTCCACCGCCTGACCCGCCTTGACCAACATCATAATCCGGCGCGGTGTCTTGAGCTTGGACACCAATTCAGCAATCGAGTGGGCTCCCTGAATCTGAGTCCCCTTAGCCTCACCGGCCAAAAATTCATCCACCTTGGAGGTGGTGCGGTTGTAGGCCACGACGGTGAAACCGTGGTCGTTCATGTTGAGGATCAGGTTCTGGCCCATGACCGCCAAGCCGATCAGTGCGATATCTCCAGTGGGGTTGCTCATGTGTACAGTCTCGTTGAGGGATCCACCGTATCGGTCGGCTCGAACAGCAGGCGAGAGGGAATTTCAAGATCCGAGGCGCCAGCCGCCCTGCAGCTTGCGCCCCGATCGAAGCTTGCTACCCTCTCTCTCCCGCCGGCGTGCAACACCGCAAGTCCGGCAAAGCGAATCTCATTTTATGGCCCACGAACTTGCCCCCCTACCCTACCCTAAAGACGCGCTCGAACCCCACATCGACGCACTGACCATGGAGATCCACCACGGCCGCCATCACAAGGCCTACGTGGACAACCTCAACAAGGCAATCACCGGCACACCGGTTGAAGGCCTCACTCTGGAAGCCTTAATCGGCGATCTAGCCGGTGTCCCTGACGCTATCCGCGGTCCTGTTCGCAACAACGGCGGCGGTCATTGGAATCACACCTTCTTCTGGAACCTCATGGGCCCCGGCAATGGCGGCACGCCCTCCGGCGATCTCGCCACCGCCATCGACGCATCGTTCGGATCCTTCGCTGAATTCCAGGCCAAGTTTGAGGCCGCCGGCATTGGTCGTTTTGGTTCGGGCTGGGCTTGGCTCGTGGTCAACGGCGGCAAGCTGGAAATCGTTTCAACGGCCAACCAAGACAACCCGCTCATGGGCAAAGCCATCGCTGGATGCGAAGGCAAACCCGTTCTGGGTGTCGATGTTTGGGAACACGCCTATTACTTGAAGTATCAGAACCTACGGGCAGCCTATCTCAAGGCCGTGTGGAACGTGATCGACTGGAACAAGGTCGGAGCTTTGTACGCCGCAGCGAAGTAAGCTCAGATTAGAAATCTCGGACGGCGCCGCTCTCCCCGGGGAGAGCCGGCGCCGTTTTCTTTTGGGCCCCATCGTTCGTTTCATCCCTCGCTCACAGCCTCACTTAGGGCGGTCTATGGGCCATCGAAAGGATCAGGTAACGGCACCTTGAAACGACGGGCACCACTCAGAACTGGATTCCACCGGATGCCACGTCTCAGGTCCCCGCCCGAGAACACGCTCATTCCTAAGAGCCTGTCCGAATGGCCGCAGCCAAAGCACTCAAGTGCGGACCGACATCAAAGCGCTGCTCATACTCACGACGAAGTGTCCTGCCATCCACACGCTCCACGACCGCATGCAGGGCGCGAGCCAAAGCCGGAACATCCCTCGGAATGCAGAGCCCGGGATAGTCCACTGGAAAATACTCCGGGATGGAACGCCACCGGGTCGTGACACAAGGCAACCCGTAGGCCAAAGCCTCGATCAGGTTCAACGGTTGCCCTTCATTGGCGAAATACGTGGGAAACAGGAACACATCGGCCTGGCGAAACAACCGCTCCTTCTCAGGGCCCGAGACAAAACCTGTGATCTCCACGCATCCCGCCGCATCCGAGTGTCCGACACGGTCCCGAAACTCAGCTTCTTCGGCCTCCGACAAAAAACTCCCAGCAACGGTGAGCCGGAATCGACGACCTGAGTCACCCATCTGATTAGCCGCCACCACCGCCTCAACCGCCCCAAAAAGACCTTTGTCACGCGTGCAATGCGCCATGAACAGAACTTGCGTCTCCAATCGGGCAGAGCCTCTCGCACGCCATTCCCCCAGGGTCTGGCTAAAGTCCGGGCAAGGATCTGGGATTCCATTGCTCACCACCGCCACGGATCGCGGACTGAGAGCCTCCGCATCGGCCCGATTGCTGGCAGCCAACACAACGGCTTGCTGCACACGCCCCAGAAAGACCCGAGCTAACCCGCGTTCCCAGAACCAAGATTCGCTTTCCAGCCAGGCTCCTAATCCAACCGCGTGCCAATGGAAAATCACCTGATCAAACCGCCACCGAATCAAAACCATTACCAGAAAATCACGGTACAACGAGGACCGCTTCGGTGGGGACGGAATGTAATACAGTGTCCGGCATCCGTGCTGATGCGACAACGCAATCGCCTGCCAGCAGTACCCCATCAGCGCTTGGACTTTGCCTCCCCGGACCGATCCCACATCGGCCATCCCGGACGAAAGTCGGGCATCGACGTGGAGCACTTCGATTCCGAGCTCTGGCTGGGCTCGAAAACCGTCCACCATCAGCTTCACCATCTGGCTTTGCCCATGGTGAGGCGGCGGCACGTGTGCAAAGACGAGGAGTTTCATTGAAGACTCAGCATCATGGTCCTGTGAATCATGACCTTTAATTGGAAAAGCATTGCCTCAACCGATATCTAAAGCGACTGTTTCATCCTGGTTCGGGACGTAGCTCAGCCCGGTAGAGCACTTGGTTTGGGGCCAAGACGTCGCAGGTTCAAATCCTGTCGTCCCGACCATCCCTTCGTTAGTTCCGCGTTCCTTCGTCAATTCGGCATTTTTTGATCGTTATCACCGGCCTCGAATCTTTTTCTGTACTCGTACCGATGGAAATCGGCCCAAACAGAAATCATCGGTCCGGTGATCTTGCCCCGTCGCCGCTTGTTCGACCCAAAGGATGAGCATTCCCCGTGAACTGGCCGATAAGAGAATGAGTCTACCCAACGTTTGTCGACTGGGCTACGAACTCTGAATCCACGAGTAAACCCTTCAGAAACGTTACTGGGAACATCCGTCGTTACGGTAACCGAACTGAAATTCCATCGACCACCGCAACGGCCATCCCAATAAGTTTTCAGGGCCGTCTCCTCACCGCCATCCTCATGGAAACCTCCGATGATTGGGAAACCGGACGAGCTTATTTCTCCGACCCATCCCAATCTTAAACAACCAACCAACACCCCAAACTTGATCTGTTGAACCTCGCTACCTGCAAACCTTGCGATAAAAAAGCCTTAGTAGGGTTCCGAGGAATCCATCCGGATCCCTTTACAAGGGAACAAGCCTCGGAACGAAAGTCGACTCATCAACTCGCCCTTCAAGAGCGTATCGGGCCGGCATCAATGGAATACCGGGAACGCCATCGCAAACGGGTTCCTTCGAAACGTTGGTGGGTTGCACGCGAAGGGCACCCGACAGAGATCTCGACAGCCGTCTGGTACCGCTTTCGGTCCATCCCGCCAAATCAAGTCGTCATTCACACACCCGCTGCCTCACTCCACCCCTACTTGTACTCCGTGACGGTCGGCTCTGGTCCACTGTCGAGCCATTCCACAGTTCCACATCTCGGACCTGCTAGGAACTTTAACCCGTTGAAGAGTAAGGCCTGCCAGGCGGAATCGGGTAGGAGGCGAGGATGTTTCCATCCCCGCCGTCCTCCCACACCACCGGACGTACGGTTCCGTATCCGGCGGTTCATGAAGACCGAAGCGAGCGCTTCAGAGTGAGCCAGTGGACCTCCTCCATCAGTGAGATAAGACCCAGTTTTCGGAAGTAGGCTGTGGGTAGCGCTGCGTTCAGGTGTGATGCACCGGCATTCCACCACGGTCCACGGCCATTGAAGGCACTGCATCGGGCTCTTTCCCGATCCAGTCCCAGGGCGGCCAACCGTTGCATCCGTCGTCGCGGGCGCTTCCACTTCCTCCATTCCATGCAGCGGAGTTTCCTCCGAATCCATTGGTCGAGGTCCTCA
>JAPLUF010000338.1 GCA_026397755.1 Verrucomicrobiota bacterium
TCGCCGCAATCCCTTTCAGAACCGCTCCAGACTTCTGTCCATGATCATCCCCTGCAGCGTCTGGATTTATGCAAGATCGCCCGTGAGGGACGAGTCTCAGCGGCCACCGCCTCTTTCGTACACACCTTGCTCAGCGGGGCGGGGCGTCGTCCGGCTTTGCTCACTCCAGAAGGGGGGCTCATGGCGGGCCGGCTCTTCCCTCAACGACCCAAGATCAGCGAGGCCTCCGAGTGGGAGCGCCTCTTGGCGACCCATGTCCGATCGGGTGGAGACTGCCTAATCATTGAAGAAGACTCCGAAATTCGAGAACTGCTCGCCGGCGTTTCACCCCGGTCGCACCTCCAGGTACCGACGTCTCCACGCGCTTGGATCCAGGCACAGGCGCTGCATTGGCGCGGCAGCCGCCTGCAGGTATTCTCCCACGACGGCACCACTCGGACCGCACACCTGCCACTGGTTGGGGGGTCGAACCTCCTGGCCCTTGATCTGGCACTCAACCGGGTCATCCATGCAGGTTGCTGCCCAACACGGACCCTGGCCACGCTCCCCTCTCTGGATCCCCCGACCGGGCTTCTCGAACCCGTCCATGCCGGCCAACCGTATGGCGTCTTCGTGGACCGAGCCTCCTGCGCTGCCGACCTGGCCGAACTCCTTACCGAGGCACGCACGCTGTCAGGTCGTCGCCTTGTGCTCGTGACCGGCATTCACGGCAATTCAACCCCTGAAGAACGACGAGCCTTGGGGGCGGCGGCCGCAGCGGCGGACGAAGTGGTCTTCACCAGCGACAATCCACGCCATGTGCCGGTGGCCTCCATCCTGAGAGACCTTCAAGCAGGTCTGGGTGGTGGAGCCTTGGAAGAACCGGACCGTCACGCCGCCATCGCGACCGCTGTCCGGCGGGCCAAATCGGACGACCTCGTGCTCATCGCGGGCAAGGGAAGTCGCCCCTTCCAAGAGCTTGGCAGTGCCGTCATACCCTGGGACGACCGACTGCATGCTCGGGATGCATTAGCCGGGCGCGGCTGGGTGGGAGATTCACTATGACACCCCTACCAAAACCTCATCTTCTCGGCGTCTTGGCCGGCCTATTTCTGGCCTCAGGACTCATCATTTCCACAACACTCCTGACTCGGACTTGGCTCAAGGTGGCCGACGCCGAATCGATATCCGTCACCGGATCGGCCCGTCGCAACGTGAGTTCCGACTTGGTCGTCTGGCGTGGTTCTCTCACCGTAGAAAGCCCCACGCTTCTGGCCTCGCAAGGAGTCCTCGGTCAACAGGAAGCCGTCACGCGCAAGTTCCTCACCGCCCAGGGTGTCACCAACAGCCAGTTCCATCCGGTCGTCATCCAGCGCATCCAAGTTCGCGCCGGCAAACAAACCGGCGAGGCCGACAGCGAGACCGAAAGTCCCACGACCCGATTCCGCCTCAGCCGCACTATTGAGGTACGCTCCGGTGACATCGATGCCGTCCTGAGCATGGATGCCAAGACATCTGAACTGGTCAATCAAGGCATTGAATTCGCCTCCTCCTCCCCGGAATTCATTTGGACCAAGGCCGGCGAGGCCAAAATTGAAATGCTGGCCGATGCAGCCCGCGATGCCCGCGCCCGAGCCGAGCAAATCGTCTCCCAAGGCGGACGATCGATCGCCCGGATGCGCTCTGCCAAAATGGGCGTTTTCCAAGTAACCCCGCTGTATTCGACCCAGAACACCTGGGACGGAATGAATGACACCACCTCCCGGGAAAAGACTGTCACCGCCGTGGTGAATGCAAGCTACGCACTGCAATAATGGAACCGGTGACACTCCAATTCATCGCTGAAGCATCCAAGGGGACTTTTCACCCCCACGAGGTCGGCTGTGTCAGTGTTTCCGGGGTGTGCACCGACTCGCGTCGCCTTCAGGCTGGTAATTTGTTTCTGGCTCTGTGCGGCGAACGATTTGACGGGCACGATTTCCTCAAAGATTCCGGACTAAAAAAGGCCTCGGCCGTCGTGGTCTCCCAGAATCGTCTCACGGACGTTCCTCCAGGAATACCGGCCGTCAGCGTGCGAAACACACGCGAGGCCCTGGGACACATCGCCGCAGCCTACCGCAACCGATTCTCACTGCCCGTGTTCTGCGTGGCAGGATCCAACGGCAAAACGACCACCAAGGAATTGCTGGCAGCCCTGCTCGAAACACAGTTTCCCACCCTCCGATCTCAGGCCAGCTTCAACAATGACATTGGTGTGCCCTTGAGCCTTCTTGAGCTAGATGGGTCTCATCGGGCGGCTGTCCTGGAGGCGGGCACCAATCATCCTGGCGAACTGGCTCCATTGGTGCGCCTGATCGTCCCACGCTACGGTGTGGTCCCGCAAATTGGGCGCGAACACTTGGAGCACTTTGGTGACATCGATGGAGTCATCGCCGAAGAGAGCGCCCTCGGCGAGGGCTTACCCGCCGATGGCGTCCTATTCCTGAACGGGGACTGCGACGCAGCCCGACCACTGGCCTCTCGCACTTCGGCTCGAGTGGTGCGCACCGGATTCGATGCCGGGAACGATTGGCAGGCACGAATCCTGGAAAACGGCTGGACCTCGACCCGCTTCGAGGTCACCGCCCCGAAGCCTGAATGGTGCGGCGTGTTCGAGATCGCGGTGCCTGGCCGGCACATGGTCTCCAATGCCATTTTAGCCCTGGCGGCCGCCGCCGAACTGCGAGTCCAACCCGAAGCGGCGCGGAAAGCCTTGTCGCAGTTTTCCGGAGCTAAACAACGTCTCCAATGGTCGGAGCAGCGAGGGATCCGTTGGTTAGACGATACCTACAACGCCAACGCCGACTCCACATTAGCCGCGCTCCAAACCCTCTCCGAATTGCCCTGCACCGGACGCCGTGTGGCCGTGCTGGGTGACATGGCCGAACTCGGCGAACACACCACCGAAGCGCACCGGGAGGTCGGAGCCGCCGCCCATCGTCTGGGTATCGACCTGCTAGTCTGCATCGGCAACTCGGCCGGCCACACCGCATACGGCGCCAGTGGCCTGCGTCAAGTCCTCGCTTTTTCCGACGTGGAACAGGCGGTCCTCGCGCTCCGTCCCCTCATCCAACCGGGAGACTGTGTCTTAGCCAAGGCTTCTCGCAGCAGCCGTCTAGAACGGCTTTTCGAGGCACTCAAAGGCGAAAGCATCGAAAACCACTAACCCGGCATGCTCTACAAGCTCTCAGAATTATTCCCGGTGGTTCCCTGGGCGGTGTTCAAGTACGTCACCTTCCGCAGCGCGGGCGCGGCCATCACTGCTCTGCTGCTGAGTTGGCTCCTCGGCCCACCGGTTATCGAAGGGCTTCGGAACCTCAAGTTCCGTCAAGACTACCAGCCCAAGGATGTCCGCAATCCCGGCGATGCCACGGCGGCGGCGGCCGACTTGGCCAAGCGAGGAACACCCACCATGGGGGGTGTTTTAATCCTGCTGGTTTTGGACATCTCCGTGTTCCTCTGGGCCCGACCAAACACACTGGTGCTGCTGACCATGCTTTCGTTGATGGTATTGGCTTTTTTAGGATTTTATGACGATTGGCTGAAGGTCTCGCGGCAGAACGCGGCCGGTGCCCAATCCCGGGTAAAGTGGGTCGTGCAAATCGTGCTCGCCCTGGTGGTCGGGGTCTATCTGTGGCAACTCCCCTCCACCCGCTCTCTAGTGGCCGACATCCAGATCCCGTTCTTTAAGGATCCCATCCTCCGCTCTGTCCCCTGGATTGGTATCCCGCTGGTGGCACTGACCATCATTGGCAGTTCCAACGCGGTGAATCTGACCGATGGCATGGATGGGTTGGCCATCGGTTGCACCCTCATCGTGGCGATGGTCATGCTGATCCTGACCTACCTGTCCGACAACGTGAAGCTGGCCACCTATCTTCAGATTCCGCACGTTCGGGGCGCCAGCGAACTGACAGTGGTCTGTGCCGCCTTCATCGGGGCTTCCCTCGGTTTCCTGTGGTTTAACTGTCACCCCGCCGAGGTCTTCATGGGCGACACCGGATCACTAGCTCTGGGCGGTGCACTGGGTATCATGGCTATCCTGATTCACCAACCGCTGGTGCTCCTCATCGCCGGCGGAGTCTTTGTGGCCGAAGCGGTCAGCGTGATGCTGCAAGTGGGGTGGTTCAAATACACCCGCCACAAGTACGGGCAGGGCCGACGCATCTTCCGGATGGCCCCCCTCCACCACCATTTCCAGAAGCAGGGATGGAAGGAATCGAAGATTGTCACCCGCTTCTACATTGCTGGAATTCTGTGCGCTGTGTTGGCGCTGAGCACCCTCAAGATCCGATGAGTGTCCACGCCTCAAATCACACCTGCACCGATCTTTTCAGCCCCACTGGATCACCGATTTACATCTCGAACCGGATGTTCCTTGATCCCACCGGTTTCGGTTGTTTAATTGAGACCTCATCCGCGGTAAACGGCGGTCTCAACAGGCCCCGGACCCGCATCGCCGCGGCGATCCGTGCACACCCAGACTCATCTAGCATCCCGACAGACGCGCCCACAAGTCCCGGCCAACCTGAACCCTTTCCCAATTTCGGATGCGGTGAGCTTCACCGTTTCCTGGTCCTTTCAATCACGACCACACTCACTTTCGTCTCGACCCGGGTGGAGGACCCGGTTCGGTACGGATCCGACACAACTCAATCCTCGACCCACGACGCACCGTCTATCCGCCTAACCCCATGAGCATCCCCAACTCCCCGCTGCTGCCTGGCTCCAAACTGGAACAGGCCGCCAAGAGCAAATCCACCTTCAGCATCGCCGCCTTCATTTTCAGCGCCCATGTGGCGGTGTTCTTGGTGGTACTGCTCAATGGCTGCAACAAGGAGAGTTCCGTCACCAGCACGGAGCCCCCTGCCGCCACCAACCAAACTGAACTGGCCGTGCAACCCGGAACCGGGGGTATCGACTCCGTCGGCCTTGTTCAGCCCCACGGTCTGGACACCAACACGACAGCCACTCCTCCGGGGGGGGCCGTAATATTCCCGGGCCACAGTGCGATCGCCACCAACCTGCCGACACAACCCATCGCCCCCCCGGAAATCGGCATTGGCGCCGCGGGCAACTCCGCGACCCACGAGAGCACCGGGGTCGCCTCCGAGTACAAGATTAAGAGCGGCGACATCGCCTACAATATCGCCAAGACCCACGGGGTCTCCCTCAAGGCTCTCAAGGATGCCAACCCGAGTGTCGACCTCGGCAAGCTGAAGGTGGGCCAGACGATCCAAATTCCTGCGGCCACCGCAGCCGCCACCGTACCCACCCCCGCGAAAGCGATCTTAAACCAAGAACCCGATACGGCGGGCGCGACCTCATCGTATACGGTCAAAGGAGGCGACACCCTCAGCAAGATCGCCAAGAAGCAAGGAACCACCGCTAAAGCAATCCGCGCCGCCAACGGATTGACCAGCGACAAGATCAACGTCGGTCAGAAACTCAAGATCCCCGGCAAAGCGACCGCCACCGAGACTGCAGAACCGGCCTCCAAGGCCCCAGTCGAGACGTTGCCCACCCTGCCGCCGGCCAGCACGGGCCGCTGAGGAATCTGATCCAGGGACGTCCGGCCGCACGGACGGACGTCCCGACCCCACTTGAGCTCCATCTGCCATGCGCTCCACCTCCATCCTGTTGCTGCTGACCGTTAGCCTGTTGCTGGCCCTCAGCTTCACCATGCTGGCCAGTGCCCTCATGATGGAGTCCCGGTTCTTAAACCTCGTTACAACCCAGGCGGTGGCTATCGTCGTAGGGGCTGCCATCATGTGCTGGCTGTGGCGCAAGGACTACCGCATCTGGATCAAGCGGCACTGGTGGTTTTATGCGGCTGCCATCGTGACTTTAGCGATGGTGCTCTCGCCCGCGGGCACCTACCGCAATGGTGCCCAGCGTTGGATTTTTGGTATGCAACCGGCGGAGTTCGCCAAGATACCCTTGCTGCTGACCTTGGCAGCTTGGGGGGGGCGGTTCGGGCCACGCATGCGTTTCGGTGGCACATTTTCAACCCTTCTATGGGGCTTTATGCTCCCGGGCCTGGTCGTCTTGCCGTTCCTCGGATTGCTCTACAAACAACCAGATCGCGGAACATTAATTCTCTTTGGCATGGTCACCGTGGTGATCTTGCTTTTGAGCGGCATGCGCAAGCGGTACGCCATCATCCCGACCCTCCTCGGGGCAGGACTGGCATTCCACTTCTACAATTCCAGCAAAATGGTCCGGGACCGAATGGATGCGTTTCTGCATCCGGAACTCTTCCCTCAGACCACGGGTTCCCAGGCTCTCAAGTCGCTGGCGGCTCTGCGGGAGGGCGGATTGGAGGGAGTCGGGCTCGGATCCGGAGTGATCAAACTAACCATCCCAGAACAGCACACCGACTTCATCCTCCCGGTGATCGGCGAGGAGTTGGGGCTCTTCTTCACGCTGG
Organism: Verrucomicrobiota bacterium; assembly: GCA_026397755.1. GTDB lineage: Bacteria > Verrucomicrobiota > Verrucomicrobiia > Limisphaerales > UBA9464 > SXXZ01. Next base: position 6,449 of record JAPLUF010000338.1, read on the forward strand.
GCGTGCTCATCGCCTTCGTCGTCATCCTGCTCTGCTCGGCGCGGATCGCCTCACGGGCAGCAGACGTCGAAGGACGACTGCTGGCCGGCGGCATCGGTTTCCTCATCGCCAGCCAGGCGATGATCAACATCGCAGTGGTGACCAACTCAATAATTAACAAGGGAATGCCACTGCCCTTCGTCAGCCGCGGAGGTTCCAGCGCGGTCAGCATGCTAGCGCTCGTGGGACTCCTGCTCTCGATCGCCCGCCGCGCACCGGAGACGTCTCAGGCACCTCGCCCCAGCGGAAGCAATCCATTCGAAATCTCAGAACTGGAATCCCTGCCGACCCAATGAGATCCAACCCTGGCTCCAACACCCACGTCGCCAACACCCACGTCGCCATCGCCTGCGGAGGAACCGGTGGACACCTGTTTCCAGGCCTGGCAGTCGGCCGGGAACTCGGGGCTCGCGGAGCCCAGGTCACGCTGCTGATTTCGCCTAAGGAGGTCGATCAGGCGGCGGTCCGGGGGTTAACCGGCATCCAGATAGCGACACTGCCCGCGGTGGGCCTGCAGGGCCGCAACTACGGAGCTTTCCTCCTGGGATTCGCCCGCGCTTGGCAATGTGCCCGACAACAATTCTTCAACCGCACAATTTTCCAGCGCCCGCCGGACGCCATTCTAGGAATGGGTGGCTTCACGGCCGCACCACCGATGCTGGCAGGGCGTCAATTGGGCGCAGCGACCTTCCTTCATGAATCCAACACCATCCCCGGACGGGCCAACCGGTTGATGGCCCCCTGGACGCGCGAGGCCTTCACTGGTTTCGACGAGACCGTCGCCCGCTTGGGGAACACCCGCGTGACCTGCACGGGTACTCCAGTCCGCGAAAACATCTCCCAGTTGCGCCATCATCGCGACTCTCGGTCGGCCAAGGTGTGCCTGGATCTTGACCCGGACAAACCCGTACTCCTCATCACCGGCGGCAGTCAGGGAGCCCGCGGCCTCAATCAGTGGGTTTGCGCAGCCCTGCCGGGATTGGCGACCGCAGCTCCTGACCTCCAATTCATCCACCTCTCAGGGACACCGGACCTGGCAACCGTCGCAGCGGCCCATCACCCGCTGGGTCGGCGATCGATGGTTCGCCCGTTCCTCCAGGAAATGCACTTGGCCCTGGCCGCGGCCGACGCTGTGATTAGTCGGGCTGGAGCTTCATCGCTGGCCGAGTTGGCGGCCCTGCGAATTCCGTCGATCCTGATCCCGCTGCCGACAGCCCAAGACAATCACCAGTTCCACAATGCCGACGCGTTGGCCCGATGTGGCGCGGCCGTGTTACTTTCCCAATCCAACCCCGATCCAGAGCGACTCCAATCGGAGGTCCTGACCCTGTTCCACAACACCGCTTTGCGGACCTCCATGCAGCGGGCTTTGGTCGAGATTGATCGCCCTGAGGCAGCCTCGCTCATTGCCCAGAGCATCCTCGAACACCTTCGCCAACCCTTCACCCAAGCCGTCCGCAGGACCACCGTCTCACGCGCCCTACCTACGGCCCATCGCTGGATTCCCTTCAAGGAGGCCACATGAACACACCGCTCCGACTCAGCCAGGAACCGGTCAGTCCGACCATTGAAGCGGCCGCCGCGCATGCCGAGGACATTTCCAACGCCTTCCGCGACTTACAAATCGTCTTGCCGCCAGAAACCATCGTCCGGCGCGACGAACCACTGGCCCGACGCACCACGCTTCGGGTGGGTGGCCCGGCCGATTTATTCATCGAACCCAGCTCCGACAACGCTCTAGCGAGCGCGCTGGAGATTGCTCATCTGCGCAGCATCCCTTTGTTTCTCCTAGGTCGTGGCTCCAACCTGTTGGTCCGCGACGGAGGTATCCGGGGAATGGTACTTTCTCTGGCCCACCCCCACTTCTCGCGCATCGAACTGAAAGGCCAACGGATCACCGCCGGCGCTGGAGCACGACTCAAGAGTATCGCTCACGAAGCCCGACGTGCCGGACTCGGTGGCGTGGAATTTTTCGAGGGCATCCCCGGCTGTCTGGGCGGCGCCCTGCGGATGAATGCCGGCGCCATGGGAGCCTGGACCTTCGACACCGTCGAAGAATTGCGCTGCATGAGTCCCTCAGGACAAATCCTGACGTTGCCCGCCCAAGAGGTGCCCGTGGAGTATCGGGCTTGTCCGTTGCTGAGAACCCACATCGCGCTGGGTGCAGTCTTCCGCGGCCGTCCCGACGACGCTGAAGTCATCCGGGCCAAGATGGAGCAGTTCTCTAAAAAACGTTGGACTAGCCAACCCAATCAACCCAGCGCCGGCTGCACCTTCAAAAACCCGCAACCCACCCTGCCTGCGGGACGCCTACTCGATGAACTAGGTCTTAAAGGCGCCCGCGTCGGGGATGCCATGGTCAGCGACGTCCACGCCAACTTCTTTGTGAATCTGGGGCAGGCGCGGGCTTCAGACATTCTTGAATTAATCGAACAGGTCCGCACCCGTGCCCGTGAACTCCGAGGCATTGAACTGGAGACCGAAGTGGAAATCGTCGGCGAAGACGCATGAGCTCCCCCCTCCACATCACCGTTTTGCGCGGAGGCCCCTCGGCGGAACGCGAGGTCTCCCTCCGCTCTGGCGCCGCCGTCGCCTCGGCACTGAAGTCCCTTGGATACCACGTGGACGAATTGGATCCTATTCCGGGTGACTTACAGATCCCCGCGGGCACTCAGGTGGTCTTCCTGGCGTTGCACGGCACCTACGGCGAAGACGGCACCGTCCAGTCGGAACTCGAAGAGCTGGGACTGCCCTACACCGGTTGCGGCGTGTCGGCCTCGCTCTACGCCTTCGACAAGATTCTTACCAAACGTCGCTGCCTAAAGGCCGGTGTTGCTACAGCCCGATTCGAGCGGTTCATCGATGCCTCGGCCCGGTGGCCAGAGGGTTGGCAAACGCCTGTCGTCCTGAAACCCACCCGCCAGGGATCGAGTGTGGGGCTTCAGTTCGTCGACCACATCGAAGACTTTCCCCGCGCGCTCGCCGAGGCACTGGGTCATGGCGGTGAAGTCCTGATGGAAGAGCGAATCATCGGACGAGAGACCACCGTGGGCATTCTCGAGGGATTAGCGCTCCCCGTGGTAGAAGTCCGCCCCAAGTCCGGCTCGTACGACTACAACAACAAGTACACCGCCGGACGGACGGACTATTTCTGTCCTGCGGACCTCGAACCGGCCGTCACCCACCAGATTCAGCAATCGGCACTGTCTGCATTCCACGCCATCGGTGGCCGAGACTATGCCCGGGTCGATGTGATGGTACGCCCGGACGGATCGCCGGTAGTCCTCGAGGTCAATACGCTACCAGGCATGACCGAAACCAGTCTGCTCCCCAAGGCTGCCGCAGCCGCTGGTATCTCATTCCCGCAACTTTGCGACCGCATGGTGCGACTCGCCCTCCGCAGACAGGCGAACTCCAGATAACCCATGTTCGGCCGATCTCACGAAAACCGCAGACGACCCAAAGGAGGCACCGTTCTCCAGGCGAAGCTGTCGGCCGACGCATCCGGTGATGCTCACCCCGAATTGCGGCGCTGGATTATCCGAACCTCGGTGCTCCTCACTCTCATAGCCTCGGTGGCGGTAGGCGGATGGTGGCTTCGCGAAAATTGGGTTAATCGCATCCCGGCACTGGCCATTCGAGAAGTCATTGTCGAGGTCGACGGGGTGCTCTCACCCGAGGAGGTGCGCCGCCTAGCTGGCGTTCCACTGGGCCGAAACATTCTCTCAGTGGATCTTCCCCAACTGCGGGATCGCCTGCAAAACCACCCCCGCATCGCCTCGGCCCGCATCATCGCTGAATTTCCCGGTAGCCTACTCATCCGCATCCGGGAGCGGCTCCCGCTGGTCGCCGTCGAGCCCTTGTCGAAGAACGGGCTCCAAGCCCGATACCTTCTCGACGAATCGGGCCATCTGCTGCTGCCCCTAGATCCCTCCAGCGCTCCGACCGAGGCTGTGGCAGCTGAATCAGCACTCCCGGTGCTCATCGGCTATCATGCCCAGCGGCCCACCGCCCAGGCCGACACGCTTCGGGCGCTCGAATTCGTCAAGACCTACGAATCGGCTGAACCCGGATCACTGCCCGACATCCAAACAATCTCCATCGCCGAGCCCGGTGTCCTGATGGTAACCACCGATACCTCGGCGGAGATCACCTTCGCGGCCCGCGACTACGGCACCCAACTGCAGCGCTGGGGCGACATCTTGCGTCAGCTCAAGGAACTGAAAGAATCGCGAATAATTCAGAGTCTGGACCTGAGCGTCTCCCAGAACTCCCCTATCCGCTGGAACGCACCCCCATCGGTGCCCACTCCGTCTGAAGCCCCCGAACGGGGCAGCCGTCTCAAACCCAAACGCATCCCGCGACGATCCCATGTTTAAGGACTCCCCAATCCTAGTCGGCCTCGAGATCGGAACCTCGAAGATCTGCGCCGCCATCGGCGAGGAAAACGAGCGTGGCGAGTTCACGCTGCTCGGAATCGGGCAGGCTAAATCGCACGGGGTCCGCAAGGGAGAAATCGTCGACCTGGCCAAGGCGCAGGAGGATGTCCGCTCAGCATTGGGCAATGCCGAGGAGCAGGCCCAGGTAACGGTCCGCAATTTGTTCCTGGGGGTCTCCGGCCGCCATATTGAGGGATTTAATAACACCGGAATGCATCCAGTGGCGTCGGACGACCGCCTGGTCACCCCGCAAGATGTGGCCGATGCCGCCAACAACGCCAAGGCCATTACCCTGCCTGCCGAGCACACCATCCTGCACACGATCCGCCAGCGCATCTGCGTCGATGGGGTCGAGGTCTCCGACAACCCGTCCGGCATGTTGGGTCGCAAGGTGGAAGCGCACGTTCATGTCATCTACGGCAATTCCCTGCGAATCCAGAACTCAATGCGGCTGGTTCAATCACTTTCGATCGAGGTGAACCAACCGGTCTTTAACGGCTTGGCCAATGCACAGGCCGTCTTGACCCCTGAAGACAAAGAAAACGGAGCCCTGGTCATCGACATCGGGGGCGGCGCCACCGAATTCGTCTTTCAGCAGGGCCAAGCCATTCGCCACTCCGGGGTCTTTGCCCTTGGTGGTGACCACCTCAGCAACGACATCGCTCTGGGCCTGAAGATCAATATCGCCTTGGCCGAGAGCCTCAAGATCCGGCACGGCAGTGCTGTGGTCGCCTCCGGCAGCCAGGGACAGTTGGTCCCGCTCAGTGAAAACGACCTAGGACTGTCCCATCGGGAGGTCAGCCTCGAACACCTCCACCGCATTATGTCCATTCGGTTGCAGGAACTCTTCGAGCTCATCGCCGAACGTTGCGCCGAGAATTGCCTGCTCGACGAGGCTCGGGCCGGAGTCTTCCTGTCCGGTGGATGCTCCCACATCCCCGGCATCGACACGTTGGCTCAACGCATTTTCCGACTCCCGATCACACGGGGCACCTCCCGCAACATTACCGGCAATTCTGCCACGCTGTCCCATCCAGAATTCGCAACAGCCATCGGCATCGCTCGGTATGGCGGCATGCGCCAGCGCAACCGTCCACGCCACCGCTTCAATATCCGCGATGTCCTGCCCTTCCTCCGCTAACCCTTCGCCACACACCTCCATGAACGATGCCTCGATTCGCTTCATCGCCGTCGGACACGCGGGTGCCCAGATCCTGAGCGGCTTGCGCGCGCGCTCCGGAAGCCCTCTCGAATGCGCCCACGCGGACACCAGCCCTGAATCTCTGCGAATCTCTTTGATTGACCGGAAAATTACCCTCGGTCTTTCGGTCAGCCACGGCCTCGGTGCCGGCGGCGATCCGGAGATCGGGCGACTGAGCGCTGAGAGCGACCTTTCCTCCATCCACGAGTTCACTCAAGGGGCCCGACTGGTCTTCGTCATCACCGGACTTGGCGGCGGGACCGGTTCCGGGGCCGCTCCAGTCATTGCACGGGCGGCGCGCGAATCCGGGGCACTGGTTCTGGTAATCGCCACGACCCCCTTCGACTTCGAACGACGACGGCTTCTGTACGCCCAAGAATCCCTCGATCGTCTGCGCGTCTCCGCCGACGCTGTCTTGGCTATCTCAAACCAGCGGGTCCGGCGAATGCACGATGACCGCACCCACCCTCACGAACTGTACCAGTTCGCCAACGAACTACTGGCCCAGACCCTTCAGGGCTTGTGGCGACTCCTCAACGCACCGGGCCTCATCCCGTTAGACTTCGCCCACATCGAGCGACTGCTGCGAGGTCGCCACGCCGAGAGCGCCTTCGCGGCCGTACAAGCAACCGGAGAGAACCGGGCCCATGCCGCCGCCGAGCAATTACTCACACATCCATTCCTCGATACCGGGTCGGCCCTGACCTCGGCCAAGGAGATCTTGGTCAGTGTTGCGGGAGGCGACGACCTTCAGATCGGCGAGGTGGAACGATTGATCGAAGCCCTGCAAGGACGTTGTCCCACTGCTGAACTCATCGTGGGCGCCTCGATAGATCCAGCCCTTACCGGGCACATCCATGTCACAGCCATCACCACACGGCCCGCCGCCTCGGCTCCCAATCCACTGGTCGGATCGGGCTTTGCCCGGAACGACGCCGTGCCGACCTCAACGGGCAACGAACCAGGGATGCATCGCGGCGCACCCATCGTCTTCAATGGTGAAGATTTCAACCGGGAACCCGAGCCCCGTGCCACCACCGACTCCCGATTCATCCCACCACCCCCAGAACTGAACATCGAGCAGCGCCAGCGGATCCTCAGTGGTCAGCGCAACAAACCCTCCCGCCGTCGGCCCGACTCCCAGATGATCATGAACTTTGACATCGCCCAGCGCGGCCGCTTCGACAACACCGAGCGAAACCGTCACAAAGGCGTGGACCTCGATGTTCCGACCTACCTCCGCCTAGGCATCGTTCTCAATTGACGCAGGCCGACGGTCATTGAAGACGCGATTTCTTGAGGTAGACTACTTGTCATGGAGCCCCCATTCCTGGAATCCCGTCGCGCCACGGCCGACGATCTTGGAGCCTTGGAGTTTCTGTGGTCGCAATCCGGTCTTCCCGCCACAGAGTTAGGGAAGTTCTTGATCGAGTTTCATGTAGTGACCGATCCGGACGGACAAATCCTTCACGCCATCGGGCTCTTGGTAGAAGGCGATCAAGCGCTTCTGCATAGCGAGGCCTTGTCTGTCCCCCAGTTCGTCGAACCCGACGCCTGTCGGGCTGCCGTGTGGAAACGATTGCGGATCCTCACGCGCAACCAAGGAATTTCGCGGATCTGGACTCAGGAAGACGCCGAGTACTGGCGGGTCAGCGGCTACCAATCGATCCCTGTACCCCAGCTTCCCCAGGAGTTGCCGTCGTTTGTCCAACGAGAGGCTGGATGGTGGATGCATCAAAGCCCGGACGCGGCGCAGGCCGATTTGCTGGTTCAACGGGAGTTCGCACTCTGGAAGACTCAACGCGAACAGGAATCACACAGCTTTCAGCAGCGGGTCAAAGTGTTTCGGGTTGTCGCATTTGGGCTCTTCGCCCTCTCGCTCATCCTCCTCCTAGGCTTCCTCTTCTTCGCGACCAAGGTCCCTGAGATCTTTCGGCAACTCTTCCGCTGAATCGTGCCGCTTCCCGCATGGGCTGGGTGGTTTTGGTCCTAGGCACCCCAGAGATTTGATAAAGTCTCACAATTATGTAACCTTTGAGTTGCGTTTGTTGGGTTTTAGGAATCTTTAAGCTGTTAGGAATAGTGAGCCTCGGTAGGGGCTCGGCCGTTCAAAACCCAAACGCCCATGAGGTTGTACACCCATCACGGTCGACGTCGCCCTTCTGGCTTCACCCTCATCGAACTCCTCGTCGTCATCGCCATTATCGCAATTCTGGCCGGGATGCTACTTCCGGCTTTGGCGCGCGCCAAACAGAAGGGACAAGGCATCTACTGCATGAACAACCACCGCCAACTCACGTTGGCATGGCGGATGTACGCAGAGGACAATCAGGACTTCATTGTCTACGCCAGCCACAATGCCCAGGCCAACGACCCGAACAACAATTACGCCTGGACCCGCACTGAGATGGATTTTTCGGCGGACCGCAAAAACTGGGACCCCACCGCCGATATCACCTTACGCCCCCTTTGGAAGTACAATCAAAGCGCTAGTGTCTACAAGTGTCCGTCCGACCGTTCGTTTGTCACCGTCAACGGTGAGCGAAAGTCCCGAGTCCGGTCGATGTCGATGAACTTCTTCCTCGGCGGTTTTGCCGGAAAGACCACCACAGAGAATCAGAATTATAGCCTTTTTCTGCGTTTCGGGGAGATCGCCGGGGGGCGAGGAACACCCGGCCCCTCAATGACCTGGGTCTTCCTCGATCAACGCGAGGACACCATCAACTGGGGTAATTTTATGACCCGCATGACTGGCTACCAACCTCGAAACCCAGCCCTGTACGGCTTCACCATGGACCTGCCGGGCTACTACCACAGCAAGGCCTGCGGTTTTTCCTTCGCCGACGGCCACTCTGAGATCAAGCGATGGATAGATGGGCGGTCCATGCCGCCTCTGAAGGTCCAGGCTGCAGCCACAGCCGCAGACATCCCCACCCCGCGCAACCCAGATGTAGAGTGGTTGCAGGAACGAACCACCCGCCCCATTAACCAATAACTTCTCCCGCAGCCCGTCCCCTAACCCAACTCAACCATGAACACCCGACCCACCCTCCACCGACTGGGGTCGCTGCTGTCGAGCCTGCTTCTGTTGGCCTTGACAGCGCGCACCCCTCTGCGCGCCGACTACGCTTCCACTGTTCAAGCTTTAGGGCCCGTGGGGTATTGGCGCCTCAATGAAACCAACAACTCTCCCGGTCTCAAGCGGTTGGCCAACCTCGGAGAGTTGGGCTCCGCCGCCGATGGCTACGCAGTACTCACAGCCGCCACAGGGCTTCCCGGACGGGTGGGCAGTTGCGTCCGATTGTACAACTCGACCAACGCTCTCGGTTGGTGCGGATCCAAGGTGGATATCAACTACCACCCGACGCTCAACAAATCAGGCTCCTTCAGCGTGGAGTTCTGGGTCAAACCCAACACCTTGGGAGCCGACGCGACCGGATTCTGCCCCCTGTCGTCGATGATGAATGATTTCGGCGCTTCCAGCCGCAGCGGATACCTCTTCTACATCAACAACGCCGGCCGTGTAGAATTCCGTCTGGGCAATGCCAGCGGGTATGTCGGCACGGTGAACAATGCCAACCTACCTCAATACAACGTCAAGGCGGGCGCTTGGAGCCACGTGGTGGGCGTCTTCGACGGGAGCAACACCCGGCTGATCATCAATGGCGTGAATGTCACCAACGTCACCCTGTCACCCGCCAATATCGCTTCACTGCGGCAAAACACCCAAATGCCCTTGCGCATCGGTGGCACCCCCTTCAACGGCACTCTCGGCGACACCCCTATGCCCTCGGCCTTGGTCTATAGCGGCAACCGCGGCTTTGATGGATGGATCGACGAGGTCGCCTTCTATCCCTACGCCCTGTCCACGGCTCAATGCGACACCCACTTCAAGGGCATCCTCGGTGGCGTCTCCGGCTACTCAACTCTCGTCTTAGCTGATTCCCCAGCGGGTTACTGGCCCTTCAACGAGCCAACCTATCCAACTCCAGCCCCGGAGACCCTCCCGATCGCCGTCAATTCCGGATCCTCCGGCACGACCGCGGACGCCGTGAACCGATGGGGCACACTCGCAGGCCAACCCGGAACACCCTTTGGCGGCATGGGCAGCGGCAACCGAGCGGTATTCCTGGATGGAAACAATGGGTCCATTACGGCCGGTGCGGACACCACCCTGAGCAATCTCATCGGGCAAGTCACTCTGATGGCTTGGATCAAGCCCACCGTCCGCGGCGGCATTCGCACCATTCTCTCCAAGGGCTGGGATGAAAATTACGCCGAAACCTTCCTTCGCATCACCCGCGGCTATGAGAACAGCGGTTATGGCACGACCAACCGCTATGAAATCGGCACTTCGGACGGAAAGACGTACTACGACACCGCCGAGGCTACCATGCCCGAAACCGACCTGAACAATTGGGTGTTCCTCGCTGGTACTTACGATGGAACGGCCTGGAACCTCTACCGCAACGGCCAACTCATCGCTTCCACCCCGTCCGTGAACGGAGCCGCAGCGACCGTCAATGTCTCCCGATGGACCATGGGTTCACGCTTCGGTCCTCCATCTCCCACCCATGCCTTCAACGATGCTGCCAATTACACCAACGAGGTGTGGCAAGCGGCGGGACAATTCTTCGGCGGATCCATCGATGAGCCGGCCATTTTCGACAAGTCGCTCAGCGCGTCCGAGATCGCCAGCGTCTACAACTCGGCCCTGGTGACCCCGATCATCTACAAGCCCATTTCCAGCCCCGGTGATTACCCCAGCGTCGGTTGGCCAGATCTCTACGATGGCGACACGGCCACCTTGTCGGTCTTGGCCGAAGGAGCACCGCCCCTGACCTACCAGTGGTACAGCAACTCGGTCGCACTGAACGTCAAGACCGCGCAACTAACCCTGCAACCGCTGAAGATTTCTAAACCTGTATATTCCGTGGTCGTGTCTAATCCCTATGGGTCCGCCACTAGCACGGTCTCGCTGAACATCATCGTGGGCCCGCCGACGATTCTCGAGCCTCCGGTTGACCTGCAGCGTTTCTCCGGCTCCCCCTTCCAGTTCTCAGTCTCCAGCGGAGGCAGTCTGCCGCAGACCTTCCAGTGGCAACTCAACGGAACTGACATCCCAGGAGCCACCAGCACCACCATCACCGGGACCGCATCGGTGGCCTCGGCCGGAACCTACACCTGCCGCATCGCCAACAGCGCTGGAAGCGTTACAGCCCAAGGGCAACTGGTGACCACCCCAACTGCCACCGGCTTTGCCGCCGCCGCCCTCACGGCCAAGCCGCTCGCCTACTGGCGTCTGGGCGAAACCTCTGGCACCACGGCCTACGACAGTATAGGCCGACTCAATGGCACCTACTTCAACACGACACTCAAACAGCCTGGATATTCGATGGTCGACACCAATACAGGGGCCCTCTTCGGCGGGACCAACAGCTATGTGGGTTTGATCAGTGGCCTTCCTGGGAGCGGAATCAACTTCGAAGGCACTAACGTCAGCTTCACCATCGAACTCTGGGCCAAGGGCGGCGAAGGTCAGCCCGATGAGTCCACCCTGATTGCCAAAGGCACAGGGGCCGATGGCACCACGGGCAACGAGCAGTTTTCGATCGATATCGCCTCAGGAAAATACCGATTCTTCACGCGCGGCAACAACAACACCCTGTATTCAGCAGATGCCACCGTGGGCCCCAATGACAGTTGGCAACACATCGTCGCGGTGTACGACCAGTCCAACCCGGGCTCCCCAGAAGTTCGGCTCTATATTAACGGTGAACTCTCCGACAGCTCCCCAGGAAGACCACAAGGAATCCAGTCGTCGTCGTCGCCGGTCAGCATCGGTTCCAAGCGCTTAGGCAATTCGCCGGGGTATGACGGCAGCTTCGATGGAATCATCGACGAGGTAGTGATCTACAACAGCGTTCTGTCCGCCACCGAGATCTCCACCCATTTCGCAGCGGCCTATGGTTCCACGCTGCCGCCCTCCTTCACCACGCAGCCCAAGGCGATGACTAACTACGTGGGTCTTTCGGCCACCTTCAGCGCCGCGGCCATCGGTTCATTGCCCCTCACCTATCAATGGCAGAAGAACGGAGTGGATATCACCGGAGCTAACGGATCGACCTTCACCACGCCGACCCTGACGACCGGATCGGCGGGTCTCTATCGGTGCCTCATCTCCAACAGTGTCGGATCGACCAACAGCACCGCCGTGACTCTCACCGTGCTGCCGACACCCACCAGCACCGTAACCATCCCTGGTCTGGTCCTGCACCACACCTTCGACAACACACTCATCGATGCCACCGGCCGGGGCAACAACGGCACTGCCATCGCCCGCGACCACACCTCGACCAGCAATGTCGTCGGTGCCACCTACACCAGCGGAAAGCTCGGCCGGGCACTGGCCTACGTCTCCGATTTCGGCACACCCACCGAACCCGGTGCCACCATCGTGACCAATACCTCCTATGTCACACTGGGTGTCCGGCCCGATCTACAGTTCTCCAACTCGGTAGACTTCACGGTCGCCTTTTGGATCAAGCTGCCCGCCAACTTCATTGGTGGCGACCTCCCCTTCTTCACCACCACCTCGGGTTCGCTGGGTGGGGCAGGCTGGGTTTTTGCTCCAGCCTACGGATATGGTATTGGCAGTGGCGCCTCCCCGAAAGAAGCACCTCTCAACTACGGGAGCTGGGCTGTTTCCCTGTACGGCAACTCGGGAACAGGAGCCCGCTTCTATGGAGAGGTCGGAAGCATTAACGACGGAGAGTGGCATCACCTTGTCTACGTCTTGGATCGAAAGTCGCAGGTCTCCATTTATCAGGACGGTATCCTGGCGCGGGCCTACAAGATCTCGGGCACCTCGACTGCAGCCGCCACAGACATTGACACCGGTTTGCCTGCAACCATTGGCCAAGACCCAACGGGGCTCTATCAGGAGACCGGGGCCGGAGAGATGGATGATCTCGGGGTGTGGCGCCGCGCGCTGACTCCCCTTGAAGCGGCCAGCATCTACACCGCTGGAGCCAACGGGCAGAGCTTCGCGGACCTGCCGCCGCTAGGAAGCGCCAACCTCCGCATCACCACGTCCGGATCGACCGTCCAGATTCTATGGGACCAAGGAACACTCCAGCAGGCAGGCACCCTCACCGGCCCCTGGACGGATGTCGGCGCACCGGTCACCTCCCCATATACAACAACCCCCATCGAGACCCGATTTTACCGAATGAAGCCCTAGAAGTAGGGCCACGACAGAACTCCGTCTCAACAGGCGGCCTCGAAAGGGGTCACCTTTTTTGTGTCCTGCGTCGGAGTAGGCTGAAACTGAATGGGTGAAGGACGGCAGGACAAGAAAGTGGTTCCGGGTCGGACACACCAAGGAGGCGAGGGTGGAGAACCCTGCTGAAACAAGTGCCCCCGACCCGGAACGGGCGAACGAGATGTTGGTTCTCCGTTGTCCGCCCAGCCGCCGGCAAGCCGGCAACTATTACTTTTTAGGCCTCCAACCCGGCAGCCGCAACGGCCAAATCGAAGTCCCCTAAAGAAAGACACCAGCAACACGCAAATGCTCTCGAAACGAACACTCGACCGGGGGCTTGCGTCATCCATTACAACGCGTTTGCACCCAACGCCCGTTACGCCGCTGCCCGCAAAACAGGTCCGTCCCATCAACCCTCAAATCCTCATTGCGTTGAAAGGTTCAACTGACTCCGAGCGAATCACAGTGTGTCGCTCCGTTCAGGCCTGATTGAACCCAGTCTCATGCTCGCACAAATCCGATCCGCTTCCATTCAAGGTATCGACGCCTTCCCCGTTGAAGTCGAAGTCGACTCAGGTCCCGGCCCGCAGCAAATCGTCCTTGTCGGCCTGCCCGATGCGGCGGTGCGCGAATCTCGTGATCGGGTTGGAACGGCCATCGTTAACAGCGGCTTCCGATTTCCACCGGGCCGGACCACCATTAATTTGGCCCCGGCCGACGTCCGCAAGGAGGGACCCAGTTTCGATCTCCCGATCGCCTTAGGAATCCTCGCCGCCAGCAAGCAACTCACACCGGGGGATCTGACGGCCTTCGCCATGGTGGGTGAATTAGCCCTGACCGGAGCCGTCCGCGCAGTCAAAGGGGCACTCGCGCTCGCGCTCCGGGCCCGAGCGGAGGGATGCCGAGGCATCCTGCTGCCCACAGAGAACGCCCGCGAGGCCGGCGTGGTGGACCGACTAGAAGTCATCCCCATTCGAAGTCTTCAGGAAGCCGCCCAGTTTCTGGGAGGCGAAATCTCCATTCAACCGCTGCGAGTGGACACCGAGGAGCTCTTCCGAGGAGGCAACGGCGATTCCATTGCGAGTGGACACCGAGGAGCTCTTCCGAGGAGGCAACGGCGATTCCATTGACATGGCCGAGGTCCGTGGACAGGAATCGGTGAAACGCGCCCTCGAGGTGGCCGCGGCAGGCGGCCATAACATATTGCTTATTGGCCCACCGGGCAGCGGCAAGTCCATGCTTGCCCAACGCTTAGCCACCATCCTGCCTCCACTAACACTCGCCGAGGCGCTGGAGGCCACCCAAATCCACAGCGTTGTGGGCCAATTGGCTCCAGGTCAGGCGTTACTGACCCGCCGCCCTTTCCGATCCCCTCACCACACCGCCAGCGATGCTGGCTTGCTCGGCGGCAACACTCATCCTACCCCGGGCGAGATTTCCCTGGCCCACCATGGCGTTCTCTTTCTCGACGAATTACCCGAATTCAAGCGATCCGTGCTGGAGACGCTCCGCCAACCCCTCGAGGAAGGTAAGGTAACCATCAGTCGAGCCGCTGGAACCGTGACTTTCCCTGCACAATTCATGCTCGTGGCAGCAATGAATCCCACGCCGGACGGCAAGATGCCGGCCGAATCACGCTCCAGTCCCCGGGAGATTCTGTCTTATCTGGGCCGCATTTCCGGCCCCTTGCTCGACCGGATCGACTTGCACGTCGAGGTTCCTGCGGTCCGATTCACCGACTTAGACCGCGCACGCTCGGGGGAATCCAGCCAAGAGATCCGACAGCGGGTCGAAGCGGCCCGGGAACGCCAGCGACATCGGTTGGTCGGCAGACCCATTTCCTGCAATGCCCGATTGGGCCCCCGCGAACTCCAGCAATTCATCCAACTCGATTCCCCAACCCTCTCCCTCCTCAAGCACGCATTGACGGACCTGAATCTCTCGGCCCGCGCCTATCACCGAGTACTTAAGGTCGCTCGGACCATCGCCGATCTGGCCGAGTCTGAAAGCGTGAGGCTCGAGCATGTTTCCGAAGCCATCCAATACCGATCCCTCGACCGCCAGTTCTGGGGGTGATACGAAACAATTTCCGGTTTGAATCCCATTTGAATCCCATTTGAATCCGGGGTCGCGGACTGCTTTGATCCACCTCCGAATCCATGAAGAGACTTCTCCTACCCCTTGCATTGGCAGCAGCCGTGCTTTCCGCCCAGGCCGGCAATCTGGTTGACCAACTGGCCATCCAGACCTGGACCCTCCGCAACCTGAACTTTCAGCAAACCATCGACTTCGCTGTGAAGCATGGCATCAAGGAACTTCAGGTTATTGGAAACCACATCGACCCCAACGCCTCGAAGGAGGAGTGGGCCCAGAAGAAGGCGGCTCTCGATGCGGCCGGCCTCCACGCCTACACCTTTGGAGTGGCCGGCACTTCGACGGACAAAGAAAAGAACCGTCGCCTCTTCGAGTTCGCCAAGTTCATGGGCATTCGCCTGATCATCGTTGAACCCGGTGACTTTCGTATTTGGGACAACCTAGAAGAACTGGCCAAGGAGTACGACATTCGGGTTGCGGTCCACAACCACGGCATCAAGAGCCTTTATGGTAACCCTGCCGTGGTGAAGCAGATCATCCAACACCGGGACTCCCGCATCGGCGTCTGCATGGACGTCGGTTGGGTCACCAGCGCTGGCTTTGACGCGGCGAAGGTGTACCGGGAATACAACGGCCGGGTCTTCGATCTCCACCTCAAGGACAAGCGGGTCGAGAAGACCCAGGGCGACGACGTGGCCTTCGACACCCATATCGGCGAGGGGCAGTCCAACTACAAGGGGCTCTTTGCTGAACTGCACCAGAGCGGCTACAGCGGCCGTCTGGCCATCGAGACCGACAGCGGCGATTTCGCCAAGAACCCCAACGACTTCGTGGCCAAGGCAAAAGCCTTTGTCGAAGCCCAGGGCAAGGCTCCGGTCAAATAGCTTTCCATCGCATCCGCTCGTTCCCGAATCGTTGGGTCTCAACCGGCCATCCGAAGGAATCTTGGAGGGGCCGCGAACCTCATGTCTGACCAACCCACCGATCCCGGCCAGGATCCCGACACCCTGTTGATGCTCAACGTCAAACGGGGTGATCGGGACTCCTTCACCGAGTTGGTGGAGCGATGGAAGCATCCCGTCATCGGTTTCATCTACCGAACCCTGCCCGACCCAGACGAAGCCGAGGATTTGGCGCAGGCTACCTTTGTCCAACTCTGGAAGACCGCCGCCCGCTACCAACCGACGGCGCGGTTCTCCACCTTCCTCTTCACCATTGCGCGCAATCTCTGCCTCAACGAGATCCGCAGGCGCGTCCGGCATCCGGCCGACTCGCTGGATGAACCGCGACCGGATGACGAAGATCACCCCCTGCGACAAATCAAAGACCACCGGCAACCCGGGGCCGATGCCGAGGCGACCCGAAGCGAATTATTCAACCTCGTGGATGAGGCTTTGGCCGCGCTGCCCGAGAAACAACGAACCGCGCTGGTCCTCTGCCGCGACGGCGAATTGAGCTACGAGGAGATCGCTGCCGTCCTGGGAACTTCCCTGCAGGCCACCAAGTCGCTCATCCATCGTGCACGGGAAACCCTCAAGGGCCGCCTCAAGCCGTATCTGGATTCGGGTGAGTGGCAACGCAATCCGTCGGCAGCTCCCCCCAGTTCCCCAAAATCGGGTTCGCCGGAACGCTGAGCCCGCCGTTAGTTCCGCCTCAAGATGGTTTGTAACCCGGTGAGACCTCCGATCTTGGTGCCATCCGGTAGTTCTTCCCGCGTGACTTCGCCCCCACCCTTGCGAAGCTCCGCAAAGCGTCTGACATGAAGAAATCGCGTCCGTCCCCCTCCACCGTCGTCTCCCGTTCCGGCCGCTTCACCGACGGCCCAAGCCAGGAAATTGCCCAATTCTCCCAATCCGTCTCCTTCGACTGGCGACTGTGGTCCCACGACCTCGTCGGCTCGATGGCTCACGCGACCATGCTGGAGAAGATCGGCATTCTCTCTTCCAAGGAATGCAAAGACATCATCGCAGGACTCAAGACCATCGGCATGGAGATCGAGGCGGGGCGATTCCAGTGGAAAACGGAACTGGAGGACGTCCACATGAACATCGAGGCAGCGCTGACGGCTCGCGTGCCGGCCGCCGCCAAGCTGCACACGGCGCGATCCCGGAATGATCAAGTTGCCCTGGATGTCCGCCTGTGGCTGCGCGATGAGATCGAAGCGCTCCTCGGCGAATTGCGCACACTCCAACGCTCTTTGGTCAAACTGGGCGAGCGGCACTCGGAGGTGATCATCCCCGGCTACACGCACATGCAACGGGCGCAACCGGTCTTTTTCGCCCATCATTGCCTCGCCTACGTCGAGATGTTCGACCGCGACACCGGTCGTCTGGCGGACGCCTTTGGAAGACTGAACGTGTGTCCGCTCGGAGCGGGAGCTATCGCCGGCAGCACGCTGCCCCTCGACCGCGAGTTTGTGGCCACCCTCCTCGGTTTTACCGACACGAAAGGTCGGCCGCGCATCACGCAAAATTCCATGGACGCGGTCTCCGACCGGGACTTCCTCATCGAATTTAGTGCAGCCGCGGCACTGATCGCCGTCCATCTCAGCCGCCTCTCCGAAGATCTCATCCTGTGGGCCTCCTCCGAGTTCAGCTTCATCCGCATCGCGGACGCCTACACGACAGGTTCCTCGCTCATGCCGCAGAAGAAAAACCCCGACATTGCCGAACTCACCCGAGGCAAGTCGGGACGAGTCATCGGCAATCTGGTCTCGCTGCTAGTCCTGCTGAAGGGCCTGCCCATGACCTACAATCGGGACCTGCAGGAGGACAAGGAGCGCCTCTTCGATACCGCGGACACCGTCCGCTCCTGTGTCCGACTCACCGCGGCGATGCTCGATCACACCACCGTCCAGGCTCCGGCCTGCGATGCCGCCGCGAAGGATCCCCTGCTGCTGGCCACCGACCTTGCCGACTATCTGGTGAAAAAGGGCATCCCCTTCCGCCAGGCACATCATGCCGTTGGATCCGTGGTGGCCTTCGCCGAGAAAGTTGGACGCCGGATCAACCAACTTACCCTCTCAGAATATCAGGCGATTGAACCCCGCTTTTCAGCCGATGTGCTCGATTTGTATGATTTGCAGAAGGCCATGAAGCGACGCGAACTTCCCGGTGCCCCCGGAGTCCGTCAGGTGGCCCGTCAATTGGCACGATGGAAAAAGGAACTAGGAACCCTCGGGTGACCCAGAATCGCCGCAGTCTTGCTCCGCCGCGTTGACGCTCGCCGACGGCGCGGACAGCCTACAAGCCAATGTCTCATCGCTTCTGGAACATCTGCGGAGGTCTGTTACTTTCCTGCGTCTTGTGGGTGGGCTGCGATGAGCGTCCCTGGGTCAGCGGCAAGGCGGATCCGAAGGAGGAGAACAACTACCGCCAGGCCGAAGCCTATCAGCGGATGAACCAGTACTCCCGGGCCGTGGAGTATTATCAGCGGGCCTTGGACGTAAACCCCCGCAACGCGGATGCCCACCTCGGACTGGGGATCATCCATTCCGACTCCGCCAAACTCCCCGAGTACGGCTTCGCCTACTATCACCTCCGACGCTACGTCGTTCTGTCCGGGCGCACCAACGACCTCATTGTCAACCAACTCATCCGGGCCACCGGCCTGCGTCTGGCCGAACTGCATGCCGACACCATCGGCAAAATCCAAACACAAGGTCAACTCGAGCAGATGCGGCGGGAGAACGCTGAGTTGCGCAAGTCCGTGTTGTCCTTGAGCAACCAACTCTATTCAGCCTCCACCCGGATCGCCACGCCCGCCCTCCTAGTCTCCAGTCCCACCAACGGAACCATCGCGGCACCGGCCCGCGCCCCGAGCGCAGTCCCCAAGGCGACAGACCCCCCGGCCCGCCTGGTGGCCCGAGCGGTCGAACCGCGCAAGCCATCAACTCCCAAGACCTACACACTGAAATCCGGAGACACCCTGGCCAAGATTGCCAAGGCTCAAGGA
>JAPLUF010000285.1 GCA_026397755.1 Verrucomicrobiota bacterium
ATCATTCACGGTTGATCCGTTCGAGAGGTGCAGCGCCTGGACCAAACTCGGCTGATTGGACCGCTCGCACTCGCAGGTAATTTCGCGTTGGTTGCGACCAAAGGTCTTAAGAAAGTAAGAGGTCACCGAGGCATCGTAGAGCTGCAGCGATCGCGGACTGTTGGTGTAGAACGAGGTCTTTTCGGTCGATCCGTCGCTCAAGGTCAGCTCCGTGAATTGTTCCCGAATACCGGTGACATCAGCAAAGGCGTCCTGAAGCACCTCAGCGCTAAGTCGACGAGGGAAATGCCTCGAATAATGACGTCGGTCCTCCCGATTGGTTGGCAGGATTTCCGAGGAACGCCGATACGTTTGCGAAACCAGGATCTCACGCATCAACGACTTCAAATCAAACCGTTGAGCCACCAAATAATCGGCCAGCGCCGACAGCAATCGCTCGTTAGACGCGGGGTTAGATGCGCGCAAATCATCCACCGACTCAACCAAACCGACGCCCAAATAATGGGCCCAAATACGATTGGCGATGGCCCGGGCAAAGTACGGATTGGAAGGCGCGGTCAACCATTCCGCCAGCACCTCACGGCGATCGCGGGTATCTGAGGCAGCCATTGCGGGGGCATCCAAGGGTGCCGGTGGCTGGGGCTTTCCCGTGCGGGGCTGGATCAGGTCTCCAGAGGCTTCGACGTACAATTGCCGTTGTCCGTCTCCATTGCGTGGATCCCCTCCCCAACCCTTGGCTCGGACCCGCGAAAACAAGTTAGCAAACTGGTAATACTGGTCGTTGGTCCATTTCTCGAGGGGGTGATTGTGGCAACGGGCGCAGTTGATGGAGAGCGACAAGAAAGCCTGACTGACGTTCTCGGCCATGGACTCGGGATCTTGATGAACGGCGAAGAAATTCGACTCCCCTTCATCGACTGAAGACCCCTTGGCCGTGACCACCTGCCGCACGAACCGGTCCCAGGGCGTATTGTTGGCCACCTGATTCCGAATCCATCCATAGTACGATTTCACGGCTGCAGGGCGCAGGTGTGCCCCACTGACGAGCAACACGTCCGACCACTTGTAGGCCCAGAAATCTACATACTCCGGAGCACTCAAGAGCCGATCGGCCAAGCGAGCGTGCTTGTCGGCACGCGCATCCTCGACGAACGCCCTCACCTCAGCCGGTGTCGGCAGGCGGCCCAATGTGTCGAGCGAGGCCCGGCGGATAAATGTGGCATCGTCGGCCGGCGGCGAGGGTTGTAAGTGCAGGCGCTTCAACTGATCCAGCACCAGGGAATCGAAGGCGCTGGTGCGCGGGGCGGAGGCATAGACCTCGGCAGGGATCGTGGCGTCATAGGGCGAGGTGATGCGCGCGATAACAATCCGCGACAAATACCAGGCGGTGATAGCCCCTTCCCCTGGCCCCATCACAGTCACCTTCCCGGTGCCGTCCACCGAGGCCACGGTCTCATCGGTGGAAGTGAACTTCGCCCATCGAGTGACGTCCCGTTCGCGACCATCGCTGAACCGAGCCTTGACCGTGAGCCTCAGAGTCTCACCGACCCGCACGGAGCGTTCACCGGGATCGATAACCAAGGTTCGCATCTCCGCTTCTCCCGCCTTGGGCCCGGGCGCTCCCTGAGCAATCCAACGGGCCAGCGTGCGATAATCGTCCGAATCGACCTCGAGTCGTTTGCCTCCCTTGTGTCGAACGGTCGTCGTTGGTTTGGTCAGCAATAAACTCAGGCCCGGTTGAGACACTTCCACACGGCGACCCTGTGCCTCGCGGGTGATGGCCAAGTGGTCTGCCTCAGGATTGTAGCCAAAGAGGGACAATCGAAATCCACCCTTCCCGGCCAAGGCCCCATGACACCCGCCGCTATTGCAGCTGGCCTTAGAAAAGATGGGCACGACGTCGTTGCGGAAGGACACCGGGAGCTCTGCGACCGAACCCGCCTGCGTTTGGGCAGCCAACAAAGGCATCAGCCAAAGGATGCAAGCCCCGCGCACACGGCAACCGTGCGCCAGAAGCGAAATAAACTTCGTTAGAGCTCTCATGTGAACAATTCGCGGATGGGTTCGGTGCCAAGGTCCGTTAAAGAGAACGGGCGACCGCCCGGGCCTGGCAAATGGGACGCATGGTTGAGGCCCAGCGAATGGAAGATCGTGGCTACGATATCGCCCGGATTGACCGGTCGTTCCGCCGGAAATCCCCCGATGGGATCACTGGCTCCCACCACGCGACCTCCCTTCACACCGCCACCGGCAAAATACGTCGTGAAGCATTGAGGCCAGTGATCGCGGCCTCCGGCCGGGTTAATTTTAGGAGTGCGACCAAACTCGGAGAGATTAGCCACTAACGTGTCCTCGAGCATTCCCCGCTGGCTCAAGTCTTCGATGAGCGCGCTGTACGCCTGATCATACATCGGGCAGACGAGCTCTTTCATACCAGCGACGGATGTGAAGGGCTTGGATCCGTGAATATCCCAGGTGATTTCGTCGAACACGGTGAGGAAGGTGTTGATGGTCACGAAGCGCACCCCGCTCTCCACCAACCGTCGTGCCAAGAGGCAGCACTGGCCAAAGCGGTTCATACCATAGCGCTCCCGCACCTTCAGGGGCTCGCGGGTCAGATCAAAGGCCTCGCGAGCCTTCTGACTAGTCATGATGCGAAACGCCGCATGGAAATTCTCGTCCATCAATCGGGCATCCTCACTGGCCTCAAATTGGGCAATGGAAGACTCGACGATGTCCCGCATCTTGCGCCGACGCTCGAGGCGATGGGCCCCGATTTGGTCCGGCGGCAGCAGGTCTGGCACCTTGAAGTTCTTCTGCGACGGATCGGCCATTAACGCAAAGGGATCATGAGCCTTGCCCAAGAAACCGCCGGCTTGGCCGTTCGGTAAATTCCCACCGCCACGTCCCATCAACTGGGGCAGCACCACGAAGGGCGGCAAGTCGGTGCGTCGCCCCTTGAGGTGAGACAAAACCGCTCCGGCATGCGGTGTCTGGATACCCCCGGTGAATCGCCGACCCGTTTGCATCATCTGCCACCCCGCGTCATGCACCGCCGCCCCATCGTGGTGGCAAGACCGGACCAGCGAAAACTTGTCGGCGATGGCCGCATGGCGCGGCAGCAGTTCAGAAATCTCGAAGGCGTTGGATTTGGTGCGGATGGGTTTGAATGGCCCGCGGATCTCAGAGGGCGCATCCGGCTTCATGTCCCACAAGTCGATATGACTCGGGCCGCCCAGATTAAAGATCATGATGCACGAGCGCCGGTCATCCGCGGGCTTTACTGAGCCTTCCTCCTTAGCCTGCAAGTACTGCGGCAACGACAGTCCTATCGCCGCCAGCGAACCCACCTGAAGGAACTCCCTCCGCGAAACGCCCGGGCCACAGAGACGCACCCGGTCCTGGGGAGATTCTGCGAGGAGGTCGAACATGCCGGCAGTTTGAGCGAGATTTGCTCAGCACCTCAAGGGGCAGATGCACCCGGCGTACGATTCTTGTCACACAAAATTCCCAGCGAATTTCGGGAGGAGCGGGAGCCCATGTGTTAAAAATGTTTGAGGATAGTTACGCAAACGACATATATTGATTCATTGAGTAAGTCCCTTTCCCCCGCAAAAAACCAAGGTTTGTGGCCTCTGGTCCGATTCCCCCTCGGTCTCAGCCTAATACTGCTCATCGCCTGGCAAGTCTTGAGAGCCGTGCTTTGGGTCCGGTTCGCACCGGCCGGTCTAGGAGCTGTTGAATGCCTTCGGGTGCTGGGATCCGGCCTCTTGGCGGACATCCCCTGTTCCCTCGCCGGATCCGCCTTAATCATCGGATTGAGTTCGTTCCTCTCAGCGGTGATTGCCCTACCCAGCCTGTTGCTACTGCCCTTGGGAATCCGCGCCTGGGTCCCAACACGTCGGGGGCTTTTTCGTATCGCGGTGAGCGTGGCCTTGATGGTGACGCTCTTTCTCTGGATGAGTGAATGGTACTTCTTCGCGGAGTTTGAAAGCCGCTTCAACACCGTCGCGATCGACTACCTCATCTATCCCCATGAGGTGTTCACCAACTTGAGGGAGAGCTACCCACTCCCATGGATCGGGTTGGGCTGCTTTGCCGGAGGTTTGTCGTTGTCGGTCACTCTTTTCGTGCGGACCCCGCCGCCGCGATGGCAGTCCGTGCGTCCCATCACCCGTTGGTCCTTCGCCTCGGCCTGGGCATTGCTGGCCGGCCTCGGGATGGCCCACAACCAACTCCAACCGATCCCGCCCCACCGGCAACGGGTGGTGTCGGAACTCTCCGCCAACGGTTGGGCTGCGGGCCTGCGGGCGGCCTGGTCGCGCAACCTCAGCTATCCGGACTGCGCTCACTGCTCACCGAGACGGGCGTCAAGTTCCTCGGACCGGAAGTCTCCGCAGCGCCGCAACCCGGACCCGATGGAAGCATCGATGCCGAGGCGGAGTCCCGATGGCTCGACACCGCCCGCGACTCGCTCCGTCGAACGATCCCGGGTGATCCGGCGAAGCCGCGGCTCAACTTGTGCATCATCACTGAGGAAAGCCTGGGCTCCGAGTTCTGGGGATGTTTGGGCCGCGAGAAGGACGGCCGTCCAGACACCCTCACGCCCCGCATGGACCGCCTCGTCCAAGACGGAGCCACTCTCTTCACCCACCTCCTGGCCGACGGCAACCGCACGATCCGCGGTCTAGAAGCCATCTACTCCAGTTTCCCCCCATTGCCCGGAGATTCCATCCTCGCACGCGACAAGACCGAGAATGTGGAGACCTTGGCCCGGGTGCTGGGCCGGGACGGATACTCGACCCTTTTTTTGTATGCCGGTCACGGCACCTTCGACTACATCCGCAGCTATTCGCAGCGCAATGGTTGGGAGCGACTGGTCGAGGAATCCGACTTCACTCATCCCGCCTTCCGGACCGCCTGGGGCGTCAGTGATGAAGACTTGTTCCACCGCGGCATCGAGGAAATGCGGACGCTGCACCACACTGGGAAACCCTTTCTCACCACCTTCATGACGGTGTCCAACCACCGACCGTTCACCTACCCAACCGGACGCATTCCCGAAGATCCCGCGGCCCACCAACGCGACCACGCGGTCCGCTACGCTGACTGGGCCTTGGGTGATTTTTTTGAACGAGCCCGATCGGAGCCCTTCTGGACCAACACGGTCTTCGTGGTCATCGCCGACCACGGAGCTCGCGTCTATGGCAGCCAAACCATCCCCCTGCGGAGCTATCAAATTCCCTGCGTGGTGGTCGCCCCGGCCCTACGCAATTTGCCTGCGCGCATCGACGCCGAAGCCTCGCAAATGGACATCGCTCCCACGCTACTCGGGATGATCGGCCGACCGTATGAGAGCCTCTTCTTCGGACACAATGTCCTCGAGACCTCTGGCGCCAAGCAGGCCCGCTGCCTCATGCACCACAACCGGTCCATCGCCGTGTACCGGGATCGACACCAGGTGGTCTTCGGCCTCAACAAGATGATTGAACATTGGGCGGGCGAACCCAGTTCCGGGACTATGGCCCGACAACCCGAACCCGATGCCGCCGCGCTTAACCTCAGCGCCGACGGCATCGCCCTGTTCCAAGTGGCCGACGAACTCTACACCGCCCGTCGATTCAATCAGCCGACCCAAACCACCGGCCGCTAACTCCGCCGGATTGAACGAATAAGGCCCGACTCCACTCACTTCCGATGGGCGGTCCAGGCTCGGCTGACCGCGTTGCCATCCATCGTGGTCTCGGTCTTCCCTTCGATCTTCCCGTTCACCAGCTTGCCCGACATCGAATACACCATGTTGCCGCCGTCCGGGCGGTCGCGGCGCATCGTCCAAGTCAACGTATCGCCCTGAACCTTGCCGTCGGTCACCTCTAAGAATTTGCCCGCCTCGCGGCCGCGGACAATCTGCCCCGTCAGCCGAGCGCCCTCCTGCTTCAAGGTCATCGGCATGTCCACGGGTTGGCCATCCGGTCCCGGAATGGTCAGGACCCAGGCCCCCGATACGTCCGATCCTGAAGCGACACCCGCTTGCACCGGCGCATCTCCGAGCAACTGGGACAATTGGGTTTCGATGGAGTCAGCCCAGATCTGGTAACCCTTCTTAGAGAGGTGCAAGTAATCGGGCATCAACTCGCGAGGCATGGTGCCGTCGTCGTTGAGGAACTTGTGGCCGAAGTCGGCCCAGAACACGGTCTTGTCATCGGCGATGCGACGCAGCGCCTGATTGATCTGAGCCAACTTACCCCGTGGGGCACTGAAGTTCTCCGCTCTTGGAAAAATGGCCACCAGCACAACCTTGGTACCGGGAAGTTTCGTGCGGAGCTTGTCCACGATAGCGCGCACCCCGTCCACGATTTGCTCCGGGGAGTTGTCCTCACCGTTGGAATTGTTGGTCCCGATCATCACCACGGCCGCCTTGGGCTTGAGACCGTCGAGGTTGCCGTTGTCGAGGCGCCACAGGACGTGCTGAGTGCGATCGCCACCGATGCCCAGATTGATGGCGTTGCGGTGGGCGTAGTGTTTGGCCCAAGTCTCCTTGCCCTCCCCTTCCCAGCCCTGGGTGATGGAGTCGCCGATGAAGATCAACTGTGCCTTGGAGCCCACAGAAGCCACTGTGGCGTTGAAGCTGGCCTGACGATCCACCCACCCCTTGTCGGTGCGGGGTGCAGGTTCAATCGCGGAATGAGCGAAAACCGAAACCAGGCCCAACTGAAGGCCGAGGACGAGTGCCGCCAAGCGGGAAGTAGATCTCATAGGCATGGAAAAACCATGCGCCATAAACCACCACGGGCGAGGATTTTCTTAAAGCCTGTTAACGACCGTTGAAGCAATACAGCCCACCCTCGGTACGTAAATACACTCGGCCGCCCGACACCGCTGGCGTGGCCAGTGTGTCTTCGTTGAGCTCATTGCGTGAGAGCAACTCGAACTTCGGAGTCGCCGCCACCACCGCCGTATTGCCCCGGCCACTCGTGAAGTACACCCGCCCCGCCGCCACCACGGGCGACACCTTGACGTTCTCGGTGAACAACCGCTCCTGCCACAAGGCCTCGCCGGTTTTCAAATTCAGACAGGAGGCCATGCCGTCATCGCGAATAGAGAACAAATGCCCACCGACGATCACCGGGGTCGGGCAATCCGCCGAGTAGCGGGTGGATTTCCACAACGAATGGGTCGTGGTGATGTCGCCATGCCCACCGGCCTTAATGCCGACGGTGTAACCGCGGTTTTGAAAGCCCGAGGCCACCGCCACCACCACGCCTTCGCCCGCGGTCGGACCGGCAATGGTTCGACCGTAGGGATGCGCCACATCCAAGCCATTCACACTCCAAACCACATCACCAGTAGACGGGTTGTAGGCGTTGAGCACCTCCGCTCCGGCCACAACGACTTCGAGTTTGCCGCCGTGCCGATGGAACACAGGCGAGGAGTAGGAGTCTTTGCCTTCTTCGCGGGCCGCATTCGAACGGTCCTTCTTCCACAAGTCCTTGCCGGTCTTGGCATCCACCGCCATCACGTACGAGTCAACTCCCTGATGCATGCGCACGACGAAGAGCCGATTGCCATCGAGCATCGGCGACGATCCGTAGCCGTGGTTGGTCTTTAGCGGGCCGAATTCTTTCACAAGATTCCGTTGCCACGCGATGTGACCGTCGGCGCCCACGCAGGCCAGATCACCGGTCCCGAAGAGGACCCAAACCTGCCGACCGTCGGACACGGCGGTGGGGGTGGCCATGTTGTGCAGATCGTGGGCATGCAGCTTGCCGCGCGCGATCTCGGTGTCCCACACCAGCGCCCCGGTCTCGCGATCGAGGGCCAACAAATGCATTCCTTGGTCGGGAGTTTGACTCGTCAGGTAAATCCGTTTGCCCACGACGATCGGCGAGGACGCACCGCGGCCCGGCAGCGAGACTTTCCAAGCGAGATTCTTCTCCTTCGACCACGACACTGGGGCCGACTTTTCCTTGCTGATCCCCAAGCCATCGGTCCCGCGCCAACACGCCCAATCGGCGGCCGAAACGGCCAGGGCACAGCACAACGACGACACGGCGACGGCTTGGAGGGAGCGGGAGAGATTCATGGGCGCGGAGGCCACGTTACTCGACGCAGACTCTGCGCTCAATCTCAGGGTGCAATACCTTGACGCGCAGCCTCGATCTCGCCCGAGAAGTCGCTGGGACCGCCCGAACACCGACCGCACCCAACCGCCCTGCCCGATCACGGCCTCTGGGCAAACAGGGGCTCTGCAAGTTACAACCGCTTCAGCGAGCACCCCCTCAACCAGTCATCGCTCTTGAGCCGGAATAAGCAGCGACCCCACCCTAATTCGGGTAATCCACCGGCTACAGAACCATAGTTGAAACCCCGCCGCTTGAGCTCATCGATCGGTCAGAACTGGATGCCAGCGGACTCGACCCGGCAAGCTTCAGCGGCCAAGCGACTGGTTGACAGGATGCCAAGGCCGATTAAAGGACTCAACGCGGCCGAAGCACCTGATGAAGGTGTGGGCCATGGCCTCCATGACCGCCTCGTAGCCCTCGGCGGCGATCCGCTGGAGCAATGCTTTCCGCTGTTGGGCAACCACCTTGGGGAAGGCCTGGCCACTGATGATGACCACGTCACCGGTTTCCTGGATCTGGACCCGAGACTCCGGCGTGAGGCCGAAGAAGGCAGCCCGATCCTTGACGGCCTGGATGAAATCGAGCCGAGCCTTGGGGGCGTAGTTCTTGAGGGCGGACTGGTTCATAGGTAAAGAGTCACGGCAACGGACATGAAGCGCCGGGGAGCAATGGATCGACTTAAAGACGGGGATTTGGCTACTGCGGAACCGCTGCTGGCACAGGTAGCAAAAGCCTCAATGCCCAGAAAACCATTGGTTTCTGAGCGTTTGGGTCGATGGCATACATCTTCTGTCATGGCTTTTTTGGATACTTTTCGGGCTTGGTATCTTTATCTGGAATCACCCAGCGCGAGCCCTTCTTGGAGCCTGTCCTGACGATGGTTTGGTCGCGACGAGCCATGATGCCGAGCAGGTTTTTGATGCGAGTCTCCTGCTGCTCGGGCGTCAGGACATCCGACAGTTTGCCTTTCAGAAGACCATCCACGTCCTGCCGCGAGGCCGAGCCAAATTCGCGGATGAAATCGAGGATCATCTGCTTGTAGTGGGCGGTATCGAAAGCCCGATTGCGGATGTACTGGGCCTTGTCGCCGGTCAGGGCGGCGATCTTCGAGGCAACGAAGAGGTGGCTGGCGCGCCCCTCGACCAGCTTGAGACGGCGAAGCTCCTTGATCTCGGCCGGGCCGAGGCTCTTGCGCTTCTGGACCTTGTCGAGGGCGATAACCGTGGCGAGGTCGAGGTCGGCCTTCTCGATCAGGATTCGGCTATAGTTCTCGTCGATGAGCCGCCCCATCAGCTCCATCCGCACCGTGTCGGGCTGGGAGAAGTCGTATTCCGGCAAGGGGAAGAAGCGCTTCCTCTGGGCCAGGAACATCCTCCGAATGCCTAGGCCCAGGGTGTCGATCATGTCGAGGCTGACCATGGCCTCGGCCAGAGAGCGGTTCCGGTAATGGCGGGGAACCCGCTCCCGAAACAGGTAGTCGTCGAGAGAACCCTCGAAGAAGTTTCCGGCGTTTTCGAAGATTAGCCGGTCGGTCTTTTCGACGACGATAATCCGCGCCTGGCGGGAATAGTCCTGATGGGCGATGCAGTTGTTCAGGGCCTCCAGCACTACTTTGGCGTCGTACTTCTCCAACTCAATGGGCACGAGCTGGTTGAACGGTTGGAGACGGAACCGGAGATTTCGAATCCGGGCGAAGACCTCGTTGACTGTCAGTAGGAAGGGCGGGCTGAAGTGCTCATAGGCCTGCTCATCGGCATCCAGCTTCCAAGTGATTTGGGCGACCGCAGGCGACAGCCACAGGGTGGACTCAGGGCGACCCAAGAGCAGCAACGCGCCACGGGTCAATTGGCCGTCCTGAGCCAGCTTGATCTTCTCCAGAAACGTCGCGTCGTCCCACCGGGGAATCTCGGCCGCAAAGGGGCGGTTCTGGTGCTTCTGCTGGAACTTCTGTCGGGCCAGCTGGAGAGCCGTGGGGTCGAGGTGCGCGATCGAGGCTCCGGGGCACAACTGGGCAGACCAATCCTGGTGCCCAGCCTGACTGCGGATTTGCTCGATCTCCTGGATATTCAACGCGCCCAGTGCATGGCCATCGCGCCCGTAGAAGTGGTTTTTCCACGTCATCGGAATGCCTGCGGGCGCAGGCGAGATCTCGAACAGGATCACTCGTCCCTCGGGCAGTTTAAGCTCATGGATCTCTCGGAACGTGATCCGACCGGCCGTATGCTGGGCGATCTCCAGCTTGAGGTTGTCGAGATCCGGCCGGTGGAGGCGGTATTGGGAACCCACGACCTTGCGAGGCTTGTCTTGAATTCCCAACACCAGCCAGGCCGACGGCTGCGCCTTCAGATTGGCTTCGTTAGACAGCGCCGCGAAGTACCGACCGAGATCATCGGAATCAAAGTTCGACCGGGCTTCTTTGAACTCCACCCATTCCGTTTCGGCGGGGAGTTGAAGCAGGCGATCGAGTTGTACTTTGAGGTCGGCGGCCGTCATGGATCAGCGGATATGGATGCGTTCGTCCTTGGCCAGGGCGGATTCAAGTTGCTGGCGTAGGGCGGCGAGAACGGCGTCCACATCGGCCTGGGATTCCAGGTACGGCTTGGGCGACAGGTCGGCAGGCTTGATGACCTTCCGGGGCCGAACGGCTGAAGGCGGCGTGGCGGGTGCTGACGAGGCGCTCGGGGAGGCCGGTCGCACCACGGTTTTAAGAGCCTTCTCGACCCGGGTAACCACGTCGTCGAGGGCCCCCATGGCTTCACCCTGGGCCTGGGCCAAGTGAGCCAAGCTTTGCTCCTCCTGAACCTGTCGTTTCAGGGTCTGGATGGGTACCAGAAAGGCTTCCTTCACGCTCGTATCTACCGAATGTGCCACCAACTCTTGATCAATGAGCGACGATTGACGCGCGATCGCATCCAAGACCTCGGCTCGTCGGGCAGCCACCAGGGCGTCGTTGACCTCAGCGACCGTCTGAATAAGGCCGGAGGCTTCCTTAATTAGTCCGTAAGGGCGCGGGGCAGCCAAGATGGTGCCCATGCGCTGGAGCGCCGGACCGGCCTTGGCGTCCCGATCCAATTCGCGGCGGTTGGGCTGGAAACGATCCAAGGCCTTCCGCAGACCTTCCCAGGCCGGTTTCTGGCGTTCGTAGAAGTGCTTCAGGTCCTGGAAACTGTCGGCCAGATCTTGGAGCTCCTGCTTGAGGCTGTTGAACCGCTCGATGCACTTGAAGCTGTCCTCCTCGGCCAGGATCTGTGTGATCGTCCGCAAGCCGTCGGCAATGGCCTCCTTGCCCGGATAGCTGCCGGTTTCGGCCAGTGGCTTGAAAGACAGGAGGTCGGTTTCCCAGCCTTTCAACTTCAGCTTCAGGAAGTTGGACAGAGCCTCTTCGGTCTCCGGTCCCATTTCGGAGAACAAGTCCCTGCTCAAGGTGCGGGTGCTCTGGAGTAGGTTCGTATCCACGCTGCGACGCTGAACCAGGACCAGTCTGCGCCACTTGGCAGGTGTGGTGAGCTCGCCGTAGAGCTTGTCGGCGGGCACCACGCCGCCGTTCTGGACTACTTGAACCTCACCCAAGACCACCAAACGGGCGACCAAGAGGATGGTTTCCAACTCGGGCCAACCGTAGGGGCGAACGCCATACCGGCCGTCAATCAGGTCGTGCAAGACGATGGTCCGGCTGGCCCGAGAGCAGAGGTCGATGTAACCGCGGAGATGAATTAAATTCGGCATGCCCCGGCCAAAATATAGAGAGTGTGTAGACCAAAGAACGGACACCGACGCAAGTTCCTCTGCAGACCCAAAGGAACGAGTACAACCCATCCGCGTAAGCGTCACGCGACAATGCCCACAGAAGCCAAAAACGCCGATCGAACAGTTACGCCCCACCCAGGCATCACTTCGGCCTCTGGGCCAGTGCAGTGCGGATGATCTTGAGCACCGCCTCCCGCTCAGCACCGGATATGGGCAAACGCGGCTCGCGCACCCACTCCTTGCCCAGACCGGTTTCCTGGCACAGCAGCTTAATGTACTGAACAAAATGCACGTGGGTATCGAGCTTCATCAGCGGCTGCGACCAACGATACAGCGCGCGCGCCGCATCCCATTGACCGGCCTTGGCCAAGTCCCACAACTGCTGGTTTTCCTTCGGGAAGGCGATGCCGCTGCCGGCCACCCAACCGTCGATCCCCAGAATGGCCGACTCCAAGAACAAGTCATCCACGCCCGTGAAAATCTGGTACCGATGGCCCACTTGATTGCGCAACTCGGTGATGCGCCGCGTGTTGGCGCTGCTTTCCTTGATGGCCACCAAATTGGCCACATCGGTCAACTGGGCAAACATCTCCGGGGTGACATCGGCGTGATAGCCCACGGGGTTGTTGTAGAGCATCCACGGCAGCGGCGTCACCGCGGCCAGCGTGCGGAACCAATGCAGCAATTCGGCGGGATCGGCCTTGTACACCATCGGAGGCATGACCATGAACCCAGAGATGCCCAGGGCCGCGCAGTCCCGCATGTAGGTGGCTGCCAACGACAAGCTCATCTCGGCAACCCCGCTCAAGACCGGCACCCGACCCTTCGCCGTCTCCAACGCACATCGCACTACGGCCCTCTTCTCGTCGGGCAGCAGGCATTGATTCTCACCCAACGAACCACACACCACCAACCCGGACACCCCGGATTGAATCAGCACCTCGAAGTGACGCGCCGTCGCCGCAAAGTCGATCGACTGATCGGCGTTCAAGTGGGTGATAGCAGCAGGAAAAACACCGGTCCAACGGGGG
>JAPLUF010000351.1 GCA_026397755.1 Verrucomicrobiota bacterium
ATCGGTGGCTATCTCAATGCCTTCACCGATGAGGAACACACCTGCTTCTATAGCCGAGCAGTGGCATCCCGGTTGCCAGAGCTGCTCGACGTGCTCTGCGACATGTTTCTCGAATCCAAGTTTGCCCCGACCGAGATTTCCAAGGAACGGGATGTCATCCTGGAAGAACAGGCCATGTACCGCGACCAACCGGCTGAACTGGTGCATGACCTCCTCAATCAAGTCCAGTTTGCCGAGCACCCACTGGGACGCCCGGTGATCGGTTCGGCAAGCTCGGTTCGAGGACTTCGTCGGCAAAACCTGTTGGGGTTCCTCGAGCGTCGATACATTAGTGGATCCATCGTCATCGCCGCCGCCGGCAACCTGACCCACGCAAACCTGCTCACCGAGGTGAATCGATGGATCCGACGATTCCGCCTGGGAACCAACCCTCCGGCGGAGCCCGCACCAGCCACCCCTGAAAAACCCCGCTGGCTGCTGCACTCCAAAAAAACCGAGCAAACCCACATCGCCCTGGGATTTCGGACCGCCTCCCGGCAAGACGAGCGCCGCTTCGCTCTGCGACTGCTCAATGTCCTGCTCGGCGAGAACATGAGTTCGCGGCTGTTCCAGACGATCCGTGAAGAGCACGGCCTAGCCTACAACATCCAGAGCACAGGAACCTCCTGGAGCGACTGCGGTGATTTGGTGATCTCAGCGGGTTTGGAAGACACCCAATTGGAAAAGGCTCTGAAGCTTATTCTCAAAGAAGTGCAGCGCCTTGTGGATCGGGCTCCCGGAAAGGCGGAACTGGCGCGAGCACGAGATTACGCACTCGGTCAGGCAGACTTGTCGCTCGAGGGGTCCGAGCAAATGATGATGTGGCTCGGCGAACAGGTACTGGGATTCGGCAGGGTCGTTCCGCCCGAGGAGACCCGAGCTCGAATCGCGGCCGTCCAACCGGCCGACATCCGCCGAGTGGCCCGAGACTTCCTAAAGCCTTCCCACCTTTCGCTGGCACTGGTCAGCCCACGCACTTCCGACCGGGGACTCGGAGCCTTGCTCGAATCCTGGTCTGGCCGATGAACGGGCCCTAGGGAGGGAACCAGGGGACTAACAGAGGGTTCTTTCGGGACTGCGGATTTGAGCCTCTCTCGCTCGAAAGGGTCTAACGACTGCCCGTTTCGATCACCAGGCGCACACCCTCACCCATGGCCCGCTCCAATTTCGCTCGGGCGACGGTGTAGTCGCGCAGCGCTTGGCTGTACTGAGTGCGGGACAGCTTGAGGGCGGTCTGTGCCGACAACACCTCCAACTGTGTGCTGCTTCCCGCGTCGGCCCGAGCCGTCACCAATCGCACCGCCTCCTCGGCCTGCTCAATAACCCGGGTCTGGGACACCAGCACCTCTTTGGATTCCATGAACAGTGAAAATGCCGTGCGAACCTCGAGTTCGATGCGCCGACGCACATCCTCGACTTCCAACCGAGCCCGTTCTTCGCGAGCTCTGGCCATGTTGACCTTGGCCTGGGTTTGACCACAGTCGAAGAGCATCCAATTGGCCTGCACACCCACGGTCCAACCGTCCAGCGTCCGGTCAATGTCCCGAACGAAGTTGCGGTTCTGCACGCCGTAGCCCGCAATGCCCGAAACTGATGGCAGTAAATCTGCGCGGGTTTGGAGAACCTCTTCGTGACGCAATTGGGAGGCACTTTGAGCCACTTTAATCTCGGGCCGGCGAACCCAGGCAGCATTGAGGGCCGCTCCCACCGAAACCTCGAAGGGCTCGGCCTTGAGGCTGTCAGCGGTCCGCAGCGGAATGTCTACCCCGGACTCGGCCGGGATGTCGCAACCAAGCAAGAGAGCGAGGGTGTTGCGGAAAATTCGCTCCTGATTGCGGGCCCGAATGAGCGGCGGAAGTGCATTGGCCAGTTCAACCTCGGCCCGCAGCACATTAAACTTCGGAACGGTCCCGGCCTCGAGGCTCCGGCGCGCTGTCTCCAATTCCCGCTCGAGCAGTTTTTTCGAAGCTTCTTGAACGACGATTTGCTCCACCGCCAAGAGCACATCGCTGTAGGCAGTCCGCACCTCGAGAAGCGTGTTGGCCACCAGCGCTTGGTAAGAGGCCAGCGCCGCCTCCCGGGTCAACCGCGAGGAACGGGCCATCGAGTTGTATTTGCCACCCGCATAAATGGGCTGCGTCACCACTAAATTCGCGTTCCAGCTCTGGTTGTTGAGAAAGGGGGTCGCCGGTTGGGCTGCAGAGAACTGAACACGCTCGATGCGCCCCTCATCCAGTTGCTGGTACGCACCCGTGGTTGCCAGACGGGGCAACCGGGCCGCGCGTTGCTGAATGGCAAGCCCCTGGGCCTCCTCCAAATCCTGCCTCCCCTTCCGTAACGTCACGTTATGCGCCAGGGCGAACTCAAGAGCTTGATCGAGGGTCAGCGGCCCAGACGGCAAAGGCACCGCATTGGTGACGGCGGCCGTGATTGGAAGCCCGAGGGACAACAACAGCGAAACGAGGACAAGGGATCTCATGAAAACTCAAGGAGTGGACTGAGCCGCAGTCTGGGGACGTTGAATGAACACATCGACCTGCTGACCGACATAGACTGGAAAGGCCGGGCGATCGAAGGCATAGACGATTTGCAACACTCGGGTGTCCACACGCTCGAGGCTGTCGCCCGTCAGGCTGCGCTTGGGCACCACATAGGGTTCGATGCGCACGAACTTCAACGGTGTCTTCATCTCCGAGTGCCCCTTCAATGAGGCGACAGCCGGATAGTCGGCCCGGATGAGCACGGAATCCTGCTCATCGACCTCGGCCCTGACCTGATAGGTGTCCACATCGCCCAGGAGCATCAACGGCTCGGAGGAGGATTTCACGGAGGCGAATTCCCCCTCGCGCAAGTTCACCTGAAGCAAACGACCATCCCGGGGTGCGCGGACGGTGAGGATCTCCAAATCGGTGTTGGCCTGACGCACCGCCTCCTCGGATGCGGCAGCCACAGCACGTGCGGCCTCCGCCCTGGCCCGAGCCGTGCCCAGGGAAAACTCACGCCGCTTGACCTCATCCTCAGTCGCCACTTGATCCCGACCCAACTGAGCGAACCGTTTCAACTGATCGGCCAAATCGGCGACCTGGGCCTCTTCGACGGCTATCTGGAATCGGAGCGATCTTGCTTGCGCCTCTAGCACCCGAACACGGGCTCGCACCTCGCGCTCGTCCAACTGGAAGAGTGGCGCCCTCTCTTTGACCGAATCTCCGACCTTCACGAAGACCCTCACCACCAACGCCTCTCGGGGCGCGGCAATCTTCACGTTCTCGCGCGAGGCTTCGATCAAGCCGGTCGATGCCACCGTCCGCGAATAAGGGGAACGGGCCGGCTCAGACACCGGCCCCGGATTGGCAACCTTGACGTTCTGGCCCCGGAGGAGAAACACCATGAGACCCACGCCCAAGAGCGCCAGCCAGAATGAGAGACGTTTAAAGAGGATCATGGACAATTAGGTACGGTTTTCCGAATGAATGTAGGAGGTAAGCGATGCCCCGGCGTGGACGTGTGTGACTCGGCCGTCTTCCATCACACTAATACGATCGGCATAGCCGTAGATTCGAGGATCATGCGTGACAATCAAAACACAGCGTCCCGGAGCCTTCGCCGCAGTGCTAAGAAGTTCCATAATCTGGTGTCCTGTGACCGAGTCCAGCGCGCTGGTGGGTTCGTCGCAAATCACCAATCGAGGTTCATGGATCAGCGCTCGGGCTATGGCCACCCGTTGTTGTTGCCCACCCGAAAGCTGGGTCGGCAACTGGCGCTCCCGCCCTGCTAACCCCACCTGTCGCAACCTCTCCGCGGCCTGGGCTTCGGCCTCGCGGCGACCGGTCCCATTGAGCAGCAATGGAACGCTCACATTCTCAACCAAGGACAAGGTTGGGATGAGGTTGAACTGCTGAAAGATGAACCCAATGTTCCGGCATCGAAACCGCGTGACCTCCGAAGCCGAGAGGCCAGTCAGGCGGGTACCAAAGAGATTTACCTCACCTTGATCGCTCGACAGCGTCCCGGCCAACACGCTCAAAAGAGTGGTCTTTCCACAACCAGAAGGACCGACAATGAGGTGCAACTCACCCTCG
>JAPLUF010000236.1 GCA_026397755.1 Verrucomicrobiota bacterium
AGCGGTGCGGGAGGGCGGTCAGGGAGCTGACGGCGTCGACGATGAACATCACGTCGGGATACTTCCGCTTGAGGGCGGCGATCTCATCCAGCGGGCTCATAGTGCCGGTGCTGGTTTCGTTATGAATGAGGGTGAGGGCGTCGAATTGGCCGGTGGCGAGACGGGCGTCGATTTGTTCGGCCCGGATGGGGGAGCCCCAGGGGACTTGGAGGGCTTCGGCGTCTTTGCCGAGTTTCTTGGACACGTCGAACCACTTATCGGAGAAGGCTCCGCACATGCAGTTGAGGACCTTTTTGGTGCAGAGGTTGGTCAGTGCCCCTTCCATGACGCCCCAGGCGCTGGAGGTGGAGAGATAAACCCGCTGTTGGGTGGACAGCATGGACTGAAGCTGCGGTTGGATGCGGCTGTAGAGGTCTTTAAAGCCCTGACCGCGGTGCCCGATCATGGGCTGGGTCATGGCTTGAAAGGTCTTGGCGCTCACCTCAACGGGTCCGGGGATGTGCAACTTCACGTGTGCCATAAGTAAGAGGGGCGGACTTTCCGCTCAAAACCCGAGGATTCAAGGGCGCAATTGTAGGCTTGGGGACAAGGGTTTGGGGACAGGCTCCAAATCGGTGTGTGTGGACAGGCTTCAAAGAGGGTTGGGAGGGGACAGGCTTCAAGAGACGTGTGTTGGGTGCGTTGGCGGGCGGTGGGCTCCCGCGGGACCAGGCCTGCGCGCGCCGGGAAGCTTTGGAGAGGATAGAGCTTTCGCGCTTTGCGCGAGGGGTGGGTGAATCGCTTCCAATGCTTGCTCCGGCCCGGTCCCGCTGCCTCTTTCGTTACGGGGTCGGTCCCACCTATTTACACAAAAGGGGCCACTCTCGCTTATTTTTAGTGATTAGGGACAGGCTCCAAATCGGTGTGTATGGACACTCCTTTAAGAGAGGAGGTTGGGTGCGTTGGCGGGCGGTAGGCTCCCGCGGGACCAGGCCTGCGCGCGCTGAGGAGGCTCGGGGGAGGAGGGGTGTTCGGAGTGCCCCAACGGGGCGCCGCAAACCAGCCCGGGGTGAAACCCCGGGTAGTGGGAATTGGGGGCAGGTTTCTAAGAGTGGATTAGCCTCGGATGAATTGGGCGTGCATGCGGGCGTAGATGCCTCCTTGGGCTATGAGGCTTTCGTGGGTGCCGCGTTCTACGATGCGACCGTGGTCGAGCACGAGGATTAGGTCGGCACCGCGGACGGTGCTGAGTCGGTGGGCGATGACGAGGCTGGTGCGGCGCTGGAACAAGGTGCGAAGGGCTTCCTGGATGAGTCGCTCGGTCTGTGGGTCTACGGCGCTGGTCGCTTCGTCAAAGATAAGAATCCGGGGGGCGGCAACCATGGCCCGGGTGATGGTGATAAGTTGTCGCTCGCCAGCACTGAAGTTTCCGCCGCGTTCGCGGACTTCGGTGGCGTAGCCGGCGGGGAGACGCTCGATGACGGAATGGGTTCCCAGTGCTTTGGCGGCGATGACGACTTCTTCGTCGGTGGATTCGGGGCGTCCGAACTTGAGGTTCTCCATGACCGTGCCGGTGAAGAGAAAATTCTCTTGGGTGACCATGCCCAGTTGTCGGTGCAATGAGCTGAGTGTGTGGTCGATGATGGGGAGGCCATCGACGCAAATTCGACCTGCCTGGGGTTCGTAGAAACGGGCCAGGAGGCTGATGATGCTGGTTTTTCCAGAGCCGGTCTGGCCCACGAGGGCGATGGTCGAGCCGGCGGGAACGGAGAAATGAATGTCTTCGAGAATCCACCGGTCGGCGGGCGTGGTGTCGTAGCGGAAGGAGACGCCTTCGAAGGAAACCTCGCCGCGCAATGAGGGTAGGTCGGTGGCGGCGGCGGAGTCTTTCACTTGGGGCTCAGTGTCGAGGAGGGCGAAGATGCGTTCGGCGCTGGCGGCGGCCGACAGGACGGCGTTGTAAAGGTCTCCCATCGTTTGGATGGGGCCGAAGAACATGCCCAGATAAAGGACGAAGGCGGCGAGTCCGCCGACAGTCATTCCGCCTTGCTGGACACGCCATCCGCCGTAGCCGAGGACGATGGCCGTGGCGAGGCCGGACAAGAGTCCAACAGCCGGCATGTAGGTGTGGAAGACCCGCGCCGAGGCCACCCATCGCTCTGTGAAATCGGTTTGTAGGTTGTGAAATCTGCGGAGGTTTTCGGCCTCGCGGACGAAGGCTTGAACCACGCGGACGCCGGAGATGTTCTCGGCCATGGCGGCGATGAGGCGGGATTGGGTGCCTCTGAGGCTGCGGTAGGCCTCGCGTCCGCGGCGGTGAAACCAGTGGGTGATCCAGGCCAAAAGGGGGAGGACCGAGCACACGGCCAAGCTCAGGCGCAG
This sequence comes from Verrucomicrobiota bacterium, assembly GCA_026397755.1. Lineage (GTDB taxonomy): Bacteria > Verrucomicrobiota > Verrucomicrobiia > Limisphaerales > UBA9464 > SXXZ01. The sequence goes on from JAPLUF010000236.1 coordinate 2,362, forward strand.
GTCGTATTGCACCATGAGCACGACGACGCCTACTAGGGTGACGAGGCTGGAGAGGGCTTGACCAGCACCCCAGGTGAGGACCCGGTCCAACGAATCGACGTCGGAGTCGGCCCGGGCGATAATCCGGCCTTGGTGGGTTCGGTCAAAATAGTTGAGCGAGAGGCGTTGGATGTGCTCGAAGACAGCCAGACGCAAGTCGTTCATGGCTCCCTGGCCAGTCTCGATGGAGGTGCGGACTTGAATGACGGTGAGCCACCATCCCAGCAGCAGGTTGGCCAGGTAGAGTCCGCTCAAGATGAGGATTTCGTGGGCTGCCGCGGATTCGCTGAGCGCCGTGGAGGCCCCGCCAGCTGCGAGGACGGGGCTTAATGCGTGGTCGATGCTGTGTTGGATGAGTCGTGGTCCGACGAGTGCGGACGCGGTGGCCAGGAGAGTGAGGGCGAGGTTTGTGTACAGGGCTCGGCGATAGGGCCGGGTGTACGCGAAGAGCCTCTTGAGCAGTGAACCGCGCAAGCTGCTCTGGGCGAACTCCTCGTCGAGGGCGATGTCGTCGTGGGTGGCCATTAGTGCGCGGGGGGTTGCGGTTCCGGGTTAGCGAACAATTCCCGGTAGAGCGAGCAATTGGTCAGGAGCGATGTGTGCTGGCCTTGGGCCACGAGTTTGCCTTCTTGCAGGACAAGAATCTGATCGGCACTGCGGATGGTCGCAGCCCGGTGAGCCACCAAGAATGTCGTGCGACCGCGGCAGAGTTCCCGCATTGCTTCCCGGATTTCTTCTTCGGTGGAGGGATCCACAGCGCTGGTCGCGTCATCGAGGAGTACGATCTGAGGTTGGATGAGTAGGGCGCGGGCGATGGCGATGCGCTGGCGTTGGCCTCCGCTGAGGGAAATGCCGCGCTCGCCGATGACGGTGTCGTAGCCCTGAGGCAGTTCGCGGATGAATCCGTCGGCTCGAGCGCTTCGGGCCGCTGCTTCGATCTCTTCCCGTGAAGCTAGGGGGCGTCCGAGGGCGATGTTCTCTGCGAGGGTCGCGCTGAAGAGGAAGGTCTCTTGGAAGACGATGCCAATTCTCTGGCGGAGGGTGTCGCGATCCCAGTCTCGGAGGTCGGTGTTATCGAGCAAGATGCGGCCGTGGGTCGGTTCGTAGAATCGGGCGATGAGGGCTAGCAGGGTGGATTTGCCGGAGCCGGTCGGGCCGACGATGGCGACTCTGCTGCCTGCAGGGATCGTGAAGGACAGCCCTTCGAGGGCCTGGGTGCGGGAGGGCGTCGCTGCTGCGGGGCGATTCTCTGAGGGCTGCGGCTTGGATTCATCGAGCACTCGGAGGGAGGGCTCGGAGACGTACTGAAAGGCGATGTCTTCGAAAGCAATGGCACCTTGGATGGGACTGATTCGTCCGGGCGGGCGTTGGGTGTTTGGAAGGGTTGGCGGATCGAGTAATTCGCTGATCCGCTGGGCGGCGGAACTGGAGTTCTGGAGGATGTTGGTGATTTGCCCAATGACGCCGATTCGTCCGCCGAGGGCCATTTGATACACCAGCACCTTCGCCAGGTCGCCCAGTGAGATCGAGCCATGGAGCACTTCGTTGCCGCCGATCCACAGGGTCAATGGTACGGCCAGGCCAAAGAGGAATTGGGCGAAGGGGACTCGAGCAGCCCAGTAGTTTACGGCCTCGGTCAGCTCCTTCAGAAAGTCGGTTCGTCGTAACCGGAATTTGGTGATTTCGGCCGATTCCCGAGCAAAGGCCTTCACTACCCGGACTCCGGCGATGTTCTCCTGGATGACCGTGCTCATGGCTCCGTGCCGCTCATGGACGCGCCGCCATCGGGGCTGCAGTTGGGCGGCAAACCAGGCCATGCTGGCTACTGTGGGAACGAGGGCCAGCAAGGTCATCAGGCCGAGCCGTGGGCTGGTGATGAAAATGAGGGACAGGGTTCCGATTAAACCGGCAGCGACATCCACGCCGAAGAGCAGGCAGACGAAGAGGAGGTCCTGCAGGCGGCCGACATCGGTTCCGGCCCGGGAGATTAATTCACCGGTTCGGGCGTTGTCATGCCAGGCGAACGAGCGCCGTTGGAGCGAGTCGTACACGGCGGCCCGGACGTCTCCCAGGGCTGTCTGTGCGGTCCGGTTGCGGATGGGTCCCAGCACGAGTCCGACTCCGGCTCGGAGCACTACTAAGCCAAGGAAAAGTCCGATCGTTCTCCCGAGCGACCTGTCCGTCGATGTGCCACCGAGGGCTGTGATGGTGAATCCTAAGAACTGCGGCAACGACAGCTCGATACTGATGTTGAGGAGCAGGAGTCCGATGGAGAGGGCGGTCCAACCCGGTCGCTGGCTCAAAAAGCCCACGATGCGCCGCACCGCCGCCATGGGGCGGATTTGCGGTGGTTGAAGGGATGGACTGGGTCGGGGCATGACCGGAGTGATCTTCAGTGTTGGAGGGAGGCCGATTGGAGGGCGAAGGTTTTGGTCGCGGTTATTAAATTGCGGATCGTCTTCTGCCGATTCTCCGCGAGCTGTTTCAGGAGCCCCAATGAGTCGAGGGGACTAAAATCCAGGGCGGCAATCTCGTCCGGAGTTCCGCCGGAGGCCAGTTCGGCGATGGCTCCGGCGAGGCACTTGAGGGTCATGGCGTCTGAATCGGCTTGGAACCAGCATCGCCCGTCGTGCCAACGGGCGATCCACCAGGTGCGCACCAAGCAGCCTGCCACCTGGTGAACTTCCTGACGATCGGTTGCCGGCAGCGGAGGTTTCAGACGGGCGGCTTCCACGAGGTGGGCCAGGCGCGTCTGCGGGTCGTTCAGGGCCGCGAGTCGTGCGGACCAGTGTTCCAAGCGAAGGGTCGGCGGCAGCGGGTCGGTCGATGCGGCCATGGGCAGATTCAGTTGAGGAAGGCCGTTAGCGGGCTGGTCGCGCTGGCCTGATCGCTGGCCTCACCTAGGCCTAGTTCATAGGCGGTGCGGCCTGCGGTGACGGCGTCGCGGAAGGCGATGGCCATGCGGGACGGATCGGAGGCCACCGCGATGGCGGTGTTGACGAGCACGGCATCGGC
>JAPLUF010000107.1 GCA_026397755.1 Verrucomicrobiota bacterium
ACGCCTTCATGTCCCCACCGCCCCAGAGCCCCCAGTGCCCTCAGCGCCCCCAGCGCCATCACCTCAACACACCGGGTCAACGACGATTGTTTTTCCTCAACGGCGACAATCAAACTACCCCATAGCGGGACAGGCCCCCAAGCAACCCAGCGGTAGCGGGACCGGGCCGGAGCGAGCATAGGAACGTCGACATCCTGATCCCCGTCGCGCGATAGCGCGAAAGCTCAGCCGGCCCCAACGTTCCCTGCGAGCGCAGGACCGATCCCGCGGAGCCCCGTCGAGGCACTGACCCCCAGCGCCAGCCCCGGCACTCTGCCACCGCAAAACAGGTACAGGTGAGAGCACCCGAGAGCCATTCCCACAAGCCTGTCCCCCAAGTCCCCTGGACGCCCCCTTCGCTCCATAGCCAACTTTTCTGACGTGCGCGTTTGGCCCCGATGCCCTTCAATACGCATCTGGTCATGTCTGTTCCGACTCATCCGATCGAATTGTTGCGCTTCAACACCTGCGGCTCGGTGGACGATGGGAAGTCCACCCTCATCGGCCGCCTGCTCTATGATTCCAAGTCGATCATGGAAGATCAGTTGGAGGCGCTAGAACGTTCCGCCGACATCACCGGTGGCGGCCAAATCAACCTGGCCAACCTCACCGACGGCCTGCGCGCCGAACGCGAACAGGGCATCACCATCGACGTCGCCTACCGCTACTTCGCCACCCCGCGTCGCAAGTTCATCGTCGCCGATACCCCCGGCCACGTGCAGTACACCCGCAACATGGTGACCGGCGCCTCCACGGCCAACCTCTCCATTGTGCTGGTGGATGCCCGTCAGGGAGTCATCGAACAATCCCGCCGTCACACCTATATCGCTTCGCTCCTGCGCATCCCGCACCTGGTGATCGCCATCAACAAGATGGACCTGGTCGGCTGGTCTGAGGCCCGCTTCAACGAAATTCGCGAGACCTTCGAGAGCTTCCTGCCGCGTCTGGACATCAAGGACGTGAAGTTCATCCCGCTGAGCGCCCTCAACGGCGACAACGTCGTGGACCCGTCTCCGCACACCCCCTGGTACTCCGGCCCCACGCTGCTCGGTCACCTCGAAAGCGTTCACATCGCCAGCGACTGGAACCTTCAAGGCCTGCGGTTCCCCGTGCAATGGGTCAACCGACCCAACAACCCCACGGATGCCCAGCTCCACGATTTCCGCGGACTCAGCGGCCAAATTGCCAGCGGCATCGTCCGTGTCGGCCAGCGCGTCATGGTGCTCCCCAGCGGGCTCAAGAGCACCATCCAGAAGATCTGGACCCTCGACGGGGAATTGGACGAAGCCTTCTGCCCCCAGAGCGTCACCCTGCAATTGGCCCACGACCTCGACATCAGTCGCGGCGACATGATCGTCGGACTCGATTCTCTGCCGGGCATGTCCAACGACCTCCTGGCCAAAGTGTGCTGGATGAATCCCCGCCCGCTCCAGAAGGGTCGGAAATACTTCCTCAAGCACGCCACGCAAACCGTGCAGGCCGTGGTCACCTCGCTCGAGAGCCGGATCAACATCCAGACCATCGAGCCCGAATTCGAACCGGCAGAATTGGCGATGAACGACATCGGTGAGATCCGCATCAAAACGGCCAAGCCCATCGTCTTCGACGGCTACGGAACCAACCGACTCACCGGAGCCTTCATCCTGATCGAGCAGGGTACCAACGCGACAGTTGCCGCCGGCATGCTCAATCCTCCGATGGAGGCCGTGAAGCCCGAGTACAACGACTTCGCCATCTGAGAGCCTGAGTGCCGCCCTGAGAGAAAATAGTTTCTCGGGCGGTGGCGAGCGCCCTGGTGATCGGTTGGAACCGATCCTGGCCCGATCCATTGGGACGGAGGCAGTCTTCAACGCAAACACTGACCCGATCATGGAGCACGCCGATTCCAAGAGGCATACGATCCGGGTCGTGCCCCTCGATGACCCCGATGAACCCCATGTTCCCGGCCCGCTGGATTGCATAGGCGCGATCCTTTCCGACAAGTACCGCCTCGAACGCCTCCTGGGGAGCGGTGGGATGGGCTCGGTGTATTTGTCCACCCACATCGGGACCGGGCGTGATGTCGCCCTGAAGCTGATTGCCCCGCAGTTCATGCGGAATGCCCACTTCGTAGAACGTTTCCGACGCGAGGCGCGTGCGGCGGGCCGGTTGCGTCATCCGCACATCGTCGATGTCACCGACTTCGGATTCGCACGGTTGGGTGATGACGAAGTGGCCTACCTGGTCATGGAATACCTCGACGGTTGCAGCTTGGGCCAGGTGCTCCGCGAAGAAAAGAGCCTGCCGTTGCCCCGCGTGGTGGAGATCCTCGACCAAGTTTGCTCTGCGGTGCAGGAGGCTCACCAGAACGGCATCGTCCACCGCGACCTCAAGCCCGACAACATCTGGCTCGAGCCTGACCGCCTTGGGGGCTTCCGCGCCAAGGTGCTCGACTTCGGCATCGCGCAATTAGTCGATGAGAGCGCCCATGGGATGACTGCTCCCGTGGTCTCAAAGGACGCTGGCGATTCTGCCGAGGCCGTTCTTCCGGGAATCCAGACCGCGGCCTTGACCCGGGTGGGATCGGTGTTGGGAACCCCGCTGTACATGTCTCCGGAGCAATGCCGGGGAGAGGCCCTAGATGCCCGATCCGACATTTACAGCCTGGGGATCATTGCCTACCAGATGCTCTCCGGATCACCGCCGTTCCTCGGTGAGGTGGCTGACGTCCTCGAGGCGCATCAGTCCACGCCTCCGACTACCTTGCGGCAACGCCGCAATTCCGTCCTTGAGGCGCAGGACTCCGCGGCACCCGCCATTTTGCGCCAACGCTGCCAGCGCCTGCCCGCGGGTGTGGACCGCGTGGTGATGTCGGCCTTGGACAAGGATCCGGCTCGCCGACCGCCCACGGCGATGTCGCTGGCCAATGGTCTCAGGGCCCATGCCCAGGGTCTGGGGTCCGTTTACCGTCGAGCCTTCGCGCTCTACAGTGAGCATTTTCCGGCCATTATCCGGCTCTCGGCCTTGGCCCATGTGCCGTTGATCCTCGTGGTGCTCATCACCATTGGGCTGGGCATTGCACGGGTGGAAACCCGAGGGCCCGGCGGCATCGCTCTCACCGTCTTTTTCGGGTTGCTGATACCCGTAGCCATGCTGCTGGCCGCGACCATCATCTCCGGCGTCTTGACCGTCTTAGCGGCCCAGTGGGAAGTGGCTCCGCTCAAGGTGCTTCCGCTGCGCTGGGCGTTCGACTTTGTCCGCCGCCGGCGCTGGTCCCTGCTCAAGACCGCCGTCCTGTCGCTAGTCCACGTCGTGTTCGGATTCGTGCTGTTGGTTATCCCGGGTTTGGTGGTCTGGGCGCGGGAATCGTTCTGGGCCCCGGTGGTGCTCATGGAGGGACTCGACGGCCGTGAGGCCTTTCGCCGCTCGCGTCAGTTGGCGGCTCGGTGCCGATGGGCCGTGGGCTTGACCGTGGTCCTCCAATTGCTCGTTCCGGCGATCGTGCAGGGGATGCTCGGAATGCTTCCGACCGAAGCCCAAGGCGAGGTCCAGTCGGCCCATCAGGCCTGGGTGAAGTTGTCGTCGTTGGTGGGCATCATCACCACGCCTCTGATGTCTCTGGTGGTGGCGCAGCTGTACCTCAAGGCGCGTCAATTGGGCGGTGAGACGCTCGGGGAGATGATGTCCCGTGCCGACGGGGATACGGGCCTTGCCGAGTGGGAGCGACGCATGCGAGTTCGACTTCCGCGCACCCGCATTGATCCGTTGGCGACAGCGGGACCGAATCCGCCGTCTGGGGTGGAACCACGGTCTGGTGGCTGAACTCTCCAGTGGTCGGCGTAAGTCCCCCGGTCTCCCCGAATTGACGGGTGCCCGAGCGAGCTGGCCGATCCTAGATTTCAAGCTGGCGGGCCGCAGGCTCGGTGGCTTCACTTCTTAAGTGGAGATTCCTGAATTTAAGTTCTTCTGTTCCCACTGTGACCAACCGCTCCAATGCGAAGCACGGTTCGCTGGGCGACAGATCCAATGCCCGGGCTGCAAACACCTGATCCGCATTCCGAATCCCCCGTCGGGATTGGGGTTCACCCAGGTTTCTCCGGAATCGGGTCGGACCTGGGATACTCACGTGCCGACGGATCGCAAGCCGTGACCGCCTTTTTGGAGCACCGAGAAAGAAGAGAATTCTACGGAGCATGACTGCTGCTAAACTCTTTGGCCCTTTTCCGGAAGCCCTGGCCCGTCTGCGTACCCGCGGGCCCGGTCCAGCCGGAAAACTCCCCCTGACCGAGGCGATGTTGCGCGAGGCCCCCAGCGGGGATCTCTTCGGCATGACCCAAAATGCGGGCATGGGATGGAACCCGTCCGAATTGGGTCGCAAGCAGTTCCTCATCCTCAGTACCCAGGGCGGTATCCGAGCCGAAGACGGTCGCCCCATCGCGCTGGGTTACCACACGGGTCATTGGGAGATTGGCCTCCTCTCGTGGGCCGCCGCTGAAACCTTTCGCGAGGGCAAGGCGCTGCCCTTCGCCGCCTCTGTTTCCGATCCCTGTGATGGCCGCACCCAAGGTACGGTGGGCATGTTCGATAGCCTGCCGTTTCGCAATGACGCGGCCATCGTCTTCCGTCGTTTGATTCGATCCCTTCCGCAGCGGGTGGGGGTGCTCGGTGTGGCCACTTGTGACAAGGGCTTGCCCGCCATGATGATGGCGCTGGCCTCCCAGTTGGACCTGCCGACCGTGCTGGTTCCCGGCGGGGTGACGTTGCCCCCCGAACGCGGCGAAGATGCTGGCACCGTTCAAACTCTCGGAGCCCGATTCTCGCATGGACTCGTCACGTTGGACGAGGCGGCCGACCTAGGATGCCGGGCTTGCGGCACGCCCGGCGGCGGTTGTCAGTTTTTAGGAACGGCGGCCACTTCACAGGTGGTGGCTGAGGCGTTGGGCCTGGCCCTGCCGCATTCGGCGCTCGCACCCAGTGGCGAGCCGATCTGGCTCCAATTAGCCCGTGACTCGGCTCGTGCGCTCATGGCCCGTGAGAAGGTCGGCCTGACCACGCGGGCGGTCCTGACCGACTCCGCGTTGCGTAATGCGATGACCGTCCATGCGGCCTTTGGCGGTTCGACCAACTTGTTGTTGCACATCCCGGCCATCGCCCATGCGGCAGGCCTTCGCCGACCCACGGTGGACGATTGGATCGCCATTAACCGCCGCACGCCCCGCCTCGTGAGCGTGATGCCCAATGGACCCACCCATCATCCTACAGTGCGGGCCTTCTTGGCGGGCGGCGTGCCCGAGGTGATGCTGCACTTGCGAGATCTCGGGTTGCTCGATCTCGAGGCGCTCACGGCGACGGGGGATCGGCTCGGTGAGACCTTGGATGCCTGGGCGCGGTCCGAGCGTCGATCGGTACTCCGCCAACGATTGCAAGAATTGGACGGTGTGGATCCGGATTCGGTGATCCTGCCGCCCGCCTTGGCCCGGGAACGCGGCCTCACCAGCACGGTGACTTTCCCGCGCGGCAACTTGGCTCCCGAGGGAGCTGTCATCAAGAGCACCTCCATCGATCCCGCGGTGCTGTCGCCCGAGGGGGTGTTCTTCTTGGAGGGGCCTGCTCGCGTGTTCACGCGGGAACGGGAGGCGATCATTGCCATCAAGGCGGGTCACATCCGCGCCGGCGATGTGCTGGTGCTGGCGGGGGTCGGCCCCATGGGCACCGGCATGGAGGAGACCTACCAGTTGACCTCGGCCCTCAAGCATTTGCCTTTCGGTAAGTACGTGGCCCTGATTACCGACGCGCGCTTTAGTGGCGTCTCGACCGGTGCCTGTATCGGTCATGTCGGCCCCGAAGCCTTGGCCGGCGGTCCTATTGGCAAGATCCGTTCCGGCGACCGCATCCGTGTCCGCGTCGATTGCCGAAATCTCGAAGGGTCACTGGATTTGGTCGGTGATACCGAGGGCCTTTGGGAACCGGGTCGTGCCGAGGTTGAACTGCAGACTCGCTCCGCCAATCCCGCATTGGCCCCGCACGAAAAACTCCCCGCTGACACCCGGCTCTGGGCCGCGCTAGTGGGTGCCAGCGGCGGAACTTGGGGTGGGTGTGTCTACGACGTTGATTCGATTGTGGCGGCGTTGGAGCGGGCTCATTAATCGTTGAAACTTCCAACAAATACCCTCCAACAAATACCCGCCGATGAATCCGAATTGCTGGCCGAATCACCGATGGGTGACCGGGTTGTTCCCGGCATTCTGTTCCGCAGCGGTCGGCGTGGGGTTCATGGCCGGTGTCGCTGTCCTAGCGGCCGACGGCCCGCAAACTCCAGATGCCGAGCGGGCCCGCTTGCACCTGGCCGATGCGTCATTGGAAATCGATTGGGTAGCCTCTGAACCGCAGGTCATCAGCCCGGTGGCGATGGCTTGGGATGCGGCCGGATTCCTATTCGTGGCGGAGATGCGGGATTATCCCAATGCCGGCGACGGAGGGACAATCCGACGCCTGGAAGATCGGGACGGAGACGGTCGCTATGAACGGGCCACGGTGTTCGCTCAAGGGTTGCCGTTTCCAAATTCTGTAGTGCCCTATCGGGACGGAATTTTGGTCACCGCGGCCCCCGATTTGCTGTTTTTTCGGGACACCGACGGGGACGGGCGTGCCGATGTCACCGAGGTGCTCTTCACCGGGTTCGGGACAGGCAATCAACAACTCCGGGCCAACGGGTTGCGTTGGGGTCTCGATGGGTGGGTTTATGGCGCCAACGGACGCAGTGATGGGGCGATCCAATCCAAGCGCCGTCCTCAAGATCCGGTGCAGTCCCTGAGGGGGCGCGATTTCCGTTTCCGTCCGGACACAGGCGTGTTTGAGACGGTGGCCGGCCGCAGTCAGTTCGGTTTGGCAGGTGACGATTGGGGCAACCGTTTCCTTTCTTGGAACACCATTCCCATCCGGCACGAAGTCATTCCCGATGCGTTCTTGTTTCGCTCGCCGGTGCTGGCAGCGGTGGATCCCTTGGCCGATCTCCTGCCGCCCGAGGACCGGGGCGAAATCTTTCCAAGGACTCCACCACCCCAGGTCTTCAACAATGAATCCGGTCAGCATTTCAATGCCCTGAGCGGCTTGCATTTGTTCCATGGGAACGGGTTGGGCGAAGGCTATCGGGGAGATGCCTTCGTCGGAGAGAGTCTACGCAACTTGGTGCATCGCCGCGTGCTGGTGCCCGACGGAGCGACCTTCCGGGCGGAACGTCGTGAAGTAGGCTCAGAGTTTCTGGCCGGATCGGACCCTTGGTTCCATCCCGTTCAATTCGCGAGCGGCCCTGATGGGGCGCTGTATGTGGCCGATTTCTACCGTCGGTTTGTGGAACATCCCGATTGGGTGGCCAAGGACACCCGCGCCCAGGTCGATTGGTCTGAGGGCAAGGCGCATGGGCGGATCTGGCGCATCGGGCGAGAAGGTCAACGTCGCGCGTTTCAAGGGCCGCCGTTCCGTGCCGACGCTTCGGTGGCCTCGCTGGTGGCTTCGCTCGATACGGCCAATGGTTGGCGCCGTGACACGGCTCGACGTTTGTTGGGAGAGCGAGGGGGATCCGAGGCCTTGGGTCCGCTTCAATCAGCGGTGAACCGTTGGAATCGACCGGAATCCCGCGTGGCGGCGCTGAAGACTTGGTCATTGCTGGGCGGTGAGGATCCGCGTTGGTTGGCGCGGTTGCTGGCTGATCCCAATGCACGCCTCCGTGGGGCCGCGGCACAAGTGGCTGGAGAAGGGTTGGCCCGGAGGTCGCCCGCAGAGCAAGAATCGGCCCCGGCCCGTGCGTTAATCGATGCGATGCTGGGTCGCTGCGACGAGCCCGACGTGGCGGCAGCGATGCAACTCGGTTTGGCTCTGGGAAGCATCGCCTCGGAATCTAACCGAGAGCCCGCCTTGCGTCGATTGGCTGAGCGCCACGAAGACCGCTGGGTTCGTCTGGCCATCGCCAGTAGTTCGCGTTCGACGGTTTTCGCGGCCTCGCTCCGCCTCATGCCAGCGGCCTCGGGACCGATGCGGCCGGTCCCTCGACCGGCGGTCTCCACGGTGGGCCGTTCGACCGTGCTCGAGTCTTACCGTCCGGCGCTGACCTTGACCGGGCAACCGGGTCGGGGTGCAGCCATCGTGTCGCGCCTGTGTCTGGCCTGTCATTTACTTCAAGGTCAGGGACAACGGGTGGGCCCCGACCTGGCGGGAGCCAATGCTCGGTCACCTGAAACCTTGCTGCAGGACCTTCTCGATCCCAATCGGCAAATCGCTCCGGATTACGCTGCGTATGAAATCATTCCCAAGACCGGGGAACCGGCGGTGGGTTTGATTGCCAGCGAAACCGCCCAGCGCCTGACCTTGCGCCATCCGGGTGCCCCAGATTCGTCTTGGGCCCGTTCCGAGATCCGTGAGATCCGAGCCACGGGACGTTCCCTCATGCCCGAGGGTTTGGAAGAGGGTCTAAGCCATCAGGATGTGGCCGATCTTCTCTCCTTCCTCCGAGCACCGAGTGCAGATCTCTTGCCAAAGCAGCCCTGATTCCTGCGCAGCATGGGCATAAAACGCCAGACACCTTCTTGAGGTGTCAGAAATGGATGAGGTGAACCGTTCTCAATTCAGGCGGGCGAGCCATGACGTTGGATCCCGGAGATCCTTCGATCCACGAAGTGTCCGGGCATTCCACGGCCGCTCCTGCTCCTCCAAACTGTAGTAGTGAGCCGGGTTCATCATCTCGATGAATCTTTTTATCGCGGTCTTAGTGGCCCTCCGCCCATGCCGGCATCCGGCACGCTAGGATGCTGGCAGGAATGAGTGACTCCTCAGCCAATCGTTCGGAAATTAAAGGACTCCGAGTCGCCTCGGGGCAGCCCGTGATCCGCTTGGGATTTGTGCCGCTCAATGACAGTGCTCCGCTGATTGTTGCCCAGGAGTTGGGTTTCTTTGCCCGGCAGGGATTGCGGGTTCACCTCAGTCGTGAGCTGGGTTGGGCCTCGGTCCGCAACAAACTCGCCTATGGAGAACTGGAGGGCGCCCATGCTCCGTGCGGCCTGCCTCTGGCCTTGAGTCTAGGTCTCGACGATCTTCCGTCTCCTTGCAGCACCGGTTTGGTGCTCAACCTCAATGGTAATGCCATCACGGTGGCCCGCCGGTTTCATGACGAGGGCGTGCGCACCGCCGACGACCTGGCCCGATGGGTGGCGCGTCGTCGGGATGGCCCGATCACCTTCGGGACCGTCTCCACTTATTCCACTCACTCACGACTGCTTCGTGGATGGCTGGCGGCGGCCAATATGCTCGAGGGACGCGACTACCAGGTGGTCATCGTTCCCCCCAAGCAAATCCTCAAGGGGCTGAGCTCGGGTCATCTGGATGGGTATTGTGTCGGTGAACCGTGGAACTCCGAGGCGGTGCTCCGAGGTCTGGGTTGCTGCCTGGCCACTAGTTGCTTAGTAGCACCTCGTCATCCTGAAAAGGTGCTGGCCGTTCGCGGTGATTGGGCCACGACGGAGTCAGAGCAGCACGAGCGACTGGTGGCTGCCGTGCTGGAGGCCTGCCACCTCTGTGACCGAGCCGACGAGGCCGAGACCGTGATCGATCTTCTGGCTCGTCCTGAATACCTGAACTTGTCAGCGGAGTTCATTCGCCCGGCTTGGACCGGCCGAGTCCCGATCTCGGAGGGTCAGATATCTCGTCTGCCTGAGTTCAATTGCTTCCATCGCTTTGATGCCAACGCGCCAACCCCGGAAAAGGCCGAATGGATCCTCCGGGAACTCTACGGTGATCACCCCAGCCGGCCGCTGAGGCCCGATTGGATCAAATCGGTCTTTCGCATGGATGTCTATGAGGCGGCCCGCAGCCGCTGGCCCCTTTCCAAGTCTCCACTCAAACCCACTCGACAAGTCTATGAACCCCACACCCTGTCGGCCTGAAACATCTCGTCGCCGTTTTCTTCGCACCACCGCCGCCGGGACGCTGCTCGCCGGGCTTCCCACCGGTTGGATGGGATCGGTTTATGCCGACGATTCACCCGAATCCCCGAATGTGCGTTTTGGCATTATCGCGCTGACCGATTGCTCCCCCATCGTCATCGCCCACGAGAAAGGCCTTTTCAAGAAATACGGCATCCAGTCTTCGGTTTCTAAGGAAGCCAGTTGGGCGGTGATCCGCGACAAGCTGCAGACCGGCGACAATCAGGCCACGCACATGCTGTTGGGCATGCCCATCGCATCCACCATGGGTCTTCTCGGCTCGGCCAAGAAGCCGATGGTCTTCCCGTGGATCCTCAATCGCAACGGTCAGGCGATCACGCTCAAGTCTGAACTGATGGGCAAGGTTCAAGAGGATCCGAAGTCCCTGAAGCCCTTCGTTGAAAAGGCCAAGTCCTTGGGCGAACCGATGACCTTCGCCATGACCTTCCCTCCAGGGACTCATGCCATGTGGTTGCGCTATTACCTCGCCGCCGGAGGTATCCATCCCGACAAGGACGTCAACCTCATCACCATCCCGCCGCCCCAGATGGTCGCTAACATGAAGGTGGGTAAGATGGACGGCTTCTGTGTCGGTGAACCGTGGAACGCCCGGGCCGTGAGCGACAAGATTGGGTTCACCTCCATCACCACACAGAAGATTTGGAAAGACCATCCCGAGAAGGTTTGCGCCTTCCTGGCTGAATACGCGGACAAGAATCCGAAAACGGTGAGGGCCGTGCTCAAGGCCCTGCATGAAGCCTCGGTGTGGCTCGATGATCTGGGGAATCGTCCTGAGCAGTGCGACATTGTTAGCAAACCGAGTTATGTGAACTGCCCCAAGGAAGTGATCCTCGGACGGTTGCTCGGAGACTACGACATGGGTGACGGACGGAAGTTCAAGGATCCGTCTCCGATGATCTTCAGCCAGCGCAACTGCAACTACCCGCAGACCAAGTACGTGACCTGGTGGCTGAGCCAGTTCCGGCGTTGGGGCATGGTTAACGGTGCTCCCGATTACGCCGGGATCGCAGCCAAGGTGGCACGGACGGATTTGTATGAAGCGGCCATGAAGGAGATCGGGGTCGTTCACGGAGGGCGCGACGATCGCCCCGAGACTCTCTTCGACGGCGTCCGTTTCGATCCGGCGCAGCCAGAGGCCTATGCCCAGGGCTTCGCGGTGAAGAACCTCAAGGGTTGATCTAGGATGAAAAAAATCCGTTGGGATGCGGTGTTCATGCCGTTGGTGGGCGTCGCCCTGACCCTGTTGGCTTGGCAAATGATCTCGGGACGGACTGTGATCCGGAATCTGGCCGATGGGACGGTGGAAGAGGTGCGACTTGGCTGGGTTCAGGACTTGCCGGGTCCCCTCCAGACTTGGGAAAAGACGCGCAAATATGTCGTCGAGCCCTTCGCCAAGCGCGAGGAACTCGACCAGGGAATCCTGCGGTTCACCTGGTACTCGTTGGTGATCGTCGCCAAGGGATACGCCATCGCCCTCATCCTAGGAACTCCCTTGGGTTTTCTGCTCGGCCTCTCGTCGACCTTTTCCAAAATGTTCGACCCGATCATTCAGGTGCTGAGACCTGTGTCGCCTCTGGCTTGGATGCCCCTGGGAGTAGTGCTCTTCGCCAACAGCGGAAAAAGCGCCAATGAGTTAGCCGCTCTGTTCACCATCGCCGTCTGTGCGATGTGGCCCACGGTGCTCAACACCGCCGTGGGCGTGCGTGCCATCCCGCAGGACTACCTCAATGTGGCCCGTGTTCTGAAGCTCTCGAGGACGCAGACGCTGCTGAAGATAATGATTCCCGCCACCCTGCCGTACATGTTTACAGGCTATCGGCTGAGCCTGGGCATTGCCTGGTTGGTCATCGTGGCGGTGGAGATGCTGACCGGCCGCATCGGCATCGGGAACTTCCTCTGGAACGAATACAACAACGGTCTCTACACGAGCATCGTCCTCTGCATCGTCACCATCGGTCTGGTCGGCTTCTCGCTGGATCGGGCCATGAGCCTCTTGGAACGCCGCTTCAAGAGCATCCTCTGAACTGAACCCATGTCCTTCCTCGTTCTCCAGCAGGTCTCCAAAGGATTCGGGCCGCCCGAGGCCCGCCGAGAGGTCCTTCGCGGAGTGGATCTCTCCGTGAAGCAGGGTGAGATCGTGGCCATTGTGGGCTATTCCGGTGCGGGCAAATCGACCTTGCTGCACTTGGTTTCCGGACTACTGAAGCCGGACGCGGGTTTCGTGACCCTAGGGGGTCGGGTCATCGAGGGCCCGGGCACCGATCGCGGAGTGGTGTTCCAAAATTACAGCCTACTTCCCTGGATGACCGTGGCCGAGAATATCCGGCTTGCTGTAGACTCGGTTTTTCCGGATTGGACTGAAGAGCGCCGCTCCGAGCAGGTCGATCGGCACATCGACTTGGTCAATTTGACCCACGCCCGGGATCGGCGTCCGAGC